>JAFRGA010000059.1 GCA_017434045.1 Eggerthellaceae bacterium
TACATGTCGAGATCCTTGACGCGGCGCAGGTCCACGAGGGATGCGGGTAGGAAGCCGCGCAAGCCGATGTCGATGATGAGGCCGCCCTTGACGACTTCGATGACCTCGCCCACGACAGGCTCGCCGGCCTTGAACTTCTCTTCGACGGAAATCCAGGAGCGCTCGTACTCTGCGCGCTTCTTGGAAAGGATCAGGCGACCGTCCTTGTCTTCCTTCTGAAGAACCAGGGCCTCGATCTTATCGCCAACCTCGACGAGGTCGGAGGGATCGGCGTCCTTGCGGATGGAAAGCTCGCGTACGGGAATGACGCCTTCGGACTTGAAGCCGATGTCGACAAGAACCTCGTCGCGCTCGATCTTCACGATCGTGCCGTCAACAAGGTCGCCCTCGTCGAATTCGGTCAGGGTGCCATCGATCATCTGATTCATCTGCTCGTCGGTGATCTCGGAGAAGTCGATGACGTTGGGATTCTTGATCTCAGTCAAAACGGACCCCTTTCATTGTCGGGGACCCGTCAACATGGTCGTCTAGCAGTTCACCATGTTCGCTCTCGCGATATGCTCGCAAAGGCGGCCGCGTAACAAACATGTCTCGGGGGCCAATATTTACTTACCTGCGCTTCTGCAGGTCAAAGCAGTATAGCACGGGGCTAAAAAAGCTATCGGGGAAATTCTATTCCTGCGCGTTTTCTGCACATGGCCACAGAGATGACAATTTGAAACCAAAGGCGCTGCAGAGAAGGGAAGCTCCTCGTATAGCGCCCGCGAACAAAGCGGGACCCGGCAAAGCCGGGTCCCGCTTAAACCTCATACGCTAAACTGTGAGCTATGACTTCCATTTCGAAGTCTTGCCGTCTGCCTTAATAGCGTTCTTGGTTGCAACGTACTTCGAATAGTACTTACGACCTTTTTCCCAACGCGCGGCCCTTACACGAACCCTGTACTTGCTAGAAGAGGACAGACCCTTGATGACTCGGGTCGTATTCGTCGTATAAGCTACTTGCTTCCACGCTCCGCTATCTTTTTTGACTTCGATACGATAACCGTCTGCAGTATTCGATTCACGATAGGTAACTCGGAGAGTCCCCTTGGCGAGCGACTTGAATTTCAGGCCAGTTACAGGTTTCGGAGGAGTAACCATCTCTTTCATGGTAATCCTGTACGGAACATACGTGGACTCTGCATATCCTTCGCCCAGCACAGACCCGCTGTCAATGTAGTCGGATACGTTTATGACGAAACGCCACACCTCGACGTAATAGACAGCATTTCGTTTCAGATTCCTGAAAACCCAGTTTTGCCCCGTTGTGCTCGAGGTGACCATATGAGCAATGCGGTGATGAGATGAATCGTATACTGTCGCATACAGCTTCCATCCATCAAATGAGCGGAGCGTCAGTCTATAGCGCGAGTTTCTATCACTCGTAGTGAACTTATAGAAATTGTTGTCATTGGTAGCGTTGAACTTGGTGGCGTTCGTCGCCGTCAAATTCTTATCCGTCAGGTCCAAATTGGTTGACGTTGTAAAAGAGGTGCCTGCTGCAAGCTTGGTGGATTTGGTTGCATATGCCTGCTGAGGCATGCTTATGGCCAAGGCGCATCCGATCGCAAGCACAAATGCGACGATGAGCGCCGTAGCACGCTGCTTTGCATGAGTCATATCGTCCTCCTCATCAATAGACAAATCCCTGAAATTTTATCATGCGGCTTTATTGCCGTTTTGGTTTATAAAACACCATTATCTGACGTGGTGTTTGCCAAGCTCTTTTTCTACACACCATGTTGCAACGTTCCGTTTTCCGAAGCACCATATGAAGTGCCGCTCCTGAAATGTGTTTTTTGTAAATGTCTTTAAAGAAGGACCTCGATTACGGCTTTGACGATGCCCTCTGCATCCAATCCGAGATCGGATAACAGCCTCTCCGTCTTGCCGTGGCCCACGAACCCGTCGCCGACGCCGAGAAGCCTTACTGGCACGTTTGCGCCAATCCCGTTCAGAACAGAGAGCACCGCTTCCCCAACGCCTCCCGACAAGATGCCGTTCTCGACGGTGAGCACCACCTTCGTCTCTGCCGCTTTCGCAATGGCCTTTTCGTCAAGCGGTTTAACCCAACGCATGTCGACAACACGTGCATCGATCCCCTTTTCGGCCAACAGCTCCGCCGCCTCGAGCGCCGCGGGAACCCGGTCGCCAAACGCGAGCAACGCCACATCGTCGCCGGCTCTCAACTCGCTTGAAACGCCGACAGGCAGCAACGCGGGCGTCTTCGGAACAGGCGCGCCTGCTCCCGCTCCGCGGGGGTAGCGGATGGCGAAGGGCCCTCCAACCTCCAAGGCGGTGTGCAGGGCGCACACCAGCTCGGCTTCATCGGAAGGAGCCACGATGCGCATGTTCGGAATCATGCGGCAATAGGCCATATCGAAGACGCCGTGATGAGTAGGGCCGTCATCGCCCACGAGCCCAGCTCGGTCGATGGCGAACACAACATCGCTCTCGGAGAGCGCGCAGTCGACGACCATCTGGTCAAACGCCCGCTGCAGGAATGTCGAGTATATGGCCACGACGGGCTTCAGCCCGCCAATCGCCATGCCGACCGCCGTGCCGACGGCGTTCTCCTCGGCGATTCCCACATCGACGAAGCGGTCCGGGAGCTTGAGCGAGAACGCCTCCAGCCCTGTCCCAGTGCGCATGCCGGCAGTGAGCGCCACGATGCGCTTGTCAGCCTTTGCCTCTCGAATGAGCGCTTTTCCGAACACATCGGTGTACGTCGGCTTCCTGTCCTTTTTGGTGCTCTTGCCGGTTTCGATGTCGAAGGGGCCTACACCGTGAAAACGTGTAGGATCCTCTTCCGCAGGTGGATAACCGGCGCCTTTCCTCGTCACGGCATGAATGAGAACAGGGCCGTCCGCATCGAGGGCCGTGCGCAGGTGACTCTTGATCTCCGCGATATCGTGACCGTTGATAGGCGGGGTGCACAGGATGCCAAGCTGTTCGAACAGCATGGTCTCGGGCACGAGGAACTGCTTGAGCGAATCTTTCGCGTTGCGCCCGAAGGCCACGAAAGCCTTGCCGATGGGCCCGCTTTCCTCGAGCTTCTCCTGAGAACTGTCGCGAGCCTGGCGATACCGCGCAGACGAGCGCACGGCTCCCAGATGCCTTACCAACGCGCCCACGTTTCTCGAGATGGACATCTCGTTGTCGTTCAGGATTATGACGACGGGCAATTGCAGCTGGCCAATCGTGTTGATCGCCTCGAACGCCATACCGCCGGACAACGCCGCGTCTCCGATGAGCGCGACGATCTTCTCGTCCGAGTTGCGCAGCTCGCGGGCTTTGGCCAGGCCAAGCACAACGGATAGGGAATCGGACGCATGTCCGGAGGGATGGACGTCATAAGGGCTCTCGGAGGGTTTCGGGAACCCGGATATGCCGCCATAGGTCCTCAACGTGGAGAAAGAGTCGACGCGCCCGGTGACGAGCTTGTGTGCATAGGCCTGATGCCCGACGTCGAAGACGAAGCGGTCTTCTGGAGCGTTGATGAGCGAATGCACAGCCAGGATGATCTCGACGGCACCAAGCGACGGTGCCACATGGCCGCCCGTTTTCGAAGTGGTCCGGATAATCTCCTGACGAATCTCCTCGGCGAGGATGCCGAGCTCGCCATCGGTCAGCAGCTTGAGATCGGCAGGCGACGATATGGCGTCCAGTAAACGAGACATACGAGCACCTTAATTGGCAGCGGCCTCGGCGGCGGCAGCGTCACCTTCTTGTGCGCTATCTTCCCCTGCCGAAGCAGCCTCTTCGGCATCGTCCAGACCGACCTCGAGCAAATCGCCCACCTTCATCCCCAAGGCCACGGCTTCTTCGAAAAGATCCAGAGCCTCTTCAAGGGGCATGTCCTCGTTTCCGACTGCGTCGGCGATGTATTCAAGGCGCTGTTTCACGGCGCCGAAATCTTGTTGCGTGGATGCAGTGTCCATACACCTCAGCCTTTAGAGCTCTTCGGGAACGCGCAAATCCGCATCCAAGGGCTCATTTGAATCGGAGCCAGATTCCCCCGCACGTGCAATGCGCCCGAGCACGCCGTTCACGAACCGGGACGATTCGTCCTCCCCGCCGTACATCTTCGCGAGTTCAACAGCTTCGTTGATGGCAACGGAAACCGGCACCTCGTCGACGTAGAGCATCTCGTACACGGCTATGCGCAGAATCGCGCGATCGACAACGGGCATGCGCTCAATCGCCCAATTTTCAGAAGTGGATGCTAACTGCGCGTCTATCGCCTCGAGGTTCTCGGTCACGCCGGCGACTATCGCTTCAGCATAATCCGAGACGGTGAGGCCGTCGTCGGGATAAGCTCCCTGCTCGACAATGGACACGGCATCTGACTCCGTGATATCGCCTGAATAGAGCAACGCGAGCGCGCATTCGCGGGCGTGACGACGATCGCGTCTCTTCTTCGACATGTAACCCACCCGCTGCTAGTCTTCGAATTGTATGCCGTCTATGTAGACGTCGATCGAGCCGGCCTTCGCACCGACCTGGGTGCTCAGGGCGTCGACGATTGCCTTGCGTACGTTCGCAGCCACATCGGGGAGAACGTGCCCGCTCTCGACGAATATGCGGATGGAAACGTGCAGCTCGTTGTTCTCGTCCATCTCGACATCTACGCCCTGCGTGGAGGGCTTACCGCCGATAAACGTGCGGATGCTGCTGGTAGCAGGGTCTCCTATGCCGGCTACGCCCGCCACGTCGCACGCTGCCAAGGAGATGATGGTCTCGATGACGCCAGGCGCAACGGTCAGCCCCTCAATATTCAAATCCGTCATAGCATTTCTCCCATCTGGGTTCTCGTGAAGTCCGCCATTGCTTGCCCCGCACGGAACCATCGTTAGATTATAGAAGAAGGCCGCTGCGCATCAGGCAACGGCCCTGCAAAGCTACGAAAGGCACATCGAGACGCACGGCAATCGGTTGCTCTTGAACGCCCCGATCGACGCTCTCGAAAAGGTGCCTGCCTTCTTGATTACACGCGCTTCACGAAGCGGCCGTCGCGGGTGTCGATTTGCAGCACGTCGCCGATCTCGACGTACATGGGCACCTGCACGACTGCGCCGGTCTCGAGGGTCGCGGGTTTCGTGGAGCCCTGGACGGTATCGCCCTTAAAGCCCGGCTCTGTCTGGGAAACCTCGAGCTCGACGAACATCATGGGCTCGATTCCGATGAGCTCCTCGCCAGCGTACTGCAGGGAGACTTCGTCATTCTCCTTCAGCCACTTTGCGACATCGCCCACGATGTCCTCGCCGATGGCCTCTTGCTCGTAGGTGTTGTTGTCCATGAAGTGGAAATCGGCGCCATCGTTGTACAGGTACTGCATCTTGCGCGTTTCCATGCGGACGGAGTCGAACTTGGTACCTGCGTTGAACGTGTTGTCAACTATCCGGCCCGTCCTGACATCGCGCAGCTTGGTGCGGACGAAAGCGCCGCCCTTGCCCGGCTTCACATGCTGGAACTCCACGATCGTCCACAGTTTGCCGTTGTACTCGATGCACATCCCGTTCTTGAAATCTGCCGTGCTGATTGCCATCGTATTCCTCCCGTCGGCTCCCCTATTTGAAGAAGCCCGTCTGCCTCTCTAATTACTAAACCGCTAAATTATAACCATTTCATGGCCAAGCTGCGAGAAGACTTCGTATCCATCCTGTGTAACCACGCCGCAATCTTCCAGACGCATGCCGAATTCACCGGGAAGGTAGATGCCCGGCTCGACCGTGACGACGTTGCCAGCCACCAGCGGAGCCTCGTTGCGCAGGTTCAAGACGGGCTGCTCGTGGATGTCGATGCCTACCCCGTGCCCGAGGCCATGGCCCATCCGACCTCCGTAACCCCCTTCTGCCAGCTTCCGCTCGGCAAGCTCGTGCGCCTCTTTGCCAGTGACTCCGGGACGCAGCAGGGACTCGACAGCCTCGTTCGCCCCCCGGAGCACCCTCCAGGCATCGGCCATGCGCTCGTCGGGCAAGCCAAGGAACACCACACGGGTCATGTCGGAGCAATAGCCGAACGCTTTCGCGCCGAAGTCCATCACGACGCACTGCCCCGCCTCGAGGCGCGTCTTTCCCGGAATGGCGTGGGGATCTGCACCGTTTGCACCCGTTGCGACGATGGAGCTGAAAGCGAGCCCCTCGCCGCCGTGACGCAGCATGAAGCTCTCGAGCTCGAGCTGGATTTCACGTTCGGTCATACCCGGATGCATGAAACCCACGATGTGCAGGAAGGCCGCGTCGGTGACAGCCTGCGCAGCGCGCAGCCTGTTCAACTCCGCGTTCGTCTTAACCGCGCGCAATCCGACAACCACGTCATGCGTCATCGCCATCGCCTCGGCGCCGAAGGATTCGACCGCTTTCGCATATTCCGCGTACGTTATCGTGTCTTCCAGCGCAATCTGGCCTTCAAGGGCGCCATCGCGGCATTTCAGCCTTTCGCAAGCGAACTGCACATGGCTTTTTCGCCCGTCGTCGATTTCGACGGGCAACCCCTTGCGCAGCACCTCCTCCCGCAAGGCGTTCGAATACCGTGAGTCGGTATGAAGGCAGGCCCCTTCGCGGTCCACCAACAGCGCATGGGCGCGCTCGCTGTCGAACACCCCGTCGATTGCGGTAAGCCATTGGATGTCGGATGTCTCGCGGACGAGAAAAGCCCGCACGCCACGGCTTGCGCAATCGTTGCGCAAGAGCCCCAGCCGATAAGCGGCCGCTTCGACCGCGTCCTCTTCCAAGATCCTTCGCTCGAAAGGAGCCGCGAAATCCTCCTCGTCGGTTTCTCCATCCGAAGAGCCGGCCTCCTCCCCCTCGCTGGGAAGCTGTTCTTGCCCGGCAACCCTCACGGGCTGTTCCGCGGGAAACCGCCTTTCGAAACCCTCGCCCAAACGGGCCGGGGACGGCGTTTCGCGCAAGACGTCGATCGCCCTCAGGTAACCTTCGAAACCCAGGCCCTTCACCTGCGCCAGGCATGCGGGCGCGATGACCGAGACGCGCCTGAAGGCTTCGCGGGCGCTAACGTCGGAGATGTGAACCTCCACGACCGGGACATCTATTGAGGCAACGGCATCGCGCAAGGCGTACGAGTAGTGGGTGTGAGCGCCGGGGTTGTAGACGATTGCGTCGTAGGCCCCTTTTGCACCGTGGATTGCGTCTATGAGCTCGCCCTCGTGGTTCGACTGCAAGCAGGACGTCACAATGCCCTTGTCCTTCGCGTAGTCGATCACCATCTTCTCGAGGTCGTCGAGTGTGCGGGTCCCGTACACGCCGGGCTCGCGTTGACCGAGCATATCGAGGTTCGGCCCATGTAGAAGCAGAAGCGAATCGATTCTCACCCTAGCCCCCTTTGCCTTTCGCGTAATCAGCAACATGTGCTTCACTAAATGGGCATTGTAACCCAGAGCTGAAAAACCTGACGCGAAGCCAGGCCTTCTATCAGGTTCACAAGAGCGCCCGCCCAGCCCGCATTCGGGCCGCGCGGGCGATCTAGTAAAAGCGCTTTATAGCCCTCCTGTAGGGCCGTCCGGCTGAAGGGGTGAGCCGCTTCCGAAGGCGGGCAACGATGCTGCGTGTAGATGAAGTCATTACCGCCGGAGGGCTGTAGGCGAACCCCTTCGGCCGGATGGCCTGGTAGGAAACGCTGTAGGCGAACCCCTTCGAGCGAGCAACCAAGAAAGTTCGGCACTAGTCCGAGCTCGTGTCGGGTCGTAGCTATTAAGCGCGTTCGCGCCATTCGCGGAGCAGGTCGCGCACGGTGTCGGGCGAAGCGCCCACGATCTTCCAGGTGGCGACATCGCTTGCAAGCACGAAGCGGATCTCGCCTCCGCGGCTCTTCTTGTCGTGCGTCATCGCCGCCACCAGCTCTTCGATCGAGGCATCGTAATCAAGCGCGTGCAACCCAAGAAGGTCCAGAAGCTCTGCTTGCGCTTCCGCAAAGTCGGAGAGGGAGCCTCCGTCCGTATCTGCCAGAATGCCCTGGGCCGCAAACGCCGCGAACCTCATGCCCTCGGCCACGCAGGCTCCGTGCGAGAAGGTTCCGAAACCCGTGGACGATTCGATGGCATGTCCGAGCGTATGGCCGTAATTGAGGCACTCACGCACGCCTGCGCTTTCCGTTTTGTCTTGCGCGACGATATCTGCCTTGAACACGACGCAACGCGCTATAGCCTCTGCAACGGTTTCCCGATCGTGGGCGACGAGCGCTTCGGCGTGGTCCATCATCCAGAAGAAGAAGTCATCTGAATCGATGGCGGACGACTTGGCTATCTCGCCAAATCCGCAGAGCCATTCCCGTTCGGGAAGCGAAGCCAGCGTGTCGACATCAGCGCACACGAACGACGGCTGGTGGAAGGCACCTACGAGGTTCTTTCCCTCGGGCAGGTTCACCGCCGTCTTTCCCCCAACCGAGGAATCGACCATGGCCAACAGCGTCGTCGGCACCTGCACTACGGGCACACCCCGCATGTAAGCCGACGCCACATAGCCGGCAAGGTCTCCGACCACCCCTCCTCCAAGGGCAACCACCAGGCAATCACGACCGAGGGACAACTGTGCCATGGCGGACCATATCTCGGCTGCCACCTCGATGGATTTCGTCGGCTCGCCTGCCGGCACCACGATATCGGCGACCTTGAACCCCACTTGGGCAAGGGATTCCCTCGTCTTGGCAAGGTAGAGGGGGGCAACGTTCGAATCCGTTATGACCAACGCGTCTTTCGTCTGGGAAAACCGCCCGACTTCCCTCAGGTTGCGCCCGAGCGCAGACATGACGCCGACGCCGATGCGGACAGCGTAGTCATCCTCGCCGGGAAGGCTCACTATAACTTTGGTTGCCACAGTATCCCCTCGTCTTTCAGCAGCTTGAATGCTTCTCGGGCAATGGAGCCCGTTCCACGCCCGTTCGTGTCTATGCAGATGTCAGCCACTTCCTCATACAAGGGCAAGCGGCCCTGGATCACGCGTTCGGCTTGATCGATGTCACCGAACAAGGGGCGCGTCGACACGTCCGATATACGCGATGCGGCCTCAGCCGCCGTCACCTTCAAGTACACGACGAACCCGTGCTCCCTCAAAAGGGAACGGTTCTCATCGGCGAGCACCACCCCTCCGCCACACGACACGAGCCGCGGCTCTCCGAAAACCATCTCCTTGAGCACGTCCGTCTCGATGGAGCGAAAACCCGCTTCGCCGACCTCGGCGAAAATCTGCTTTACCTTCATGTCGCATTTTCGCTCGATATAGGTATCCATATCGACGGACGAGACCCCCGCCCGTCGCGCCAGCTTACGAGCCACAGACGTCTTTCCCGCCCCCATGAAGCCCACGAAGAACACAGATTGCCTAAGCTCCCACGTCTCTGATTCGGCGCAAGGCTCCCCCTTGCGGAAATCGAAAACCTTGCCGCCGCTCATCGGGCAGCCATTTTCAGGCGCTGCTTGTAGGAGGCAAGGTTCGTGCGGATGTCGGCCATGTTATCGTGCCCGAACTTCTCGAGATATGCATTGGCCAGCACGAAAGCCACCTCGCCTTCGGCCACGACCGCGCATGCCGGGACCGCGCACACGTCGCTGCGCTCCTTCGAGGCCGAGGCCGGCTCGAGCGTGTCGAGGTCGACGGTCTGTAGGGGCGTCATGAGCGTGGGGATGGGCTTCATGGCGCACGTCACGATCAGCGGCATGCCCGTCGTCATTCCACCTTCCAGTCCTCCCGCGTTGTTGCTCGTGCGCAAGAAGCCGAAGGTCGAATCGAGGCGGATCTCATCGTGAACCCGGGAGCCAGGCAAACTTGCAGCTTGGAAACCGAGGCCGAACTCCACGCCCTTGATAGCGGGAATGGAGAACAGCGCTGCGGCGATGCGGCCCGTCATGCGTTCGTCCGCCGAAGCATATCCCCCGAGCCCCGGAACAAGCCCGCGGACGACCACGCGAAACGTTCCGCCCAAACTCTCGCCCAGGTTGCGGGCCTTGTCGATTTCGAGCCTCATGGCATCTGCCGTAGCTTCATTTGGGCAGCGCACATCGGAGATCTCGATGTCAAGAGGCTTGTAATCGGGCGCATCGAGCATAGGGTCCTTCTCGACGAGTTTTGCCTGCCCGATGGACGTCACGTACGAAAAGACTTCGACGCCCAAATCGGCCAGCAGCTCGCGGGCAATTCCCGCCGCCGCCACCCGGGCAGCCGTCTCCCGAGCACTTGCGCGTTCGAGCACGTCGCGGCAATCGTCGGAGCCGGTCTTCAGGACTCCCACCAAGTCGGCGTGACCCGGACGTGGGGTGGTTTCGCGCTGCAGGTCCTGCGGAGCTTCGCCAAAGGGTGCCATGCGCTCTTCCCAATTCTGCCAATCTTGGTTGTCGACTGCCAACGCGATGGGTGATCCGAGGGTTCTTCCGAACCTAACGCCCGACATGATGCGAACGACATCGTGCTCGATTTGCTGACGCGCCCCGCGTCCATAGCCGGACTGGCGTCGCGCCAAATCGGTGTTGATGCTTTCCTCCGATATGCAAAGCCCTGCCGGAACCCCGTCCACTATCGCCGTCAACTGGGGCCCATGGCTCTCGCCTGCCGTCATGTAGCGCATTTCCCTACCTCGATTCGTGCCACAACTGCTTCGCTCATCGGTATACTACATGTTCTACCAGCAGTTTCGCAACGTCATTTACCATTAGGCTGAGTTGGCTCAAGCCGCACGGCCACGCTTGTCGTCCATCAGGGACCACATCGTTTCCCTTAGGAATACTTCGGTTACCCTAGGGAGGTTGTCTAGAGATGCACGCCTGGAAGCAGATCGGGCCTTATTCGAAAGCAGCCCTATGCTCTTCGTACGTCTCGCTGAACGTGTACTTCATGTTGCCCTTATCGTCAGGCTCGAAATAGAAGTAGAAGTAGGTGGTTTCCTCGGGCTTGCACACCGCCTTCAAGCATTCGAGGCTGGGCGAATTGATAGGCGTTGGAGGTAAGCCGTAATTGAAGTACGTATTGTACGGGTTATCCGTATTGACATCTTCGGGCGTCGGGTCGTGGCCGACGAAATAGGCAACGGTCGCATCGGATTGGAGCTGCCAGACGTCGCGTAGGCGGTTGTAGAACACCGACGCCACCGTCGCGCGGTGATCCGTATCCGATTCCTTCTCGACAATCGAGGCGAGCTTCAGGGCATCGTAATGCGAAAGACCCTGGCCTTCCGGATAAGACCAGTCCAAAGTCGCGGTTTCGGTTGCGTACTGTGAAAGCATCGCGCGGATGATAGACTCGGCCGTCGACTTGTCATCGATGGGGTACGTCTTCGGGAACAGGAAGCCTTCAAGCGATGCGTTGCCGGCATCGGCAAGGAACGGGTACTCGGAAGCGAACTTCGAAGCATCGCTTGACGCCTTGATGAAGTCATCGGCGGTTATCTTGCCCTGGGAGGCTTCCGCCACGATATTCGCCACCTGGGTTATGGTGGAACCCTCTGGGACAGTGAAAGTGGGCGCCTCTACCGGCGTCCGCATTACGGCGATGATCTCGTCGACGGATTGCCCACCCGTGAGCGTATACGTACCCGGCTGAAGGGCGCTCTCGGCACCGAGCTCGTTCACGCGGTCGGTAAACGATGCCGAGCTCTCGATAAGACCGGCATCTAACAGCGTTTTCGCGATGGACTTGGGACCTTCGCCCTCAACGACGACTATCTCTACCTGCTCGCCCTCGGGAAGCAGGTGGGAAGCATTGCAGCCGCGGAGGAACGTGAAAACTCCGAATATGATTGCCGCAATAGCGGCAATGAGGACGAGTATGCCCAGCACCGCCACCACAGGACTTCTCTTCGGCCTGATATAGCTGGTGTCGTACGTGCGAAACTGCTTTTCGCCTTTTGCGTGGGCAGCACGTGCCGCATGGTTCGGATGCTGAGAATACGTAACTTGCTTGCGAGGGGACATGATGTTCCTTACTGGTCTTCACTGCTGAGCTTGCGCGCGTCAAGCCATGCTTGCAAGAAAAGGCTTGCGGCTATCATATCCACTTTGCCGCGCATGGCCTTTTCGTTGAGTCCCTTTTCACGCAAACTACGTTTCGCCTCAGTTGAGCTAAGCCTCTCATCAGCAAATTCAACGGGTATGCACGCGGACTTCCCCACGGAGGCGGCAAACTCGCGCACACGCTGTGCCTGAGGGCCCTCTTCGCCCGACAACGTGAGAGGTAGCCCGCAGAGTAGCAGGTCAGGTTCCCAATCTTCCAATAGGTTCCTGAAAGGCCTCGCAAATGTGCGCACTTCGTCGGCCGGCATCACGCACACGGGTGATGCCAGAAGCCCATCGGGATCGCTCACGGCAATCCCCACGCGTTTTTCCCCGATATCGAGAGCGAGTACCCGCACTAGCGTGACACGGTATTCGACACGAACGGCGTCTTGTCCTTGAGCAAGACGTCATGCGCGCCGCCCTCGACGATACTCGTGGAGGAAACGACTGTGAGCTTGGCTTTCTGCTGAAGCTCGGGGATGGTGATTGCACCGCAGTTGCACATGGTCGACTTGACTTTTGCCAACGTAACGGCCACGTTGTCCTTCAGCGGTCCTGCGTAAGGCACGTAGGAATCGACACCCTCCTCGAATGTCATGCCCTTCTTGTCGCCACCAAGGTCGTAACGTTGCCAGTTGCGGGCGCGGTTGCTGCCCTCGCCCCAGTATTCCTTCATGTAGGAGCCGTTGACCTGCACGCGGTTGTTGGGCGCCTCGTCGAAACGGGCAAAGTAGCGGCCGAGCATGACGAAATCCGACCCCATGGCCAACGCCAGGGTGATGTGGTGATCGTAGACGATGCCGCCATCGGAGCACAGCGGGATGTACACGCCGGTTTCCTCGAAGTACTTGTCGCGGGCCTTGGCCACTTCGATCGTAGCCGTTGCCTGACCGCGGCCGATGCCCTTCTGCTCGCGCGTGATGCAGATGGACCCGCCGCCGATGCCGATCTTGATGAAGTCGGCGCCCGCATCGGCCAGGAAACGGAAGCCCTCTTCGTCGACGACGTTGCCGGCACCCACTTTGACCGTATCGCCGTAGCGCTCGCGGATCCACGCGATGGTGCGGGCCTGCCAGACGGAATAGCCCTCCGAGGAGTCGATGCATACGACGTCGACGCCGGCGTC
Organism: Eggerthellaceae bacterium; assembly: GCA_017434045.1. Taxonomy (GTDB): domain Bacteria; phylum Actinomycetota; class Coriobacteriia; order Coriobacteriales; family Eggerthellaceae; genus UBA9715. The sequence goes on from JAFRGA010000059.1 coordinate 13,167, forward strand.
GACCAAGGCGGGAACTCGCTCGGCGTAATCGCGCGAATTGATTCCGGCGCCGACCATGTAGCGCTTATGCTCGTCGAGCATCTCGAGTGGATTGGATTTGTGCTGGTCGTAATCCTTGCGGAAAACCATGTACTTCAAACGGCCGTTCTTGTCCACCAAGGGCAGGGAGTTGAGCTTGTGCTCCCAGATGATGTCGTTAGCCTCTTTCAAGGACGTGTCATCAGATGCGACGACGAGCTTGTCGAGCGGGGTCATGATCTCGCTCACCTTGGTATCGAGCCCCATGCGCGTAAGGCGGTAGTCGCGTTCGGTGACGATGCCGAGCAGCTTGCCGTGCGGCTTGGCGTCATCGGTGACAGGCATGGTCGAATGGCCGGTTTTGTCGAGCAGGTAGACGACGTCGGCAAGCGTCATCTCGGGCGAGAGGTTAGCATCCGATACGACGAAGCCCGCTTTGTAGTCCTTGACGCGTGCGACCATAGCCGCCTGGTCCTCGATCGTCTGCGATCCGTAGATGAACGACAAGCCCCCTTCGGTGGCAAGCGCAATTGCCATCTTGTCATCCGAAACCGCCTGCATGATTGCAGACACCATGGGGATGTTCAGGCTGATGGCAGGCTCTTCCTCACCGCGACGATACTTCACGAGCGGTGTCTTCAGGCTGACGTTTTGGGGGATGGTCTCTTCGGAAGTGTACCCCGGAACCAGAAGGTACTCGTTGAATGTGCGTGATGGTTCTTCGAAATAGTAAGCCATAGACGTGCTCCCCTTCATAACGGCATACATTTGACAGTATTATACGCGCCTGTCACGAGCATGTCTGGAAAACCCCGACATTCAACGCGAATCGAACGTTATCAACTCAAAGGTTCTCGAGCTGCGAATGCGAATGGCGAAAACGCTGGTTTAGCTTCTCGCCCAGAGGGGCTCGCCTACAGCGTCCTCGGGAGGTCCGCCCGCCTGGAGGGGTTCGCCTACAGCGTCCTCGGCGGTAATGGCTTCACCCGCACGCCGCATCGCTGCCCGCCTGCGGAAGCGGCTCGCCCCTCCTGGCGGGCGGACCAGACATGGGCCTGGGCCGTACGTCAGGCGTTCCTGAATGTGCTCCGCGCATCCGGGAAACAGTTCTGGAAGCATGCGCGGGTGCAAGCTGAAGCTTGCCCGTCCTCGCCGATAACAGCCCACAGGGCTGTTATCGGCGCGCTCGGACCTGTCGGAAGCGGCTCACCCCTCTGAGCGAGAAGCCCGACAGCAGTCTAGCCTTCTGTCAGGTTACGCACCTATCCAGGTTGAGACGACAGGCACCCAACCCATGATCAACACGATGACGATCAACGCGGGGACAACGTACTTCATGTAACCATACGTCCACTTCGGGAACTTGGCGCCCTTGCCGGTGTCGGCCTCGGCCAGGAAGTTCTTCCAACCCCAACCCTTCTTAGACGTGCAGAACAGGCAGATGATCAGCGCGCCGAGCGGGAGGATGTTGTTCGAGAGGATGAAGTCCTCGATGCCCTGGATGTCGCCGAGTCCCGGAATCGTGAAGCCGGACCAGATGTTGAACCCGAAGACGCAAGGCAGCGACAGCACGATGATCAGAACACCGTTAATGGCCACGGACTTGCCGCGCGACCAGCCCCATTGATCCATGGCGAATGCGATGATGCCCTCGAACACGGCGATGATGGTGGAAAGCGCCGCGAAGCTCATGAACACGAAGAACAGCGAGCACCACAGCTGACCGAGCGGCATCTGCTCGAAAACGCTCGGCAGCGTGATGAACACGAGGCCCGGGCCGGCGTCGGGCTGCACGCCGAAGGCGAAGCATGCCGGGAAGATGATGAGGCCCGCCATGAGCGCGACGAACGTGTCGAGTGCGCCAACGCGGATGGATTCGCCGGTCAGAGAGCGGTCTTTGCCGATGTAGCTACCGAAGATCAGCATGGAGCCGATGCCGAGCGACATCGTGAAGAACGACTGCCCCATGGCCGCATAGGCTGCTTGCCCGAAATTGCCCAACTGCGCGGCAAGGGTATCGCCCGAGAAGAGCTTGCCGAAGTCGGGGATGAGATAGAACGCCAGACCCTCGGCGGCACCTTCGAGCGTCACGGAGCGAACGCAGAGAAGGACGAGGACCAAGAGCAGGCAGATCATCATGATCTTCGTCACTCGCTCGACGCCTTTCTGCACGCCTGCGGCGCAGCAAGCCAGGCCAACGGCGCATACGACGAGCATCCAGAAGATCAACTCGCCCGGATTCGCCAGCATGGCGCCGAAAACAGCCCCGGTACCCGCGACGTCCTGACCGATAAAAGCGCCGGAGGCGCTCTTGTACACGTAGGCGAGCATCCAACCGGCCACAACGGTGTAGAACATCATGAGCAGGATCATGCCGCAGTAGCTGAACCATTTCACCCGATGCCATTTCGTGCCCTTCGGCTCCAGCTCGTCATAAGCGCGTCCCGACGATTTCTGCGAACCGCGGCCGACCGCGAACTCCATCACCAAGATGGGCAGGCTGAACGCAATGAGGAAGACGATGTACATGACGACGAATGCAGCACCGCCATATTGCCCGGTGATGTAGGGAAACCTCCAAACATTACCCAACCCGATAGCGCACCCCGCGCTTATGAGAAGAAAGCCAAGACGGCTTGCAAACCGTTCACGTTGTTGCATGAGAACTCCCCTTAATCACGCCGACGCCGCCCCCTCATTGCGGCAGCCGACTCGCCAAAAACGTTCGACCCATTGTACCCGCATCGAGCTTTTGAAAAAAGTGCTCAAAATTACCACCGTTGCGCGCAGCCGTGCACTTCCCCTCGATTCCCGCACGATGACGTGCACTTCCCCCGATACTCCTGCACGGGAACGTGCACTTCCCCCGAATCCTGCACGATGCCGTGCACTTCCCCGAATCCTGCACGATGCCGTGCACTTCCCCGAATCCCTGCATCCTGTCGTGCACTTCCCCGTATTCCCGCACGGTGACGCGCACTTCCCCTCGATTCCCGCGCGATGCCGTGCACTTCCCCGTATTCCTGCACGGGGACGTGCACTTCCCTCGAATCCTTGCATTGCCGCGACCTCGTGCAAGGAAACAGGCGAAGTGCACGTCCCAGTGCAGGAAAACGGCGGAAGTGCACGCCGAAACGGGACTCCAACAGTCCTTTCGACGTGCACTTCCCCGATTTCCTTGCACGAGATGGGGCCCTTGCAAGGAATCGGGCGAAGTGCACGTCAGCCTGCAAGAAAACACGGGAAGTGCACGTCAGCCTGCAAGGAATTGGTCGAAGTGCACGGCAGAGGTGCAACCAGCTGCAAGGAATCGGGCGAAGTGCACGGCTCGGGTTCGGCGGCCTGCAAGAAAAGCCCCGGAGTGCACGGATCGGGTTCGGCGGCCTGCAGGAAAAGCCGGGAAGTGCACGCCGGGGGGTGCGTCCTGCCGCAAGGAATCGGGAGAAATGCACGGAGGTCTGCAAAGAAATGGCGGAAGCGCACGCGACCGCTAGCGTCAGGCAATTTTCGTGCATTTCCCCATCATCCCTGCACCCAAGAAGTTTCATGCAAGGATATGGGGGGAATGTGCGACAGCCTGCAGCGAAACGGGGGAAATGGGCGGAAAACCACGTGCCGCGCAGGTCGAAAAACGCTCATTTCCGGCATATCGCTGCACGAGTTTCTCCATGTGCAGCAAATGCGGGGAACTGCACGGAAAAGGCCGTGCGGGCCGGGCGGGCGGGCCTGTTGAGAGCGCAGAGGGGCTTGGCGGGAGCATCTCTCCTGTGCGGACGTGCGGGCTGGGAGGGCTCCCTTAACCTAACAGGCAAGTGGGTCATCCAGCCGAAGGGGTAAGCCGCTCCCGAAGGGTCCGAGCGCCCGGAGAGCAGCCCGGTGGGCTGTTCTCAGCGGGGACGGGCAAGCTCCAGCTTGCCCCCGCGCATACTCCCGGAACTGTTTCCCAGATGCGCGGAGCGCGGTCGGAAACGCCTGACGTACGGCCCAGGCCCATGTCTGGTCCGCCGCCCGCCCGGAGGGGTGAGCCGCTTCCGCAGGCGGGCAGCGATGCCGCGTATGGGCGAAGCCATTACCGCCGAGGACGCTGTAGGCGAACCCCTTAGGCCGGACGATCTAGCAGAGGATGCTGTAGGCGAACCCCTCCGAGCGGGCTTCCCGAGGACGCTGTACGCGAACCCCCTCGGGCGGGCGGCCTGGATAATCTGACGGTAGCCCCGAGCTTGTGTCGGGTTTACTTCCGGGAAACGCGGGCGCTCGGCTCCGCATCGCGCAGGAAAGCCGCGTAGCCCTTGTACGCCTCGTAGATGTCAGCTTTGCTCGTAATCTCCCACGGAGCATGCATGGACAGCACGGCCACGCCGGAGTCGATAACGTCCATCTCGTATTTCGCAGGCAGATAGGCGATTGTCCCACCGCCGCCGGCATCAACCTTGCCGAGCTCCGCCGTCTGGAACGAAACATCGGCATCGTCCATGATGCGGCGTATGCGCGCGACGTATTCCGCAGAGGCGTCGTTGCTTCCCGACTTGCCACGTGAACCCGTGTACTTGTTGAACACGAGCCCATGGCCGAGATATGCCGCGTTCTTCGGCTCGAAAACGCTCGCGTAGGCGGGATCGAGACCGGCGGATACGTCGCTCGAGAGCATGCTCGACGCAGCGAGGGCGCGACGGAGGTTGATGTCTCCACCCTCACCTGCCAACTCCAGGAGCACAGCGACGACGTTCTCGAAGAACTGGGAAGCCATGCCTGTCGCCCCGACGCTTCCGATCTCCTCTTTGTCCACGAGCACCGTCATGGCAGTGCGCACCGGCGCCTCGTCGAGGTCGAGCTGGGCCTTGAGCGACGGATACGCGCAAGCGGAGTCGTCTTGGCCATACCCGATGATCATCGAACGGTCGAAGCCGAGCTCGCGGGCCGGCCCGGCGGGAACGACCTCTATCTCGGCCGAGAGGAAGTCCTCTTCCTCCATACCGTACTTCTTCGCGAGCAGTTGGAGGACGAACGCCTTCACGGGCTCCTTCGCCGCAAGCTTCTCCAGCTCGCTCTTGTCCGCGTCTTCCTTCTTCTTGTCCTCGTCGCTCAGCAGCATCGGACGGCTGCCGACCAGCACGTCCAGGTCCTCAGCTGCAACCACTTCCGAGCCAGTTTTCTTCATCTGGTCCTTCGCCAGGTGGATGAGCAGGTCTGAAACGCAGAACACGGGATCGTCGGCATCCTCCCCCACGTTCACCTGCACGACCGAGCCGTCTTTCTTGGCTACGACGCCGTGCAGCGCGAGGGGCAATGTTACCCACTGGTAATGCTTGATCCCGCCATAGTAGTGGGTGTCGAGATGCACAAGCCCGTTGCGCTCGAACAGGGGGTTCTGTTTCAGGTCAAGGCGAGGCGAATCTATGTGCGCCCCCAAGATGTTGAAGCCGTTCACCAGCGGCTCGGTTCCGAGATGCGCGAAGATGACAGCCTTTCCGTGCGTTTGCGCATACACCTTATCGCCTGCCGAGAGGCGACGTCCCTCGTCGAGCGCCTGGTACAGGTCGGTGTACCCCGCCTTCTCGGCTTGCGCAATTGCCGCGGCGGCAAACTCCCGCTCTGTTTTGTTTTCGGTGATGAACTGGATGTATTCTGCGCAGATATCCTCGAGCTCCCCAAGGGCTCCTGCGTCGTATTTCTCCCAAGCCGACTTCGTTTCCATACTCGATCCTTTCTCGTTATCGCATGCGCTCCATTATAGAAGACATCGGCCCATCGGCAGGACGTCTTGTTTTGAAGTCTTATAGCGTCCATTATATGAGTCTCTAGCACTTAAGTTTTCATAAAGGTAACGCTTAGATTTTATGACTTGATACTGCTAAAGCATTGCCGTATAACAGGAATCGTTAAAGGAACAAGGATTTGAGCAAGCGTAAAGGCATCCTGCCAAACATAGAAGCGCTTGCCCCACGAAAGGAAGATGAGAGAAATGACGATGCTCGTTCCCCGTAGACGCCACAGTGTATTCGACGACTTCATGACCGATCCGTTCGATTCGTTCTTCGGCGGCTTGGCTCAGCCCCAAGCAACCCCCAACCTCATGCGCACGGACATCAAGGAAAACGACGCCGCGTATGAGATCGTGATCGACCTGCCCGGCTTCGAGAAGGAAAACGTGGCTGCCGAACTCAAGGACGGCATCCTGAAGATTTCCGCGAAGACCTCTCAGGAATCCGAAGAGAGCACCGGCACGTTCCTCCGCCGTGAACGCTTCACGGGCCAGTGCAGCCGCCAGTTCTACGTTGGCGAAGACATCGAAGAGGCCGACATCAAGGCCCGTTTCGACAACGGCACGCTGCAGATCTCGGTCCCGAAGAAAGTCGAGCAGCCCAAGCTCGAAGAGCCGCGCAACATCGCGATTGAAGGCTAACACCCGCGCACGTACAGCGCACACTCCTGCCCGTGCGCCGATTATCTCCTCCTCGGCGCACGGCCTTTCTCGCAAACCCGTAAGGTTGGGTATCCCCTCCCCCAGCCGACAGAGGCGCCCGAAATCCCCACGGGCGCCTCTTCCTTTTCTGAATCAACGTTTGGATGAAAACGAACTAGCGGTTGATGACCTCGATCTGGAGTCCCTCGAGAACGTCGAGGGCTTTTTCGTGCATGGCGGGGTCTGGCGCCATCGTGCAGTTGGCGTCAACGATGATGGGCACGTCGGGGCAGGCGGTGCGCGCTATTACGGCATTGGATAACACGCACATGTTGGATACGAGCCCCACGAGCTCGATGCTCTCGAACGGCAGCGACCCGACCTCGGTCGCCACACCCTGCCGCTCCACAAGACGCTCGAACAAGGCGACGGAGCCAAACGTGGGCTTGCGGTACACCGTGTCCGATTCCTTGAGTTTCGCCCCAACTTCCCCGTACAGCTCGTACCCTTGGGTCCCCTCAATGCAATGCGGGATGGGAAGCTTCTTTCCCTCCTGCGTCTCGAGGTAATCGCCGCGATGGGTGTCGTATGTGAAGCAAACCGTATCGCCCGCATCCCGGTACTCGTCGATCTTGCGGGCAATCCGCTCGTCGAGCAGCTCGGCTCCCTCAAATCCAAGAGCGCCGTCGACGAAGTCGTTCTGATAATCGACCACGATAAGTAACCGCTTCATGCAAATCCTCCCCCTGACTGCCTAAAGCTCGCACGTAAACGGCCAAAACGCGAGTGTGCCTATTGTTCTTCAAGTTCGGCTAGCACGTCAAGTGCGGCGCGGTATCCGCCCGATCCGTATCCAAGGCATTTGCTCACGCGTGCAATGGTTGTGGCAGAGGCCCCCGTTGCCTCCGCTATCTGGGAATATGACCTTCCCTGATCCAACAACCTCGCCACAGCAAGCCTCTGGGAGCTCTCTTTGATCTCGCGAATCGTGAACAGGTCCTCCATAAGTGCGAACAGGGTGTCCTTGTCGTCGAGGGCGGATAGGACATCGAGCAGGGACTCCACTTCGGACGTACGCAAATCGGTCATGCGTTACGCTCCAATCCTCATAAGCCCGTATTCGAGCGACTCCACGAGCGCATTCCACGATGCCTCGATGATATTCTCTGAAACGCCGATGGTTCCCCATGTTCCCTGCTCGTCCCGCATGGTTATAGATACGCGCGTAATGGCGTCGGTTCCCGTGCTCTCGTCAAGCAGGCGCACCTTGAAGTCTATAAGCTCCATGTCGTTGACCTGGGGATAAAACTCTCCTAAAGCCATATGCAGAGCATTTGCCAAAGCGCCGACGGGACCAGTGCCCTCGCCCGTGGCGACGAACCGGCGATCGCCCACGTGGATCTTGATCGTCGCTTCGGCCTGGGCGTCCTTCGCGAGCGCCCCCGTATCTTCCCGATCGTCCACGATCACCCTGAAGCTCTCGAGCGTGAAATACGACTCGTACAAGCCAAGGTTCCTGGCGATGAGCAGCGCAAGCGATCCGTCGGCCACCTCGTACGAGTACCCTTGGGCCTCACGCTCCTTCACCAAGTCCAGAATGGGTTGGATTTTCTCCGGAACCGCCTTGAGATCGAACCCGAGCAGGGCGGCCTTGGCCACGAGCGATGCCTTGCCGGCGAGCTCGCTGACGACCATGCGCGTGGTGTTCCCAACGGAATCGGGACGCTCGTGCTCGTACGCCTCGGGAAAGCGCGCAATCGCGCTGGCGTGTAACCCGCCCTTGTGAGCGAAGGCCGAGGAGCCGACGTAAGGAGCGTGAGCCCACACCGAAACGTTGCAGACTTCCGCGATGTAACTGGCCACGCTGGTGAGTTGACGCAGGTTGTCGGCCCCAATGCACTTGTAGCCCATCTTGAGCTCCAGGTCGGCTATGACCGTCAGAAGATCGGCGTTGCCCACGCGCTCGCCATAGCCGTTCACGGTTCCCTGAACTTGCGTCGCACCAGCCCGAACGCCCGAAAGCGTGTTGGCGACGGCGCATCCGCCGTCGTTATGGCAATGGACCCCTACACGGGGCATGCTGTATGAGGACAGCTCGCAATCCGCGGCGAGATCGTCGACGACGGCCCTCACGATATGCTCGATGTCGAAAGGAAGCGAGCCTCCGTTCGTGTCGCAAAGGTCGATGGAGTCCGCGCCCGCTCGCGCAGCGGCGCGCACGCACTCGAGTGCATATGCGGAATTGGACTTGAACCCGTCGAAGAAGTGCTCGGCGTCGAAGACGACTTCACGGCCCCTTGTCTTCAGATACGAGACAGAGTCGGAAATCATCCGGATGTTTTCCTCAAGCGGGGCTTCCAGCGCACGTTCGACCTGGGCGTCCCACGTCTTGCCGACAATGGCCACAACGGGCGCTTCGCTGTTAAGCAAGTCGGCAAGCCCGGTATCGTCCTTGGCGGCAACGCCCTTCTTGCATGTTGCCCCGAACGCTGCGATGCGCGCATGCGAGAGCGGATGCTCGCGCAGCTCGCGGAAGAACGCGATGTCTTTCGGGTTGGAAGCGGGAAATCCTCCCTCAATGATATCGACCCCGAATTCGTCGAGCCGACGCGCTATGAGCAGCTTGTCCTCGAGGGACAGGACCACGCCTTCGGCCTGCTCGCCGTCACGCAGCGTGGAGTCGTATATGATGATCTTTTCCATGGCGCCCTATTGTACTCCAACGTAATGGAGCGAAGAACACTCTTTACTTCATCTGCCGACGGAACGCCAGGAGCTTTTCAACGAGACCGGCGGTCGTCAAGCCCAAGGCGAAGGGAGCGGCAAGCGGAGCGAAGGGGTTCGCGGCTAAGACATGACGGACCTCGTCGGGTTTGGGCGTAGCTGAGATCTTAGTCCATCGAGCACCGGGAACCTTGGAATCATCGGTTTTATTCTGGTCGGCGATTTTCTTGGAAACGTCCTCGCTGACGATAATCTGAGATTCGTCAATGGGCTTGAACGTTTCAGGCAGCTCTTGCGTCGGAGCTACTTGGGGTGCGCCAGCGGGCTCGTCTTCTTGCTCGGCCTCATCGTCCCCATCAGCGAAGTCGTCTTCGAAGTCGCCTTCGAAGTCGCCTTCGTCTTCGAAATCGTCATCACCCTCATCGCCGAAGTCGTCTTCGTCTTCGAAATCGCCTTCGTCTTCGATGGTCAAGTCTTCTGCGTCCGGGTCCTCGGCGTCACCGCTTGGGTTTTCGCTGCCACCCGAATTCGCAGGGACGTCATTGCCGTCGTTCTCGGTCGAGTCGTGGCCGTCGGGGTTGTCTCCGACCTGGACGGTCAGGAGCTGCGGGCCCGAAACCCCGGACTGGGACCCGAGCGTCGCCACGACGCGGATGTAGGTCAGCACCGTGGCGCCACCGCTGCCCGAGGAACTGGCGCCCGGGGAGACGGGGTTCGTCTTGACGCGAAGCGTCTTCCCGGTCTCGTTGGGGATCACGGTCCAGGTCTTGCAGCCGTCGGTCGACTGCTCCCAGCGATACGTGATGTTGGGATCGTTCTCGTCGGCGCCGATGATGTGCGACGTGAAGTTCGCCCAATCCCCCGCGAAGGGCGGCTGGTAGTCAAGTTGAACTACCAGGCCCGTGCCTTCCTTTATCTGCGCGGGCTTAGACGGCTTGGAGGTCGAGTCGTCCATGATGACCGAGACGCGGTAGAAGTTGCCGATGTGCTCGTCGTCGGTCGGCACGTGGATCGTCTGCTCGATGTTGGTGGCGACCTCTTCCCAAGCCCCCGTCTTCTCGGTCCAACGCTCCCACTTGTAGCTGAAGTTCTTGCTGCCCACCGACTCGGTCGGGACGACTGTCAGGAACGCAGTGTAGCCTTTCGGGACGGGGGTGTAGTTGATGGTCGGGCGGAGGCCCTCGTCGCCCTCCTCCTCCGCGACCCCCTTCATGCGCACGGTTATCGTGTTGACCCAGCGCAGCGCCGCCATGGCCTCCGTGAGCGCGGGGGCTGCGTCGGACTGGTCGAACATGACCTGGTACCGCGTGTTGTCGAGGAGCTTCGTGGTATCGGCGCCCGCCTGGGCCGCTCCGCCGCTCTCCGCGCCGCCCTCCCCGAGCGCCCCGAGCACGGTCGCCTGCGTGGCGACGATGACGTAGGAGGCCTCGGCATGGGACGCGTTGACCAGGTCAGCCCAGGAAACGCGCGTCGTGATCGCCTCGGCGTTCGTGAACTCCAGGTAATCGATGTTCTTCTGCTTCTCGAGGGGAACGCCCGCGTCGTCGAGCAGCAGCGACAGCGTGGTCCCGAAGCCGGCCACGGAGACGGCCTGTCCCTCCGGGTGCGCGCCCGTCGGGAGCGTCATCGTGTAGGTCTTCGAGTTGCGGTCGAGCTGCTTGCCCGTCGCCGCGTTCTTCAGGTCCTTGTCGTAGACGGACTTGGTCTCGATATAGTTCTTTGCCTCCTCGGCTGTTTCCTCGGCAGTGGGCGGCTCGCTATCCTGGCTATTATCGGCCGCCGCATCCGTCTCGCCCTCCGCTGGAGGGGTGTCGGCCGCTTCCGAAGATTCCACAGCTTCCGCAGAGCCAGACGAGGTTTCCTCAGCGCCATAGGGAGTGCCGTCTGGGCGTAGCTTGGGAGACTGCACGACGACCGTCAGCTCGTCCTGGTGTCGGTCCTCGCCTTGCAGCAGGTCCTGGCTCCAATCCCCGAAGTAGACGTACTCCGAGTACTCCCCGTTCTCGCCGTTGGCGCTCGTGCAGCGGACGGCGAGCTTCGAGGGCGCGCCCTCGCCCGCGGCCACGGAGAGGACGCCGTCCTGCGTTATGGAGGCGACGGCCGGGTCGACCTCTTTCAGGTCCCCGTCGAGCACGCTCCACTTCAAATCGGAGAGCAGCCTGTCGCTCGACTTCGAGAGCGGGCTTCCCGGGCTGCTCTCGAACGTCTCGGGACCCTGCCCGCCCGCGCCGGTCGACACGTTGGCCTTGGCGGTGAGGCCGAAGCCCGCCTTCTGCTCGTCGGTGAGCTGGAGCGGGTGCTCCTTGGAGCCGTCGCCCTCCGGGGGGACTTCCTCGCCGACGGCGCCGCCCACGAGCTTGCCCGTGTCGGCGCGGTATATCTCGAGCGAGCTCACGTACACGACCGTCACCTCGAACTTCATCTCGAAGTCAGCCGGCGTCATCCCCTCGGGGAGCTGGTAGGCGGTCGCCGCGTTGGCGGCGTCCTTCAGCTTGCAGGTGACCTCCACCTTGCCGGGGGATCTCCCCGTCAGGGTGGCGACGCCGTTCTCGAAGGCAATCTCCGCGCTCGCCGAGTCGTCTACGGGCTTGACCTCCCATTCCAGCAGGTCGTCCGTCGCGACGAGCACGGTGTTCGCGTCGTCGCCCTCCGCGGCATACGCGGGCGTCGGCTGCGTGAGGGCCCTGAAGACCCCGGCGGCGAACCGTGCCGGCGACGCCTTCCCGACTGATTGCTGAACGTTTTGCGCCGACTGCGGGCTCATCTGCTGCCCCTCGTCCAGCTTCTGGTCTTCCCCAGAGCCCTGCTCTACGGGCTCGTCTTTCTTGGTCGCGTTCCATACGGCCGTGTAGGAGGCTTCCCCGTCAACGGTGGAAGGCGCCGGGTCCCAATGGTCGAACTCGTACGTGTAGCCGTCGTCTTCGTATGTAGGCGTGCCGGGATACTCCGGGGTTTGCCCGTATTCCCAATACCCGCTGGCAAGCTCGCCGCCGAAACCGTTGTACCAGGTCACGAGATACGACCTGGGGCTCTGGGAGTACACGGCCGTGTACTCCTGGTCCCTGTCCGCGGCGTAGGGCGCGGGGTCCCACCGGTCGAAGGCGTACGTGTACTGCACATCATCTTGTCTCGAAGGGCCTTCGCGGCTCGGCACCGTCCCCTTCTCGACTGTCTCGGTGCCCAGAGGGGACCCGTCTGAGTCGAGCCACGTGATGGTGTAGGTCTCGGCCTTGTCCGTCTTGTAGGTCAGGTCCTTGTCCTTGCGGAGCGTCTTGTCGGCCGGGAACGCGTCGCCGTCCTGGTCATACCAGTCGACTTTCTGGTCGGGCGGGTCCGGCATGGACTCCCCGTAACGCACCTGGTCTGTTCTCAGCACCTCGCCGTCCGGGCCCTCGAACGTGACCGTGTGCTCGTTCCCCTCCCATTGGGCGGTGTAGACGGTGTCCTCCTCCACCGTCTCGGCGACGGGCGCGTAGCCCTTGTCGGCATCGTAAGGCCACGTCTTGTCCTTGTCGTCCTTCCAGCCCGTGAAGGAGTAGCCCTCGCGCTTGCCGTCGGAGCCTTCGGCGAGCTCGAAGGTCGGGGTAGTCGAGCCCTTCGTCAGGTTCTTGTGCACGTCGTCGGGGAAGACCTCCTCGTCGTCGACGCCGTCGGTGTAGGTCACCGTGAGGTTGCCGCCCCAATCGGGCACGACGACGAACTGCAGGCGGCCCTGGGCTGCAACCCTGACCGCGGGGGCCTCGAAGGCCTCCCCCTCGGCCAGCTTCGCCACGGCGACGCGTTGCTTCAGGTCTTCCTTCCCCGCGTTTGCCCAGTCTATGTTGTCCGGGTCGGCCACCTGCCATATCTCGAGGTTCGCGAGGGTGCCGTTCTCGTGGCCCGCAAGCGGGTCCGTGTTGATAGCGGCAAAGGCCAGGCACTCGACGCGGAACGACGACCAGAACACGAGCGCGAACACGAGCAGCATCCGGACCGCCCTTGCCATATGCTCTTTCTTGATGATGCGCTTTTGCATTGACTACCTACCAATACGAGACTGACGAGACGTGCGATAGCGATCTGAGACTTGGCGATGCGCCGCTAAGACTTGTTCTCGTCTGTTCCGGAATTGCCCTCTTCGACGAGGTAGAACTGGCCCGTCTGCGGATCTTGGTATACTTTGCCTCTTTCCACGAACCCATTGCCCTCGCCGTAGAGCTGTTCGGTCATTTCCTTGACGGCATCCGAATCGAGCTCTTGGGTAGCGTCCACTTTCTGAAACTGTGCCAAGTCGACATTCCAAGCGACGACGAGCGCCACCATGAGACCGCAGGCGAACACGAGCATGACATCGCCGACATTGCTCAACGACGACATCGGGTCTACGTCGTCAGGCGCCTTGCGTGCCCTGAAACTGCCGCTCTGGCTGAAATAACTCGACATATTCGGCCCCTATCGTTCGTCCTGTCCTGCAATGAAGCCCCCGCCCGTCCCGCTTTTAGGCGCTCGTTTGTAGACCACATCGTAGAAGGTCGGTTCAACGATCTTGTCGAGACCGCTCGAATTGTCCCCCGAAGGAGCATCCGGGTAATAAGGCGAGGCAGAACGTGAAGGGAGCTCGCTTCCGGGAGCTACCGCAGGCTCCTGCGTCGGCGCTCCAGACGTTTCGTCGGGAATTGGAGACTCCGAGGAATTCGGCTCAGCCGAATTGTGCGCTCCACGACCGCCGTCGCCCTTGCCTTTTGCAACATGAACGCCCTTTTGCGCACCCCCCGTGCGAGATTCGTACAGGAACGCATAATCCGAAGGCTCGGTAATCTTGATCTTGCCTTCAGCCCTCATGTCTTCAAGTTTCTGCAACATTGTGGCCATTGCGCTGTCCAATGCCGTCATGTAGTTTCCATACCAATTGCTGCGGATCTTCCCGATCACCATGCATACCGCAGCGGCAACCAAGCCGGCGACGGTCGTGTCGAACGCGACGAGCAGCGAACTGGAAAGGGCGGCGGTGTCGGCTTTGCCCAAAGCTTGGATACCGGGGCCGAGCGGGATGAGCGTACCCATGAGGCCGAGCATGGGAGCTATGCGGGCCGCCATGTTGTTACGACCGGTAATCCGATCGTATCGAGTCTCCTCTTCGCTGACAAGCCGCCTGATGAGGGCAACAAGTGCATCGCCCGGCAGCGTCCGGTAGTCGTACACCGTGAGCAGCGCTATCTTTTGGCTTCGCAGAAGGGCCGACTTCTGTATGACTTCGGGGATTTCCTCCTCTTCAGCCGACATCAAATCCGAAAGGAACTTCGGCATGAATACTTTGAAGTGCCTGCGCTCTGAAAAGCACTCTGCAACGATACTGCCTATGCAGAAGAGCGAATAGCCAATCAAGGCAAGCAAGAGGATTATGTCAGGCGCAAGCAACGACTGGGCAACGACGTGCAACACGTCGCTGAGATACGTCTGAACGATTGAACCATCCATCGAGAAAGCTCCCTTCAAATGCGACATTGACGCGCTCAGGAGCGCGTTTTATCAACATTACCACCCAAAAAGAAAAAATGGGGGATTCCCTGCAAAAACGCAAGCACCCAACGATTTCTCAACATTTCCTCGTACGGAATGCACAAGACTTGAGCTTCGGAATGGCAGAGCAGCTGTGCTGATGACGTCGTCCCACCTCGGGGCTTCGCAGAAGCAGCCGCGTGAATAATGGCAGGGCACGATGGAGGAACGGGCAGCGTCCCTTTAACACGCCCGCCTCTCCATCGTGCAATGGCCTTCTCGCTAATCGTAGAAGAGGATCTCGTTGTAGCTGGGCACGGGCCAATGCTTTGCACTGACCACAATCTCGAGGTTGTCGACTTCGGCGCGGAGCTTCTCCATGATGGGAACGACCCTGTTGGCGTTTTGGTTAGCGCATTCCTGCTGGTCGGGTATGGCGCGAACCTCATGATGCGTTTCGTCCAGCTCCACGAGCAGGCCGTTGATCGCCTTAACGCCTTCTGTGAGTTTCCTCAGGATGGTCTCCTGCGGCGTCAAGTCGGACTCGGGCAGAACCGCCTTGACCTTCCACAGGTTCTCGGCAACCTCGGCTGCATACGAGGCGATGGCGGGCAGGTACAGCAACCGCACCATGCGCTTCATGACGCGGGCCTCGATGTTGATGAGCTTGTTGTATTTCTCGAGCTTGACCTCGTAGCGGCTACGGATCTCATTCTCGTTGAGGACCCCGAACTCCTCGAACAAGTCTATGTTCTTGCGGTCGAGCAGGCACGGCAAGGCGTCGGCGGTCGTGCGTTTGTTGGCCAGGCCGCGACGGGCTGCCTCGGCTTCCCACTCTGCGGAGTAGCCGTTTCCGTCGAAGATGATCCGCTCGTGATCGCGCAGCGTCTTCTTGATCCAGGCTATAGCTTCCCTCTCGAACGGCTCGCCCTCCAGGCCTTGCATTGCGTCGGCGAAGCTCTTCAGCCCCTTCGCAACGGCCGTGTTCAAAATGGTGTTGGCCTCGGAGGGATTGCACGAGCTTCCGGGCATGCGGAATTCGAACTTGTTGCCGGTGAAGGCGAAGGGGCTCGTGCGATTGCGGTCGGTGTTGTCCTTCAGGAAAGCGGGCAGCGTCGACACGCCGAGGTCCATGGCTACCTTGTGGGCGCTTGCATACTCGGATTCGTGATCGTTGACCAGGGCGTCCACAATAGCCGACAGCTCCTCGCCCAGGTAGATGGACACGATTGCCGGCGGCGCTTCCTGCGCTCCGAGGCGATGGTCGTTGCCAGCGCTCGCAACGGACATGCGCAACAATTCCTGGTATTCGTCAACGGCTTCGATAATGCAGGTGAGCAAGACGAGGAAGCGCAAGTTCTCAATCGGGTTGTCGCCCGGCTCCAGAAGGTTCTTCCCATTCGCGGACAACGACCAGTTGTCGTGCTTTCCGCTGCCGTTGATGCCCTTGAAGGGCTTCTCGTGCTGCAGGCACACAAGGCCGTGATGGCTGGCCAGCATGCGCATCTTCTCCATGGTGAGCAGGTTGTGGTCGATTGCGCGATTTGCCTGCTCGAAAATGGGGGCGAGCTCGTGCTGGGCAGGCGCCACCTCGTTGTGCTTGGTCTTCGCCGGTATGCCGAGTTTCCACAGCTCGTCGTCGAGCTCCTTCATGAACTCGTTGACGGTCGGCCGAATGGCACCGAAATAGTGCTCCTCGAGCTCTTGCCCCTTGCAAGGGGCGTAGCCGAACAGCGTGCGGTTGGTGAGCATCAGGTCGAGGCGCTGGCGATACGATTCCTCGGAGATGAGGAAGTATTCCTGCTCGCATCCCACCGTGACATCGATGCGCTGCTCCACCTCGCCGAACAGGGCAAGCACGCGGTTCACCTGCTGCTCGATAACAAGGCATGAACGCAGCAACGGCGTCTTCTCGTCGAGTGCCTCTCCGGTGTAGCTGCAGAAGGCCGTGGGAATGCACAGCACTTCGTCTTTGATGAACGCGAAGCTGGTGGGATCCCATGCCGTGTAACCGCGCGCCTCGAACGTGGCACGCAAGCCGCCGTTGGGGAAGCTCGATGCGTCGGGTTCGCTCTTGATGAGCTCCTTGCCCGAGAAGCGCATGAGGGCCCGCCCGTCAGCGATGGGGTCGAGGAAGCTGTCATGCTTCTCGGACGTGATGCCCGTAAGGGGTTGGAACCAATGCGTGTAATGCGTGGCGCCCTTTTCAATCGCCCATTCCTTCATGGAGTGGGCCACGACGTTGGCGACCTCGATGTCGAGCGGCTCGCCTCCCTGAATAGTGCGCATGAGCGCTTTGTACGTCACGCTTGGCAGGCGTTCGGCCATCACGTGCTCGTTGAACACGAGCGACCCATAGATTTCAGACACGTTCTCAGACATGGGTGTATTCCCTTCGTTTTTACGTTCCACCCATATTACAGGAAGCAAGCAAGCAATAGGGCTGCACCTAGCACTCCAAACACACTGTTAGCATTTAAAGCGCCGCGGAGCGGGCGCCCGGAGAACAGCGCTGGGCGCTGTTCTCAACGAGAACGGGCGGCATTCATGCCGCCCCCGTACATACTTCCAGAACTATTTCCCGAATGCGCGAAGCGCAGTCGGGAATAAAACCTGGCCCATATAAGCGGCGTGCCATCTCCAAGTAGGCATCATGGCCGTCCTTGCAACGGAGCGAGCGGCTGCAGGGTGTGCCTGATAGACGAGAGAACCCCGCCGACGCGTATTTTGATACGCGAGGCGGGGTTTGAACTTCTAGCAGGTGCGCACTGTAGCCGCGCAGCGTGCAGAAGTTGCGGCGTTTGTAAAACGCCGCAACCAGAGATGGCGAGTGCGATAGACGAGAAAGGCACCCCGAGTTGGCTTAGGCCAACGACGAGGGTGCCTTGAACGTCTAGCGTGCCGCCAGAATTAACGCTTGCTGAACTGCGGGCGCTTGCGGGCCTTCTTCAGGCCGTACTTCTTGCGCTCGACCATACGCGGGTCACGCGTAAGGAAGCCAGCTTTCTTCAGCTCGAGGCGATAATCGCCGGCCTCGAGAAGGGCGCGGGAGATGCCGTGACGCAGAGCGCCGGCCTGACCTGCCACGCCGCCGCCATTGAGGCGGGCGATGACGTCGAAATGACCTTCGGTGTCGGTAACCTTGAACGGCTCCATGAAGGTGTCGATCAGGGCCTGACGACCGAAGTAATCCAGAGCCTCGCGGCCGTTAACCGTGACTTTGCCCGTTCCAGGAACCAGGCGGACGCGGGCAACCGCGTTCTTGCGACGGCCGGTGCCGTAATACAGAGCTTCGTTAGCCATGACGTGTCCTCCTACAGTTCAATCTTGCGCGGGTTCTGAGCTGCATGCGGATGATCGGGGCCCGCATACACCTTCAGCTTCTTGCCCTGGGCGCGACCAAGCGTGTTCTTCGGCAGCATGCCCTTGACGGCATGCTCGATGACGCGCTCGGGATGCTTTGCCATGGCCTGCTCGAACGACTCGGACTTCAGTCCGCCGGGATAACCGCTGTGGCGGTAATAGCGCTTGTCTTTGGCCTTGTTGCCCGTCACGCGAATCTTGTCGGCGTTGATGATGACGATGAAGTCACCGGTGTCGACATGGGGCGTGTACTGGGGCTTATGCTTGCCGCGCAGGATGTGCGCAGCCTTGGCGGCAACGCGGCCAAGAACCTGATCTTCAGCGTCGATCAGGAGCCACTCGCGCTCGACCTCGCCGGGCTTTGCGTAGTACGTCTTCACTGTTCTATCCTCCAAATTCTTCGCACGCACGCAGTTGAAGCGGCTGCATGCGTCCTGCGAACGCCAATCGCCACCCGAAGGTGCCGGCTCGCGCTCGCGCTGTGTTTTCAAAAGTGCAGGTTCGTGTGCCACGCCGGTTTCCTACGCCGACAACGCCAAGCTCGGGCTGGACGACCCGCGCCTCATGGCGCCTAGCACCGTTACTGCTTCACGGGGCTTTTGAAAGCAACTGTTGAAGTGTAGCGCCCTAGATTCGGCTGCGTCAACAGTGAAACGCCTTCCACCTGCGCAATCTTCGCAGTTTTCACAAATCACGACCCAATTGCGCTATCATCAGCGTTCAGTAATACGATATATGGAAAGGGCGGGGCATGACCCAGCAAGCTAAACCAACTAAATACTTCATCGACTTCGAAAACGTCCACGGCGCAGGCCTGAAGGGCGTCGACACGCTGGACGAGCGCGATGAGGTCATAATCATATACAGCCAAGCGGCAGAGACGTTTCACATCGAGCACGCCATCGACATCCTGAAGAGCAAGGCGGGCATCCGTTTTGTCGAAGTGGACGGGGGCACGCGCAACGCGGCTGACTTCCAGCTGATCGTAGCCTTGTACGGCAACATGAGCGACGAGTTCGACTACGCCATCGTCAGCGGCGACGGCGGTTTCGACGCTGCCATCAAGATGGGTGAGCGCATGGGGCTGCCCTTCGTCAGGCGCGTCGCGAACGTGCAGGGCGACGAGGCCGAGAAAGTCGAGAAGCCCAAGAGCCGTCGCACGCGGCGCGGCCGTTCGGGACGCGACGCTGCCACCGAAACCCCTCAACAGGCGGAAGGCGAAAACTCCTCATCCGAGGCGCAAAACCAGGCACAACCTGACGAAGCTCCGGAGGCCCAGAGCCTTCCCGCCCCCGAAGCTCCTGCCGGGAACACCGAGGCGCAAACCGATGCCCAAGCCGAAGAGCAAACGGCAACTTCGAAGCGCAGGTCACGGCGTCGGAGACGCAGCAACGGGTCACAGGACGCGCAAACCACAGCGCAATCGGAGACAGCCCAAACGACAGACAGCGCATCTGGCGACGCAGCCGCTCCCACTGGAGCCGAGGCGGAAAAGCCTGTTCACGAAACCGCTGAGCCCATCGTTGACCAAGCCTCCGAGACTGCGCCTGTCGACGCCGCAGCTGCCGAGAAGGCCCCCGCGAAGGAGGAGCCCGTTAAGGAGACGCCCGCGAGAGGCCCCAGATCTGCGGCAAAGAAGAAAGCTTCCCCCAAGGTGCACGAGGAAGCTCGGCAGGATTCTGCCGCTGCCCGCGCCAAGGCGGCAGAGGTCATGAGGCTCGCTTTTGCCGAGCCTGCCAAGAACGCAGAAAAGCCCGCGGTCTCCGTGGCCGTCGAAGCTGCCGAGGGAGAAACGGGCCCCGCCGCCTCCGAACAAGATGCCGTCGCGGCCATCAAGGCCGTGCTCGCCGAGAAAGGCGTGCAGCTGACCGACCAGCAGCTCGTCACGGTAGCAGGGGCAATCGATGGAGCGAAGGGGCGACAGGACTTCTACCGCCGCATCATCAAAGTCGAGCGCCAGCAGAAAGGCCGGGCGCTGTACAACCAAGTTCGCGAGCACTACGAAGCCTTAGCCAAGGCCGTTCGATAACATAATTGGTTATCAAACCGGCGCCGAGTCTTTTAGCGATTCGACTCGGCGGGGCTTGACCCAATCCAAATAGGCAAAACCCACGTCGGCGGGACCGTCGACGAGGCGCGCTGTCGTGGCATGCGTCCCAGCAGCCGTCACGGCTTGCAGGGTCGCAAGTGAAAGCCTGCGTTGGAACGGGTTGCTGCGCATGGCGCCCGCCTGGATCTTCTGACGAGGGACGATGCTTTGGCCGGTCGACAAACCGTCGTTGTGGAGCAGCAAGTAGCGCCTGTTCCACGTGTAACCCGAATGACGCGCCCACAGCACCGCGCCGATTCCCTTGGCAACCGTGATGACCACGCACAATGCGATGATGAAGACCAGCGACCCGACCATGAACCTGTCATATTGCGCATAAGAGGCGGCGCTGGCGAAGTGAATGTTGCCCGCCGTCACCAACGCGCCTATGATCGCCCAGCAAACACCCGTGACGACAGCTGCCCACAGCGCCCAGTTGTACCAGACGCAGCGACGGAGCAGGCATCGCCGCAATGCCGGCTTGGGCAGCGGAGCGCAGTCGACGCGACGGGGCCGGTCGGCGAACTCGGGTGCCAGGCCGTCTATGATCTCATCCACGCGGTCGAGCTTGACGAAGGGGTGGACGACGAGACCATTCGCATTCATCTTCGAGTCGTTGTTGCCGCTGTTCTTCTCGCTGGCGGTGTCGATGCGCCCCAGCGACAGCTCGCAGTAGCCGATGATACGACGAACGAACGATTGCCGGATCTCGATAGACTGGATGCGCTCGATGTCGATGCCGCTGAAGTTGCGCGCAAGCAGCCCCCTCTCGACTTCGATGCGCGAGCCACGCCGGCGAGCCCGGAAATTGCCATACGAGAACATGATGCCCGCCAAGGCGATAATCCATGTAACCAGCGTCGCACCCAGAATAATCGGGATTGCATACAGGGCGATTGTCAAGGCGACTTCATCTTGCACAAGCAGCACCAAGCCCAATGTGAGCACGAACGTGAAGCACACGATGAGGGCGACGATATGGGGCATGTCGTGCGAAATGGACGTCAGCAGCAACTCGTGGTTCGTGAGGCCATGCTCGTAGGACGCCGGCTCCTCGCCAAGCATGGCGGTACCGCCGTACAGTCCGCGCCAGTCTCCGAGGGGCGCTGCCGCAGTATCAAGGATGTTGGGGGTTGCCTGTGCCGGCTGCGGCGCGCCGCACTTGCCGCAGAATTTCGCGGTGTTCGACGTGCCGCATTTCGGACACGCCCACGATGCAGGCAGCGCGGAGGCTTGACCAGGTGGTACAGGTGCCTGGCTGAGCTCCGCCTGAACGCGGTCCCTGTGCGCCTGCATGCCCTCGGCCGTCGCCGTGTCAGCTTGGGGTAAGTATGCGATCGCCGCTTCCGCGCCCACACCGACGGCGGCCTTTCGCATGAACAGCTCCGCGCGCATGCGCTCGGCCGTTTCCAATTGCAGGTAAGGCACGCGGACGGCCTTGTTAGACGAGCCGCCGGCCGAGTCTATCGTCACCGTGCACACGCCGAATAGACGCTGGATGATCGACGCCCGATGGTTCACCGACTGGACGCGCGCGTACGGCACATGCACGCGACGCTTCGTGATGATGCCGGAGTAGAAGCTGAACTCGCGCTCGTCGAACACATACGACATGTTGCGCCACGCCAACGCGTACAACCCGACAAACGCCGCAATGATCACCGCCAAGCCCAGCACGACCAGGCCTACGGCCAGCAGCGGATTGAAGCTGATGTCGCCTCTTTGCATGGCGGAATACAAGCGAATCAAGCCCTCAAGGCCGTTGACGAACACGACGAACACCACGGCGATGACCGCCACGATAGGCGCCACGTAGACGTAGCTCTTGTGAACTTTGTAGTGCCGCCCCGTTTCGAACGTTGCGATGAAGGGATTCGCCTCGCTCATGGGTTACACGTCCTCGCGGGCGAGACGCGCGAGCTCGGCAGCGCGGTCACGCAGCTGTTCAGCAGCATCGAACTGCAATCCGGGAATCTCGTGCTCTTTCGCCGCCGTCGCCACGGTGACGCTCGCAAGGCCGAACGCGCGCAGGATGGGACCTTGGCGCGTATCGGTGTTCTGCACGCGTATGAACGGGATGGTGTAGCGCTTTCGCCAGATGATGCCCTTGGCGATGTCGAGGTAGTCTTCGGATACCTCGTAGCGCCAACGTGCGTAGCGGATAGGCGGCAGCACGACGAGCCATACTATATATACGACGACCATGCAAATGACGAGCGCGATGAGCGGCCACATCCCAATTCTCGAGATGATCACCAGCGGCAAGGCGCAAGATGCTAGGCACAACCCGATGACCGTGATCCAAATGGCGTCGTTGATGCGCCACACCGCCTTCACCCGAGGGTCGAGCTGGTTCGCCGGCATTTCCTTCATGGTATGTCCCTTCTATGCACAACATGAATTATAGAGGACAAAAATGAGACAAAGGGGCTGCCTCTCTTATATATCGCGAAGAAGGCACGTGCCTTCATGTCGCGCTAAAGTTGCTGAGCGTGCAGCTGGCGAGTGCAGGAGGCGCAACCGCCGACCCAAGCGTGCTTCGCACGTGCCGAGGTCGGTGACTGCGCCTCCTGTGCCGCTAGATGTGCGCTCAGCGGACGGCGGTTCCGCAGTTCGTCAGAACTGCGGAACCATTATGAACCGAGCTTGTCGGCTTCCTCCACATCGAAGCCCAGCTCGCGAGCGGCATCTTGGCGCATCTTGTACTTGAGCACCTTGCCGGCGGCGTTCATGGGGAACGAGTCTACGAAGCGAATGTAACGCGGCACCTTGTGGCGGGCGATGCGCTGGAGCGCGAACTCCCGCATCTCGTCCTCGGTGGCCTCCTCGCCCTCCATGAGGATGATGCAGGCCATGGCCTCCTCGCCGTATTTCTCGTCGGGCACGCCGATGACCTGGCAATCGCTCACCTTCGGGTGCGTGATCATGAAGTCCTCGATCTCCTTGGGGTAGATGTTCTCGCCACCGCGGATGATCATGTCCTTGATGCGTCCCGTCACGCGGAAGTTGCCGTTCTCGTCGCGCATGACCAGGTCGCCCGAATGCAGCCAACCATCCTCGTCGACGGTGGCGCGCGTAGCGTCGGGCATCGTGTAGTGGACCTGCAGTATGTTGTAGCCGCGGCTGCAGAACTCGCCCGCCATGCCATCGGGCATTTCCTCGCCCGTGCCGGGATTGATGATCTTGCACTGCACGTGCGGGTACTCGTAACCCACCGTCTCGGTGCGCCAGTCGAGCGGATCGGTCCAAGCCGTCATGACCGACCCGGGCGCGCTTTCCGTCTGGCCGTACACGCTGACGATGCCGCCCATGTTCATCTCTTCGGGCAGCGAGGCCTTCACCATCAAGTCGGGCGGGCAGCCGGCGCCGGCCATGATGCCCGTGCGCATGTGGCTGAAATCCGTCTTGCGGTAATCGGGATGGTTGAACATGGCGATGAACATCGTGGGCACGCCGTTGAAGCAGGTGATTTTCTCGTTATCGATGCACGACAGCGAGGTTTTCGCATTGAAGTACGGCATGGGGCACATCTTGGTCCCGTGTGACATCGACGAGGTCATCGAAAGCGTCATGCCGAAACAGTGGAACATGGGCACCTGGATCATCATGCGGTCGGCCGTGGACAGGCCCATGCGGTCGCCGATGCACTTGCCGTCGTTGACCACGTTGCGGTGCGTGAGCATGACGCCCTTGGGGAAGCCCGTCGTGCCGCTCGTGTACTGCATGTTGCACACGTCGTCGGGGCGCACGGCGTCAGCCATGCGCTGCACGGTTTCCAGCGGCACCGATTCGGCCCGTTCGAACGCCTCGTCGAGCGTCAGGCAGCCGGGCATGCTGAAGCCCACGGTGATCACGTTGCGCAAACACGGCAACGTCTTGCAGTGCCGGGGCTTGCCGGGCTCGGTGCCGGCGA
>JAFRGA010000060.1 GCA_017434045.1 Eggerthellaceae bacterium
CAGCACGCCGTTGGGGACGATGCATGCACACCTGCCGCCGAGCTTGAGCATGCGCAGGAACAGGGCGACGAACAGGAGCTCCGTCTGTTTGGAGTCAACAATAGCCTTGAGGCTGTTGTCTATGTCCTCGGTATCGACCGATCCTGTGAAGGGCGGATTCGCCAAGATGCAGTCGTACTTGCCCCGGACCGTGTTGTTCTTCGAGATGCTGTCAAGGTAGCGAACGTCGGGCATGTCGACACCGTGCAGCATGAGGTTCATCGCGCTAATACGAAGCATCGTCTGATCAATCTCGAATCCGGTGAACTGCGGGGTTGCGCCGTTGGTACCGGCGAAGCAGTCCCAGTCGGTCTGCGTCATGTCGGCTTCGTGGTTCCCGCGCAGGAACTCTGCGGCTGAAATCAGGAAGCCCGCCGTGCCGCACGCTGGATCGCAGATGAGTTGGCTCGGTTTGGGCGCGATGAAGCGGACCATCATGTCGCGAATGTGCTTTGGTGTGCGGAACTGCCCGTTCGTGCCGGCGGTGTTCAGTTTCGAAAGCATGTACTCGTATAGGTCGCCGAGATCGGATATGTCGTCGATGTAGTCTGCGAACAACGCATCGATGCCGTCGACTGCCTTCTGAAGCGTCTTTGGCGTGGGAATGCCGAACGTTGCGGATTCCATGCTCTTCGTGAATGCCGAGCCGTCGCCAATAGTCTTGATGAACGGGAAGGCGAATTCGCTGACTACTTGGAACATCGTCTCTGCGGGCTTGTCTTTGAAGCGGCTCCACCGAAGATCGCCGCCAGGGATCTCTACGCCAGCTGCATTGCGGTAAGTCTTCGGAAATATGCGCGCCTGCGGGACGCCAAGCGCCTCCTCGAGGCTTTCAGCCTCGAACTCCTTCTCGTCAAGCTGGTGCATAAACATGAGGTAAGTGAGCTGGCTTATGACCTCGAGCGGGTTGGTGATGCCGCCCTCCCACATCTTTTGCCAGATGTCGTCAACCTTGTTCTTTGTTGCCCCTGTAATCATGTCGCCAACCTCGTTATCTAGTCCGCCTACAGCGATTTAAAGTACATCTCGATCTTCTTGGCCATAAGCCTGCGCCTCTGGGCCAGGAAGTCCTCGAAGTCGGAGGCGCCCATCTCGTAGATGCCGTTTGGGATGCAGTTGTCCGCGAGGTTCCTCGCGAGCTCATCGGCCGTGGATATGTCGCCGAAGTAGGCCGCCCCCGAAAGGCAGGCGTCGCGCGCCTCGGTGAAGTAGTCGCCGGGTCTGCGGTCGGCAATTTTGATGTTGATGCGCTTCTCGAGGTAGGCGTAGTTCGCAACCTGGTTGTAGACGCCCTGCGGCGCGTTCAGCTCCTTCTTGAGGTAGTTGCGCGGGAATATATGGTGTATGTCGCCGATGGTCGCTACGACGTCGGAGACCTTGACGCCCTTGGAGAACAGCGTGTTCGCCGCACCCTGGACCTGCGCCGCCACGTACACCAGCCAGGCGCCGGTCCTCGTACTCGTGGTGTCAAGCCGTTGCGGCAGCTCCACGTGCCAGAACGTGTCGGAGAGCCTCGCCGCGACGATCTCGTCGTACACCTTCAGGAACCCCTGCTCGGAAATGCGCCGGATGTCGCGGTCCATGACCGATTCCGAGGAGCCTGAGTAGCGGCCGGTGAGAACCGACATGACGTACCAGCGCTGCACCCACCGCTTTACCTCGGTGGACTCTATCTTCGGGTCCTTCCGCAGGGTCAAGTACAGGTTGTACGCGAAGTTCACCGCGCCCTTCGAGTAGATGATGGACGGTGACACGAAGCCCGCGGATCGGAGTGCCAGCACGAAGTCCTGGAAGTTGTCCTTGCTCATGAAGCGCAGCACGCTGTCGTGCAACCTCTCGAATGATTCATCGGCGATTTCGCTCTTGTAGTCGCGCGTCTCGAAGTCGCGGCCGGAGAGGAGCGCGACCAGGTCGGCGAGCTTCCCACGCCCGAACTCGTGCATGAACGCCACGCGCAGCACGTCGTTGTAGTCCGGGTCGTAGATGTCGTCCTTGTCGTTCTTCAGCCACTCAGCCTTCGGAGCGTACTCAGACGCCATGAACTCCGGGTCGTTCTGCGACACAGTCGCCCAGAACTCGGGCTTCACGGCTAGATGGCAGTAGTAGTCGATTGCCTTACGAAGCATCGACCCTCCATGCACCTCATCGGCGGCGATCTTCGACATGGCGAAGTCGGCCTGGGACAGCACCGCACCCTTGGAGTTGATCCGGATGAAGATGTCCGTCACCTCGTCGATTGTGCAGTCCGCGTTGATGACGATGCAACCGAGCTGCCTCGTGGCTATAGCCAGCAGGTCGGTGATGCTGGCGTTGACTGCGCTGGGATCGCAATCAGGGTTCGCTGCGATGTAGTCGTTCACGAAGGACCACGAGTTGAAGCCCGGCTTAAACAGCTCGGATATGTCTGATATCCATTTCGGGTTCTTGTCGATGACCGGAGTCAGGACTGCGAACGGAGTATCCTCACCATCGTATTGCGGGTCGAAGGCGATCTTGATCCGCTTAGACTCGTAATCGTCGTTCAGTATGGGCAGCCCAGAAAGCGACGCCATCAGGGCGGTGATGCGCTGCTGTCCGTCGATGAGCACGGTCTTGCCCTCGGCAGTGCCGCCGCCCTTGATCTTCACGTCGGGGTTCTTCCAGGTGATGAGGTAGCCCGTCGGATAGCCGTGGTAAAGCGAGTCGATCAGGTCCCTGACCTTCGTGCTGTCCCACACGAAGGGACGCTGGATTTCGGGAATCGCGATGTCGCCTGAGTCGATTAGGCCCAGGATGTTCTGTACCGAGTACGTGGTCACCGAATACGAGTCTTTCATTCCTAGCCCCTCTTGCTCAGCTCTTGGATCATGCAGTTCCGAACGAAAGCACTCAGGCTCATACCGCGCAGCGCAGCGGCCTCTTTGGCAGACTCATGAAGATTGCCGGGTATTCGCAGCGTTATCGTCGTCGCCTCCCCGTCGACCAGGTACTCCTTGATCTCCCGTTCGGTGGCGTTGCTCTCGACCAGTTCGGCATACCTCATAGCATGCTCCAGACCTCGTGGATGTAATACAAATTAAAGTATATCACCGCATGCGAGGGCGGTAGCGTCTACTTGCCTTCCGGTCAGGGTTTCCGCCAGATACCACGTTACGCTCCTATTTCAACCCAGCGTGTACAGCACTTGGGACAGCCTGAACGGTTTTATCCCAGTGACCTTTGGCGCTCGCCAGCCCCTTGCCTTCCTTGAGCAGCGCACAGTCGCACGGAACCCGCGCACTGGCGCAAGGGCCGCGATGTTTTTCAATTTCTTTTCGGTGGGACAGATCGTCCCAGCGCCTCCGAAAACAAACCGCTGCGCTTGGAAAAACACCGCCGGGTTCACTTCCTCCCAAGGCCGGCTTCGCATTTCCCCCTTGCGCCCGGGCGGAACCCGTGCGCCGACGCAGCCACAAGGCAGGCCAAAGGGGCCGGCCAAGA
>JAFRGA010000013.1 GCA_017434045.1 Eggerthellaceae bacterium
AAACCGGGATTTGCATCGACATCAGGCAATAAATCGCCGATGGGAGTTCTTGACGTTTCGCTGGTCGACCATGGCATATTGAAGCGTTGTGTCTATCTTCTTATGGCCAAGAAGCACCTGAACCTGCTCGATGGGCATGCCTTTGTCGATTGCTCGCGTCGCCAACGTGCGCCGGAATTTATGCGGATGCACCTTGCCGAGAGAAATCGACTGTCCAAGCTTGCGAAGCATCGTTTCCACCCCGCTGATTTGCAATCGCTCGTGTGGGGCGTGGAGCGATACGAACATGGCAGGGTTCTCGTCTGCTCGACTGGCAAGATAAGAAGAGAGATGGAGTTTCGTCCTGGCATCGAAGTAGACCTTCCGCTCCTTCGACCCTTTTCCAAACACGATGCACTCCCGGTTCTCGAAGTCGATGTCGCTGCGGTTCATATGCACGAGCTCGCCTACGCGGATGCCGGTCGACGCCAGGAGGTCGATTATCGCAAGGTCGCGAATGTTGGAGCAAGAATCCCTCATCATCTCCAAAGCCTCGTCTGTGTACGTTTCTTTGACGACTTGCGCAGTCCGGATCTTCTTGATGCGTCTCACTGGGCTCTTGAGTATGTAGTCTTCATCTTCAAGCCACGAGAAGAACGTGGACAGCACTCGCCTCACGTTGTCGACTGTGGTCTTCGCAACTCTGTCGGAGCCTTGGTAGCCAGCGAGGTACGAGCGCAGGTCCTCTGTGGTTATGTGGTTCGCGGGCTTGCCGACGCCGGCAAACATCTTGTCGATGGTTCGTTGGTAGTAGCCGATTGTTCTCTCCGAGCATCCCTCGAGCCTCTTTGCCTTCAGAAAAGTGTCGAGGTATGCGCCGTTGTCGAGGCTTTCGGCTCCGTAAGTCGAGTCGTCGATATCGAACAGGCAATGCTCCAAGACTGCGCGCAGCCTCTCCATCTGTGCGTTGTCCAAAGCCGGTGCCATGAGCTGCTCGATTTCGAGCATGGCGGTTTTGAGTTGCTTCATAGCGGCCTCCTTTTCAGAGAAGGCCGCCTTCCACGGCACGGCGCCTAGTAGTATTGCTCGACGTAAGCGCAGGCCTTCTCGAATAGCTCGTTGTCCTTTAGCTTGTACCGGGTCCAGAGCAGCTTTCGGATCTGCGCCCGGACCTCCTTCTTGCCAGCCGTCGTCGCCTGCCACCCGTCGAAGCGGGTGACGCGCACGATTTCGTCGATGTCGTTCACCACGTTCTCGACGATAAGCGGCGTGTTCTCGTTCTTCACCCCGTTGAAGAGCTCGGTGAGCGCGGCCTTGCCCTTGTCTTCCTCTTCCTCCGGCACGACTTCCTTCTCCGCCTCGCGGGCCTCTTTCGCGAGGTCGATGATCATCTTCAGGAATACGATTGAGGTGATGAGGCCGGCTTCATGGCGCTCGCGCAGGTCTTCGAGGCGCTCGCCCAGCTTTATGAACTTCTTGTTCTTGTCGTGCTTCCGACTCCGCGCAACAAGGTCGATCTCTATCTTCTTCGCGACCTTCTCGGGGCTCTTCCCGCTGCTCTCGATGAACTGCTCTATCAGGTCCGCGTCGAGCTCCAGAACCTCGAGGTCGTCGACCACCTCCTCGACGGTGATGTTCTGGTGGACCAGCTCGATCGTCTTCGGCCCGAGAGCCGCCCAGATGAGCTTGCCCCTGTTGTCGACGGGCTTCACCGACTCGTAGACCTGGCTTAGCCAGATGTAGTCGTATCGGTATTCGCTGAGGCACGCGTCTGGCGACAGCGCCTCCCACACGCGGTTGAGCACGCGGTAGTCCGCTCCGAAAGCGTCCTTCTCCTTCGCGGTTGGCAGGCACTCCTGCGCGGCGAGCAGCCCCTCCCAGTCGGTGCTGGAGCGGTCGTTGAGGCTTACGAAGTAGTAGAGGCATTTGTCCACGAGCTTCGGCAGCTGCTCGCGCACCTCGTCGATGTTGGTGATGACGCGCTGGACCTCCTTCTCGTCGAAGTCCAGCGAGCGGGCCACGTCGTCGAACAGCCCGATGTAGTCGACGATGAGGCCGTAGGCCTTGTGGTCGTTGTACACGCGGTTGGTGCGGCATATCGCTTGCAGGAGCGTGTGGTCCTTCAGGGGCTTGTCGAGGTACATGGCTTGAAGGATAGGCGCGTCGAAGCCTGTAAGCAGTTTAGCCGTCACGATCAGGATCTTCAGCGGGTCATCCGGGTCGCGATATCGGTCGAGCAGCTTCTCCTCGGCATCGCGGTCCCTCCGGTAGGCGACGTATCGGCCCGCCTTGTCGTTGTTGGTGTGCATGACGATGGTGCACGCGTCGGCGCCCAGCAGCTTGTCCAGTTGCTCTTTGTAGAGTAGGCAGCACTCGCGGTCGTAGCAGACGACCATTCCCTTGAGGCCGTCGGGCTCAACCTTCTCGCGGAAGTGCTGCGCAATGTGCTCGCATACCTTGCGGATGCGGTCGGGCGCCTTCATCACGGCCTCGATGCGCACGCGCCTCGTGAGCTCGTTCCTCTCCTCGTCCGTCAGGCCCTCGGTCATGGCTGCGAAGGCCTCGTCAATTGCCGCCTGGTCGACGTGCAGCTCTACAGGCACGGTCTCGAAATGGAGGGGCAGGGTCGCGTTGTCCCTGATCGAGTCCGAGAAGGAGTAGCGGCTCATGTAGCCCGTCTTGTCCTCCGCTGCTCCGAAGGCTCTGAACGTGTTCTTGTCTATGCGATTGATGGGCGTGCCAGTCAGGCCGAAGAAGAAGGCGTTGGGCAGCGCCATTCGCATCTTCTCGCCAAGGTCGCCTTCCTGGGTGCGGTGCGCTTCGTCCACCATGAGGATGATGTTGCTTCGCTCGTTGAGAATGCCGTCGACCTCGCCGAACTTGAATATGGTGGTGATGAGGATCTTGCGCGTGTCGTTGCGGAAGAACGACACGAGCTCCTCCTTGGTGCCGGCGCTCGCCATGTTGGGGATGTCCGCCGCATTGAACGTCGCGGTTATCTGGGTTTCCAGGTCGATGCGATCGTCCACGATGACAACTGTGGGGTTCTTGAGCTCGGGGACCATCCTCAGCTTCTGGGCGGCGAATACCATGAGGAGGGACTTGCCCGATCCCTGGAAATGCCAGATGAGGCCCTTCTTGGGATAGCCGGCCTTCACGCGCTCGACGATGAGGTTCGCTCCCTCGAACTGCTGGTAACGGCAGATGAGCTTTATCCTGCGGTGCTTCTTGTCGGTCGAGAAGACCGTGAAGAACCTGAATATGTCCATCAAGTTCGCAGGGGTCAGCATGGACATGACGCTTTTGCGCACGTCTGAGAGCGTTCCCTCGGCGCGGTCTCCTCCGGCATGCCAGGGGCCCCACATGTCGACGGGCATGTTCACCGACCCGAAGCGGAACGCCTTGCCCTCGCTGGCGAAGTTGAGCACGTTGGTCGCGTACATCTGGGGGATGCTCTTCTCGTAGTTCGCGACGTCTCCTGCCCCGTCGATCCAGGTTATTGAGTCGCGAACAGGGGTCTTGACCTCGCCATTCACAACGGGAAATCCGTTAATGAGCAGCACGATGTCCAGCCTCTTGCCTCCGTATTCGTACGGGTAGACCCACTGGTTGGTGACGACGTACTCGTTTTGGTCGAGGTCGCCGTCCTGCTCGGTGCCGAAGAAGCGGATTGGGACCATCCTTCCATCCTTGCCGAAGGGGAAAGAGTTCTCCTCGAAAACCAGCTTCTTGAACCTCTCGTTGGTCGTCACGAGATTCTGCGCGCTGCACGATTGGATGAGGGCTCGAAGCCGGTAGATTACCTCATCGGCACGATCCGGTTCTTCTGCAATCTCGGGGTTCAAGCGTATGAGTGCGTTCTTGACCATCGGCTCGACCATGACGTCCGAGTGTTCACGCTCGAGATTGTCTGGGGCAATGTACGTCCAGCCCACGTTTTCGAGGGCCTTGATGATCATCTGCTCCGTTGTGTTGTCCTCATTAAACATCGCTCATGCCTAACTCTTGGTTCAAAACTGATGTCATGGTGGCGCTCACGCTGTCGATTGCCTGCTTGAGTGCAAATTCCGATTTGTCGAC
>JAFRGA010000061.1 GCA_017434045.1 Eggerthellaceae bacterium
ACATGAAGAGCCACGGCTTTGAAGATGGGCATGCTACATGTCCAGCCTCAAGAGGATTCGATGAGGCCATTCCCCGGATTAGCTAACCGGGGGATGGCCGCTTTTGCCACTTGACGCCTCGATGAACATATGAGGTTTGTGTAACGTTCTTCGTGCGCATACGCCAATCCCTTGTTGCGCCTCGCGACAAGCGCGAGACGCAACAAAAGCGCGTTTAAATAGATGTTGTTTTATGGCAATTACAGCTCAACTGCTTGAGTTTTGGCATCCTTTCTACGTTTCAGCTGGTTTTTGGATACCTTTTGCTAATAATTCAGTTAACTAGTTTATCGTAAATTGAGATTTAATTAGTAATACTTGCTGCTTATCGTCAGGTTAAACAGGCTTAAAGCTCAGTTGATTTTCCCTGGGCATGCAGTCTTTAGCAGATATAACGTCCCCTACCTAAAGTAGGCCTAAAGCATGGTATGCGCAATAATTTGTGCGTGTGTTGAGCGCTATCTACCACTGGTTGTGTCATGTTATACCGCGCTTTTGATTCAACAGTGTCGCGCTTGTCGATTCTGCCAAACGCAGGTCTGTGCTTCAAAAAAGCGTGCCTCTATGCTCGTTCTGAGCCGAAATCATAATTTATCCATTATTTGTTCACATTTCACAGCTCGACAGCGGCGCACGTGGTAGCGTCAGCTTTTACCATCTTGCCCATCGACGCTTCGAACAGCCTCTAGCCGCGTGCGTCGTGCCTTTCTCTCGATCGCGAGTTAGCGACGATTAGGACGGCACCCATAACGACCAGCGCCAAACCACCCAGCGTGCAGTACAGAGTACCAGGACCTCCCGTATTTGGCAGGGCTTGACCGGGCTCGTTGCGGATGGTTAGAAGCGGGTTATCCGGCGAACCGGTCTCTGGGTTAGTTGCTGCCAGTTCTATGTCCCCAACCCGCCCAGGGGATTGGGTAACTACTATCGTACCGTTCTCGCGGATGGTAAAGTATGTGCTTCCAGAATGGAATATATAGCCAGCTGGAGCATCTTTCTCCTCCAGCATGTATTCTCCCGCAGCTAGACCATTGAGCGTGGTAGAGCCAATGGTCAGAAATCCGTCACTGAAACCAGCGCCCGTTGCGCTAGTGTATCGAACATAATTTTCGCCTTCTTTGTGTAACAGCTCGAAAACCGCCCCACTTAGCTGCTTGTCTGCAAGATCAGTCTTCTTAAAGGCGGCTTGATAGGTATTACGTGTGTTCGTAACCGTAATGGTAGTGTCACCCTTAATCTCGTATCCACCATCCTTAAGATTGAGCTGTGCAGGGTTTTCAAGCGGGCGATGCTGTTTGTCTGTCGTCTGCACCGCTTCGTACCTTTTGTCAAATAGCTGCTCATCGGGTTCTTCCACTTTGAAAATCGACTTGAAGGGCACTTCGTTGATTTCCCCAAATCCGCCATGCGCAAGAGAAACACTGTTACTGATTGTGCTGTACTCATAATTAATGCTGAAGGTTCTGGTAGGAAGCTTATCCCCATCGAGGCCAACAACGATTTTCTTTATTGTGACGGTATACGTTTCGGGCTTCCACACCGCATACATGTCGTGATACGGATCCGCCTCATCGGCTGCCACATGGGTCACGACTTTATCCCCGAACTTATATTGCCCATTCTCGTATTTCAGATAAAGGTCGCTCTCGCCAAGGTTCGGAAGCACTTTGCCGGTCGGCGGCGTCCCCGCCGCGCTCTCCGAATCCACTGCAGGCACCCGAGCCCAGCCAAGGAAAAGATACCCTTCCCTGGCTGGTGCAGCAGGAATGTTTACCGCCTCGTTGATGCTGATGCCTTCGTCCTGCCGATAGGAATCGTGCCGCCCTTGATTGTCGCCGTCATAGTTTTCAAACCACCAGACATGCGTTGGAAGCTCGCTTTCCGGCTCCTGGTACTCTGCCCGGAGCTGCATCGTATAGTCATACTTGTCCGGTTCGTCTGGCCTGGCCTCCTTCTTCGCGTAATCCACCATAACGGTGAAATCCTGCCCGGGTTTTACCGTAGTCTCTGTGTCGACATACTTTTCTCCATCCCATTTCTGCACAACCCAGTACTTGAAATGAAGGGAGGAGTCAGTAGGGGTCGATGCCGCTTGCGCAGTTGCTTCTGCTTGATCGGGATACAGCGTCGGATCTACGGGAGGATTAGTGCCAGTGTGGGTCTCATCTTCATCAGCGACGTAGACCACTTGGATGCCGTCAGCGCCTTCTATGATCTTGCGCCATTTGGCGTACAGCTCCAGCTTCTTCTTGATCCACACACGGTTCGCATTGTAGTCTTTGTTCCAGGTTGGGCTAAGAACCATTTGTTCGCCGGTTTCTCTATCGATTTCGTAATATTGGCCCTCATCGTTCATCAGCGGATTGCCATACTTATCACGCTCGGTAAAATCAAGTGTTGCTATATCCGTCAGGTTATACGGTGTAGTAACGGTGCTGTCGTTTAGCACGGTATCCGAGTTGTACAGGTATTGGCCGCTCAGGCTCTGATCTGTGTACCAGCCAACAAACTCATAGCCACTACCTTCGCGCTTACCGTTGGGCGTGCTGATTTTTTCACCGTAATCAACGCGGAAACTTGTTGACACGCTGTCTGAACCCCAGTCGAGAGCCTCGCCCGCGGGAACGTTCGGATTAAGGAACACGCGGTATTGGACCTTGCGCCACTTAGCGTACACTTTGATTCCGCCGATTGGCATCGTGCTCCATTCATACGGTGTTGTGCACCCTTCGTCGAGATACCATCCCTCGAAAACATAACCCGATTCGCCAGCAGGCAGCGTTGGCTCATATGTCCTGCATCCTTCAGGAATCGTCGCTCCATGGCTAATCGGATCACTTGTGTGGAGCGGATGCGTGGCACGGTTCTGAATCGGCTGACCATTGCCATCAAAATAAGTTCCATCAAAGTATTCGATTTCGTATTGCGAGCGATTGTATACATAATTGATGTGATAACGAGTGGGGTTGTTTGTTTGCCACCTATTGTCGCCATTCCAGTTTTCGTTCATCCTAAACGCGTATTCGTACCCTGAATACTGCGGGGGGTTTTGCTGCCCAACATCCGTATTGCTGGAGCGAACCTCGAGCACGTCAGCCTCGTAGTACGTCTTCCCGTTATAGGTACGCGTGGTCTTGCCAGTGTAATCTTCGCCATCGACCGTTTCATACCAGATATGGTAGCGCCAGTCGTTATACGTGTTAAAGCGAACGATTAGGTAATTACCATTGGAATTGTTGGTGTAGCCAAGAATCTTTTCATCCATAGTCGTGATGAGGCCCTTGATGGTGTCCTTACCCGTGCCGTATCCATTGTCGTTGACGCCATTGCCTTTTAGCCCGGTGCCGTTCATCATGATGAAGCTAACGGGATTCCTGTTGTTTTCAGGCCCAATAATTTGGCTGTATTTCGGCCACTTTGCGCTAATGTCTTCACCGTAGTACGCCGTCAACAAGATATAGTAGCCGTAATAGCCGTCTGTTGCCTGGGTGTCTTTGAGAATCGGGCCGTAAGTAGTTGTGGGCATGCTATTAAGGCGTGCATTACTGTACCAGGTGGCAATACCCCAAACGTTTTTTCCGGCATTCGAGTTCT
Organism: Eggerthellaceae bacterium; assembly: GCA_017434045.1. Taxonomy (GTDB): domain Bacteria; phylum Actinomycetota; class Coriobacteriia; order Coriobacteriales; family Eggerthellaceae; genus UBA9715. The sequence continues at coordinate 3,634 of JAFRGA010000061.1, forward strand.
GTGCATACGTATATCTATCTTCGCGATTTCCTTCTTGCCTATACAGGTAAATTTTCAAATTGTAGGTAATACGGTCGTAGTGCAGGTTGAGAACAGCGTCGCCTTCGGGGGTGATCGGCACTCGCTGGGTTTTATCGACATTTATCAGCGAGAACCCGGTGTAGTGCCCGTTTTCGCCAAAACCGTTGACGTAATCTTCATCGCCGTTATCCACGACATTGAGGGGAATGTTTTCACCAACCCTTCCTGTTCCAACATAGGAGCCTGCAACTTCATATGCAGTCCTATCCAGATTCTGTGTCCAGAATACGACTGTATACTGCGCCGTCGGGTTGGGGATCCAACTCGCATAAATCGTCGTCTTCTGCGCTAGCTCGCCTCCAAACGTGAACTCATCGGTCGTCACGCCCGGATTCGCTGCATGAGCAGCCGCTGCCGCCTGCGAAGTGTACCAACCGCCGAAGGTGTAACCATTGCGCGTCATCCTACTTGGGTCGGGCTCTGTTGTGTGCTCGCCACTTTTTACAAATTGCGGAGCATTGTACGTAGCGCCCTTGCCGTTCTCATCAAAGACCAGCCAGTTGCCCTTGGGAGCGTTCACGAGGAAGCTCACATTGCCCTTGATGGAGACAGTACTGTCCTGAGCATAAATCCTGTCATCCGGGATGGCGGAGGTAACGTATTGGTCGTAGCCCTCTTCGAGTTTCCAACCCTCAAAATTATGCAGGTCGTCTTTCGGCGTATAACCCATCTTCAATTCATGTTCCACAGAGGCGGTTCCGTATTCACTCGATACTACGAGAACGGCATCCATGCCTATCGTGGCTCCGACTTCATCTTCGGTGTTTCCATAATCATGGTACGTAACGGTGTACAACTTGCAGATTGCAGCGTCGAATCGGTGCGTCTCTCCTTCTGTAATGCTCTTCTGCTCGGCCCACGCCCGAATGTCGTCAATCGTCATGAGATTGACCAAGTCCGAGCTGGTGATCTGCGGGTCATCGAGAATCCAGCCGCCAAACAGCTCACCTTCAATGCTATTAACCGCATTGCTCACGCCGGGATCATAAACGATGTTATTCAGATCCGCTGCCGTATCTGAGTTCTTAACGTACATCGTGGCAACCTTGGTGCCACCAGCATAGAACTCGAGCGTCATGCGCGCGTTCTCGTCCGTGCTTCCACCAACAACCGCATAGACCGAAAACCCCTCGGCATCGAAGCTGACGGTGTCGCCGGACAGGCTGGCGTCGATGACGTCCACGCTTCCGGAGGCGTCGTCGAAGTGGGCGACCTTCACGCCGTCAGTCAGCTCGCTTGCGTTGTCGAGGGAGATGCCCACCTCAACCGGTGCGCCGGGCTGGATTTCGTTGCCGTTGCCGTCGAGGATGGTGATGTCGAACAGGCGGGCGAAGGAGGGCTCGGCGCCGAGCTCCTCGGCCAGGCGGTCGACGTAGCTCGTCCATGCGCGGCCGGGCTCGGGCAGCTCCTCGACCCTGAGGCTCGTGCCCTCGGGGATGCCGGCATCGGCACCGTAGCTTACAGCCACCGTATACGACGCGCCGTCGGCTGTGATCACGCCGGCGGAGATCGTCTCGTACTCGACGATGACGTACGGGCTGAAGGCCCTGGACTCGAACGCCATCGTCTGGGCGCCTTCGAACGTGACGTCGCTTACGATCTCGGCGTCGTCGGACTTGCCCTTGGAGCTTTCCTTGCCCTTGTCGAGCACGTGCACGAGGGCGGGGTTGTCGAACTTGCGGACGTCGTCGGACACGATCTTGACCTCGACGCTTTCGGCCGGCTCGATCTCGCTTCCGTCAGGGCCGAAGAACACGATGTCCACGGCGGTGAGGTTCTTCACCCTCACGTCCTCGCCGTTAGCGTCCTCGATTGCCCCCTCGACCTTGTCCTTCACTTCGTCGGCGGCGATGCCGTCGATCTTCATGAACGTGCCGGCGGGGAAGGCGCCCTCTGGGGCCTCAACCGCGACGGTCAGAACCACGTTGCCCTTGGCGTCCTTGAGGTCGGCGCTGAAGGACTGGGCCGGCATGGCAACGTCCTCGGAGCTCGCGTCGACGCTGCCGACGGCGCTGGCAGATTCGCCTTCCAAGGGATTCTCGATTGCGGTTGCGTCAGCTGCGATGGCGCCCTGGGCGTCGGTGTTGGCAGTTGGGTCGTCTGCAGGGACGTCAGAGCTGACGATATCACTACCTGTATCGGCGATAAGCGATGTGTCGTCCGCGCTGGAATCGGTAGCAGCCGCATCATCGGCGTAGGCGTCAACGGAGTTGTTTGCAGAGGCGCTTTCGTCAACGGTGCCGCCGAGAGCGTCGTATTCGGAGACGTCGGCGAACTCCTGGGCGGCGGCCAGGTCTTCGTTTGTTGCAGAGTCTGTGCTGATTGTGGCCTCTTCGCTGAGAGCTTCCTGATCGAACGTTTCCGATTGCTCGCCCAGAACAACCCCAACCTGCAAGGCCGAGTCGTTCGTGAGGGTGATGGCCGGGATCATCAAAGCGAGCGAGGTGGCGATGGCGACCATGCACCCGAGAACGACCAGGGCGCGGTTGCGGCTGCGCTGAATCTCGCGTACCGCGACGAGCAGCGACCTTCGAGCCGTGCTTCTGTTTTGCCGAGCGCTCATCAGGCCCCCTTAACTGAACTGTTTTCTTTGCCCTTAATCTATTAGCCACCCTATCATTTATACGTATTTGCTCAGCTTTTAAGTCAAATCTGTTCGGTTTTTGACAGCGAAAAAGTCGGGGTTCACGAATTCACCACATAAGCGATGCTCAGAAGTTGCCTTGATAGAACCAACCTGATGCAACTGGTCAACTGCGAGGCCCGCGGAAAGAAAAACTGCTTGATTTAGTTTTATGTATCGGCATTATCTGGGCTTTATGCTTTATCTATACCTAGACTCTTGTACCGTACCCTTATCGCCAGCCCCGCTACACCAAGCACCACAAGAATCGCACCGAACAGATACACAAGCGAGGTACCAGATCCACCTGTTGAGGGCAGCGCGGGGCCTGTGACGTTGCGAATGGTAATGGTATAGCGGCTTTCGGCATCGCCAGTGACCTGGCCAACAGAACCATCGGGCGAACCGGACACCCAGCTGCTCGTGATAGTCGGCGCGGCGTTGGTGGAGCTGATCTCGAGCTTGAACCTACCGAGTGGCGCATAGTAGCCGGCTGGGACGGTTGTTTCTTCGAGATAGTACGTGCCAATTTTCAGGTTGCCTACGAAGAACACACCATCGGCGTCAGAAGTTTTGTTCATGAGCGGATGTCCGTCGGGGTCGTTAATGATTTGTCCACCAGTATCTGCATCGTAGAACGTGAAGGTGGCACCTGCGAGCGGGGTTTCCGTTGCATCCTGGTCTGCGCTGTTGACGCCGACTTTCTTCAACGTTACAGGTACGGTAACCAGGTTGTTGGTGTATGCGAGCGTCGAATCTTCGGTTATGGCGACGGGGACACCGTTTTCGTCGAACACCCTGCTGTTCACTGATTCCTCATTGTTGTAACTGTAGCTAGCGTTATATAGAGAATTCGCCGCCTCCTCGACCGTCAGCATGCAGCCGTGAGGAATCTTCAGTTGGACGCTTTCTTCGTGCTTCAAGGGAAGAGTAACTTCACCGATGTTGTTCGTCACAAGTGCCGCTCCTCGATGCGTTCCTATTTCGTAGACACGAAGCCGGTTGTTATCGTTGTTGAACACCGTCACGGTAAAGGTGAAATCGCTCTGACTTTCGTCATCAGCCTCTTTGCTCAAGGTAACCGTGCGAATGGGGTTGTCGAAGATGGTAAGCGTCTTGTTGCCCGCATCCAGGACCGCGACATCCTCGTCAACCGAGCCCCCGCTTGCCAAGAACAGCGTGGACGAACCATCCTGCTTAACAGTGAGGAACAATTCCGTTTCGAGTTTCGCATAGTTATCCGGAGCGCTTTCCTCCACGATGCGATAGGTTCCTTCTTGTAGGTACTTCGTAATCTCGTTCGCATTGATGACTATAGTCTCGCTCGAGCCGACATCTTCCCAGCGCTGCGTCGTCGAGTTGTACTCAACGGGAGTGAGCGTGAATTGAGCGCCAGTAAGAGCCTCGTTGTGGTTTGCGGCATTGCGCTTCTGCAGCTTCACGGGAACCTTCAGCGAATAGGTGTAAGTAATCGTCACGTCGCCAAGAATTTGATAATCGCCCGCTGGAGTTGGATTTAGGGTTTCTGTCGTGCCATCATCCTTCGTAACCACCGCATTCACGCGTACATCGTAGACTGCACCGCTCGGAATGGTCGGTGTCGCGATGCGGATCACGTGGCCTACGCGGTCGTAATACTCCAAATCGTCTACCTCGAACGAGCTGTTGCCCGTCAGCGTTTCGGAATGGTTCGGTGCGCTTGCAATTGCATTTTCCACGCCCGTTTTGTAGTCATAGGTGAAGCTGTTGTTTGGAACACCGTTCTCGACCACTTGCCTGACCGTCACACTGTACTTTTTGGGTTTCCACATCGCAAACAGCGTATTACCCTGATTGTTAACCGAATCCTTGACCAGATTGTCGGCGGCAACCTGTTGCCCTGGCACGAAGGTCGTGTCGTAGTGACCTTCCCCGGTCGTTTGTCCTTCGTACGTCCCTGGCGTGAAAGCCCAGCCAGCGAGCTCCCAACCGTCTAGGTAGAAGTCATCGGCTGTTGGCAACGTGATAGTTTGGTTTATTTCCTCTTCATGCGTAACCGAATAGCGATGGGTGCCATCCCGCGTTTGCCCGCGTAAGGTTTGGCTTTCCTGCGTGCCATACACTGGCGCTTCAAAAGTATTGCCATCGTAAGTGATATGTGTGATGCGGGACGGATCTCCCGTCATATCATAGATAGCGCGTAGAATCACGGTACCCCTCAAGAGCTCCTGGCCAGACTCGTCGTAGATGGGGTCGGTTAGCGCCATGTGGGCGAGCTCGACCGGGTCGCCGGGGTAGATGTTGACAGTCGTTCCGTCTTTTTTCGTCGCTTGCCAGAATTTGAACGTGAAAAGGTCGTTGTAATTTGACGGCGTCTCGCGGGCTGTCGAGGTCCCATCAAAGCCGTACATATGTGTATCGATTGGCACGGTGGTTAGCGCATTTCCAAGGGAGTCGACGATTGCAGCCTCTCCTGGATCGTAGATGATATTGACGCCCTTGCTATTCGGGTCGGGTATCCATTTCGCATAGAGGTGTAGGATTCCGCGCACGTTCTCGTAAGCCTCGCCTTCGTCGCCGTAAGCCGCGCGCGCTGCCGCCCAGGTCGGCGATGTGTGGTAACTCATATCTACACCAGGTGTTTCCGAATTCACTGGGCTGCTGAACAGAAAGCGGTTCGTGAAATCAGGGTCGGTGTACCACCCGTCCAAAATATAGCCTGCACGCGTTGCGGTTTCGAGTAGGCCGCCATCAATGCGTTCATCGTAGTCTAGACGGAAAGTGGAACCCTGACTGCCCATGTATACGTTGCTCGCCCCGGGATCGATGACCACACGGATGCGCTCCATCCTCCATTTGCCATACACGGCTATATTGTTGTCGGGCATCGTCTGCGAGAAGTCAAAGGGCTCCGTGCAGCCTGGGTCCGCAAACCAGCCATTGAAGTAATAGCCGGCATGCTGACCGGGATTTTGATCCGCATAATCGGAGAGCGATGTGCCATAGGGCATCGTGTAGTCGATAAGCTGGTTAGCACTGTTGTTAGTATAGAAGGCTAGCGTGTGATCGTTTCGATCGAAGCGTATGTAGAGGTTGTTGGTATAGCTAACCGGGTCTCCATTGTTATAGTAGCCACTGCTGTTCTTCGTACCAACGCTCTCCCAAATTTGATTATTCGTACTGTATGTAGATGCGTGGTATCCGATGTATTTGTCGCTGATGTAAAAGCTTCCACCGCTTGTCGTGATGGTGTCTCTCTCGGTATAGGCGCCATCTTCGTTTTGTGTAAGAAAGTGAACTCGAGCGTTTCCGGAAGAAGACGAGCCATAGAAATCCACGGTGATGGTGCTTCCTGTTGTGTCTACGTCAGACGGCAAAAACGACGACATGAAGGTCGTGCGCGTGCCGCCAACAGCTCCGCGGCTATTGCCCGTGCTATACCAGTTGTATTCTTCTGGCCACGAATAACCGTTCTCTTTGAGCGTAGATCCATATAAGCCGGTGAATGATTTGTATAGAAGCCAAGATCTGTTGTTGCTTCGCGTATATCGAGCACCTGTATATTCGTCTGAATAGCTGTAACGCGGATTTAACCACGTTCCAGTATTAGTACGTGTCCTATACCATTTACCAGCATTGTAGTACAAATATGTTTGATTATACCCGCCATTACCATCGGGAAGATAATAATATCCACTTGTGGTGGAAGAACTCTCGGTATATGTATAATCCCACGTATAGAAATTCAACGTCACAGGCTTGCGATCGTAGCGCACATTCAAAACGGAACTGCCATCGGCTTTTACGACTACAGACTGATCTGTATTGTCGGCGTTGTAAACAAAGTAGGCTTTATCGGTATCCCCCGAACTGCCATTGGGCCCATAGATGTTCTTATAAGAGGCGTCGAGCGAAACCGTTTGACCCGTCACCACACCCTCATCGAAGAGGTAGCTGGTCACGTAATCGTAGGTCTTTTCAGCATCGGGAGCGTTGGCGTCATCCGATGCGCGTTGCTTCCAGATAATCACGCGGTAAGCAGAATCCGACGGTGTCCACTTGGCGTACACTGTCGTATCGCCTGCCAGAGTTTCGCCAAATGTGAATGGGGTTGAACAATCAGGCGTAGTGTACCATCCGTCGAATCGATAGCCTGCCCAAGTTGGATTATCGGGCTGACGCGTCACTTCCCCAAGATAGAACGCGGGTGGCGTAAAGCTCGCCCCGCCACTGACCATGTTGCCAGTTCCGTCGTCGACCATATCGTTATCGTTGAAGATGAGCCATGAGCCACCCTTGATCTTCGGATATAGCGTGATGTTCGACTCCAGGACAACACCTTCCTGACCTGGATCGTACACAGTTTCTGGATTGTTGATGTCGTACCAACCAATAAGCTCCGTGTCTGAATCAATGGTGGGTCGCAACTCCGTTTCGGGTTTCACGTCATAGGTGGTAGCACCCGTTTCGGCTTTGGGCACCATATCCGTAGCCAACACGTTGTTGGGGTTCACATCGACATAGGTCACGTAATAAACATCTTTGAGGTTGGCATACACGTCTACGAACGTACCCTCGACGAATTGGTCGTCAGTGTAAGCACTTAACTCAGCATTGAGGACGTCAACCGTCATCAGGTTGGCGTCGTCGTCATTAAACGAAGTCTTGCTCCATCCTCGGAAAATTCTGTTCCACGTTGCAGCGTCGATTTCCGGAATGCTCGGTTCGTTCAAAGTCAGTTGACTTGCGCCCCCTTCGGGGTGCACATCCTTGTAACGGAAGTACTGTGTCGAGAGCAGGACGTTCTGCGATCCGTCGTTATACCAGAAGCGGTAGCCGATGCGCGCATTTTCGTCTGTGCCGCCTTCGTCTACCACGGCGTAGATGCTGAAGCCGTCCGCCTGGAAGAACACGTTTTCGCCATCTACGGCCACATCGTCTATGACTTGACCATCTTGCGCGCCGTCAGCAAAGTGCACAACGCTCAGCGCGTCGCTCTTAGCGTCGGCTAGTTCAATATTTACGTTAACTGCAACGCCCTCGACAGGCTGGTACTTCACAGTGGCGTCGTCTTTGTCGACAATCTTGATGTCGAATAGGCGAATGTAGCCTGCGCCACCCGCTTCCATGCCCAACGCAGCTTCGGTCTTCGACACGTACTCGGCGTACTGCTCCGACGTGTCGGGAATCTCCTCGACAGACAGGACAGCGTCTACGGGGATGCCAGATTCGGGACCGTAAGACGCCACAACCCGGTAGTTGTTGCCGTCGCTGGCGAGTACGGTGTCTTCAATTGTTATCCCCACGAGCACGTACGTGCTGAATGCGTCGACATCGACGAACAGTTCGTCTGCACCGGACTGAAGGCCGCGCTGCGTAAGCTCGCCCTTCGTGAGGGGCTCGACGACGTCCGCGCCGCCGTTGTCGTCCACATGCACGACAAGCGAGTCCTCGCTGCCGGCGATAAGCTCACTGGCGAACTTGACGGTAATCTCGCGTTGCGGTTCAATCTCGCCGCCCTCGGCATCGTGGAAGGTGATGTCGACGGCCTGAGTCCGGGTAATCCACGCGTCGGTCTTCTTGGCAATCGCCTCATCCACAGCCCCTTGGATAACGTCGGAGTCGACGCCGTCAATCTTCATCGTCGTGCCGGCGGGGAAGGCGCCCTCGGGGGCCTCGACCGCGACGGTCAGGACCACGTTGCCCTTGGCGTCCTTGAGGTCGGCGCTGAAGGACTGGGCCGGCATGGCGGCGTCCTCGGAGCTCGCGTCGACGCTGCCGGCGGTGACGGCGGCTTCGCCTTCTAGGGGATTTTCGGCTGCGGCGGCGGCGTTTGCCGCGGAGTCTTCGCTGATTGCGGCCTCTTCGCCGGAGGCTTCCTGATCGGACGCTTCCGTTTGCTCGTTCAAGACAGTCCCGACCTGCAAGGCCGAGTCGGTCGTGAGGGTGATGGCCGGGACCATCAGCGCGAGCGAGGTGGCGATGGCGACCATGCACCCGAGAACGACCAGGGCGCGGTTGCGGTTGCGCTGAATCTCGCGCACCGCGACGAGCAGCGACCTTCGAGCCGTGTTTTTGTCTTGCCGCGAGCTCAACAGGCCCCCTTAACAGCATCGTTTACCTCTGTGCATAATGTAGTAGCACTTTACCATTTATACGCAGTTACTCAGCTTTTATGTCAAATCTGTTCGATTCCTGGCAATGAGAGAATCGGGGCTCACGAATTCACCACAAGCGCGCTTATAAATCGCTTGAATGAAGGTTTTCTGACACCGCTGGTTAGTCAAATCGAAGGGGACAGGCACCTCTGATTCACGACATTTCGACAACCCATCCCATATATACGACTCCGCGAATCAGAGGAGCCAGTCCCCTTTGATGCGCCTGTCAGAGGAGCCAGTCCCCTTTGATGCGCCTGTCAGAGGAGCCAGTCCCCTTTGATGCGCCGTCCTAGAGCCTCTCTATTTCACTTTGCGGTCGAGCAGGGATCCTCTGCGAGACCGGACAAGGATCAGCCCCGAAGCTGCGACGAGCAGCCCTCCCAGCAGGTAGAAGAGCCCTGTTCCCATGCCGCCGGTGGAGGGAAGCTCTTCACCCGAGACGTTCCATGCCGTAATCTGCCATACGTTTTCAGCTTCCTTATACACCGCGTCTTTGACCGAACCAGACTGCTCGTAAGTTACCTTCTCATCGGTGACTGTGATTTCAATCGGGCTGTCGAGAAGCATGAAGCCCGCAGGCGCGACGGTCTCAACCAATCGGTACTCGCCGTTTGGTAGATGGCCGATAGCCGCTAAGCCGTCTTCATCAGTCGGACCACAGGGAATTGGTTCTGCGTTTTCTTTCGGACGGTTGTTCTCGTCATCATACTCGTCGGCTGAATATAGGCTGAAGGATGCCCCTTTAAGCGTCCTTTTGGCGCCTGAATCTACTTTCTGAATACTCACATACTTTTGCTTGCTGTTCGGGATAGTGAGCGTATAGGCTGCTACACCATTCTGCTCGTCCAATTTGAGCCAGTCCGGCCTTCCCCCGCTCTCGATCGCCACAGAGCCATCTTCGCCAATCGTGAAGCACAAATCTGGAAGCAGGTTGTAGTTCGGCGCTTTCGTTTCGGTGAGATAATACGTACCCGGGGCTAACTGCTTGTCGATCTTCGGAATAACACCCTGCTCGTTCGATACAAGATCCTTAAAGCCCTCCATGGGGAGATTGTCCTTGATCTTGTGCCCATCGCCACCTACCTGCGGATACAAGTCAAAATGAATTCCCGCAATAGGTTCGTTCTTGTCTTTGTCCACCTTCACTGCGCTCAGGTTTGAACTGCGGTTTCTAATCGTTATGGTCGCGGCCATGGTCGAATCGTCGTATTCCAATTTCAAAATATCCGAATCCTCACTGCGAGCCACCACAACGTTGTCATTTCCTACGGTGATGTATATTGGATAGTTCGACGCAGCATAACCCTTGGGCACGGTTGTTTCCTGCAAAATGTACGTGCCCTCATTCAAGTAGGCTATCGTTATCAGGCCATTTTCGTCGGATACGTAATTCTTTGCAGCGACGTCATTCCCTTCCTTATCCTTCAACGTGAACCTTGCTCCAGATAACGGCTCCCATCCCCAATTGGTTTTGTATAACCTGATGCCTGGACGTGAGTTCGTCACGGTATCGGTTCGCACGTTCTCGTTATGAGTCGTTTGCTCGCCCGGATTGTAGGTAACTGTGTATTTGTAGTTTGGATGGTAGGTGCCGCCAGCGGGCGTGCCGCCGACGGTCAACGTCTCGCCTTGCTCGATTGGCTGTACGCTACCTGGATCGTATCCGTTCACTGTCCCGTCATCATTAATAGTCAACGTCTTCCCTTTTTCCGGATTAAGCGTAACCTCGCGAACGATATAGTCCTTAAACGGGATATCCTGTTTCAGATTGTCGAAGAAATAGTAGATTGACGGCGAGCTTTCCGCCGTGATGCCACGGACGCTATCGCTTAAGAGCTCGAGTTTTTCTGCTCCGTTCTCGTCGGTTATCTTAACGTATACCGCGAAATAGATGTTGTCGTGCGTTTTCATGAAATCTTTGTCGGTCCAGACCTTGTTGACCGTCAAGCCCCAGCCCCTCTGATTGCGCACTTCGATTTTTGGATCGTTGCTCTTAACCGGATTCGAGGGATCATTAACGATTGTGCCTGCAATGGGCTCTGTTCCGTTTAGGTCCTTTGACCCATCATCGTACACGCGCGTATAGCCATCTTCCAAGCGAAGCGTATAGCCCCTCGGTATCTCTTTGACGCGTTCCTCAGCTTTATACAGGGTATTAACCACCAAATCGCGCACTTCGACAGTGTAATCGGCTGGAATCTTGTCGATAGTTCCATTTGGCGATGTTGCAAAGACGATCTTCTCCCGCTCGGTATCCGTCAGCGTGGCAAGGTACTCTCTCAACACGCTGAACTCGGATACGGGATTGCCGTTGACTGTAACGGGTTCGAATTTTTCTTGCTCGCGACTCCATCTGCAGAAATACCCAGTCGGATCCTTTACGTAATACGGATAGTAGTTCGCCGTCTTGAGGTCTGCGGCCGATGTGCCCTCGCTGCCCAGATAGAGGCGGAATTTGAAAAGCGTTTCATTGTCGGGGTAATGTAGCTGAGCCTCCCCGTCCGAATCGTAAAGCCGCTTCGTGATGGAGAGCGTCTGCATTGCGCCCTCTTTGACGTGGTTGTCGAAATCGAGCGTAGGACGATCCTTCAAGGTGGCAGATGTGGTTTTGTGGTCCTTCCTGACAGAATCGCCTGTCTCTTCACCTGCGATTTCGACACCGTTCGCTTTGACCACGTCGTATACGTCTGGGTTCACGCCACATTCAACTACGTAATACTTTTCGGCATTCTCCGGCATTTGCACCACGGCCGTCTGCCCCGGCTTAAGGAAGAACACGTGATCGTAAGAAACAGATCCACCAACGGGCGTATAGCCCTCGGCGACATATTTTACTTTAGTGTTCGTTACCTTGTTGATTACACCATCAGCTTCTCCAGGGTTTTCGCCGAGCAAGTGGTCTTCGCCGTCACTTTTATTCTCGTAGTGAATCTGATAAGGGAATTCGATTAGTTCGTTGGACGGGTTGTCCGTCCCAGAGAGACGCTTGCTCAACTCAAACGTACCCGGCCTGACGGCAGCCAGGTTGAAGCGCATGTGCAGGTTCGATGCGCCTGCGCCGCGCTCCATATAGAACATCTTCATGGTATGTTCCGAATAGTCCTTGAACACGTATTGTCCGTTGCCGTTCTCCTGGAATTCTTCGTTCAGCTTGGTAGCGATCTCCTCCGCCGACAACCCCCTGTCCTGGTAATGCTTCTTGAAGATCTCGTAGAGCGTTGAGTTTCCGCGAGAGCCCTTAACTTCTCCCGTGCGGAAGTTGATTGAACCCGTCATGGCCTTATGCACACCACCCAGATCCAATACCAATTCGTCATCGACATAGAACCAAAAATCGTCGTCGCCCGAGAACTCGAAGATGATATCGTGGCCCCAGGCATCAAGCCCAGACGCAGTCTGGGTGAAGGAAGCCCCCATCTCCATGCCGAAGAAATAATCTGCTTCGCCTTGATTGATTTTGTAGAGTGTCTCGCCTTTGCGCGGATCGGTGTCGGGCAGTTCTTCTGCTTTTACGTTCGTAAGGTTCTTAACGCTTGCTACATTGTTTACATCCAAGTCGTTGTACGGCATGAACTGGCCGTGCGTTCTGGTTGGGCCAGTAGCGTCCCCGATTGCGCCGAGCTGGTCGTAAACCGTGAAAGTTTTTTCGCCGGCTCCATCGTTATTGAGATGTGCGAAATTCTGCGTGCTGTCATACTCGAAGTAACCGCTCTCGTTATAAATGCTCTGGAGGAACAGGTGGTTCACATCCGTCATCCCGGTGAAAAGCTCGTTCAGAGAGTCGCCTTCGTGGTCGGTTTTAGCCGTTATTGTTGGATACCCGTTCTCTTTTAGATCAGTCGAAAGCAACCCGGGATAGTTGCTGTCCCTGCCGAAAAACGCGCTTTGGACAGAGTCTCTATCTGCATCAATCGGATTATCGAAATCGATCATCCTCATGGTGATGCCATACTGATCGTTATCTATTGTATTAACAGTTGTCAGCTCTCCTTCTGGTTGCTGCGGATTCCTATCGGTCATGATGGCGAAGTAGAAGTCATCCGCCTCAGACAGCGCACAAGGCACAACACGGCCGTTCTCAACTTTCAAGCCCGAATAGGCATAATCGTGATCGTCCCAGGCGATGACGGTCGTATACGCCTGATTGTAGCGTCGGCCGTTCAGGTTGATGCCGATCGGCTCACCCGACACAACCTGGTTGGTCGACACCTGCGGTGCAATGTATTTGGGGTATTGCTTGTATTGCGCGTTTTTCAGCTCATAGTAATAACTTAGGCTACCGTCAGGTTCTCTATATTCCGTAAATTCCCAAAGCGCAGAGTTGACGTTTCTGCCAATCCACTCGATGCAATCGCCAACGTCGTAGCAGCGAATCAAAGAGCCATCGTGGTCGACGGCATAGAAATCGTAGCGCTTGGTGGTGTCGTTCCAGACGCGCGTGTACATGACCACCTTGGCTCCGTCAGGAACTTTTTCTTGATCTGAGACACTGACTTTTTCGGCAACATAGTACGTGAAGTCCTTTTCATCAAAAGTTGATTTCTCAACGAGATTCACCCAGGTAGTCGCACCGTTTCCCTTTGCTCCTCCGAAACCTTTTTCAGCGCTACCTGCGAAGTTCAGGGAGTAGTCGCCCACTTTGAAATGCCATTTACCTACATTGGCCCCAGTTCCCGGAGTCGCCGTGATAAGTGAATACGTCTCGTCAGGATCATCTTCAAGCGTGACGTCTTCGCCGTTGATCTTCAGGTATTTTGGCGACTCATTTACCGTCGTCTTCAGATAGTACTTGTCTTTTTCTACCCACACGAACGACCACTCTTGAATGTCGCTGTTCTCGGCCACAAGCAGAACGCCCTTGTTGTCAAGAACGTCTGGGCGCATTAGCATGCTTTTACCCGATAGCCGCTGCTTGCCTCCCACCGTGATTTGATCGGCCATAAGAGCGTTAGACGTCACGGCCTCGTCGTGATAAGCGATTCCGAACGATTTGTTGTCATCGCTAAGCCCGTAGGGGTCTCCTATGGTGGTAGACCCTACCTCATAGTGAAGCTCAAGATTGGCGATATTGCCGTCTTTTTTGTCTTTATAACCTGCGATAGCGCCAAATCCACTCTGCTTGGTATTCCTGTTCCAGTAGTACGTCGTCCCATCTAGCTCTGCTGACGCCAGGAATGCGCTGCCGCTCTTTTCAAGCTTGAATGCCGTCGCGTTGGTTCTATCGGAGTCAAAATCTAAGCCAGCACGCGCTGCGTTACCGCTGACCTTGGTCATTTTCACATATTTGGGCGCATTGCTATCATCTTTCGTGTAGACGAGGAACCTGTCGTTCGTGGCGTCTTGCCGTTCGAAGTAAAACTTCACAGCTCCACTTGGCACCGTTTCTGATGTCCCGGCTATTGCCGCCAGGCCATTCCTGTCGGGATTATCTGTAATGCCCTGAACGACACCGCCCGTCAAATATGAGTAATTTTTATCTGCCTTGCAACCCACATAGAAGCCCTCATCGCCATTGCTCGCAATCTCGTCGAGAGAGCCCGCCGTATGCCAACCTGGTTCTTCGTATGGTTCCGTTGGTGCATCCACGATTGCATACACCGAAAAGCCCTCGGCCTCGAAGCCGAGCGTTTTGCCATCAACATTCACGTCTTGAACCACATTGCCCTTGTCGTCGGCGTCGGCGAAGTGAACGACCTGCGTGCTTTCTGCCGCCTCTGCGCTGGCGTCCTTGTCGGCAAGCTCGATGTTCACATCCACAGGAGCCGCGATATCAACCTTGTTGCCATCCTCGTCCACGATCTTGATGTCGAAGAGTCGCGCATATTCGACATCGCCGGCCTCTATGCCGAGAGTCTCGCGAGCCTTTTCCATATAGGCGTCGTATTCGGTGGTTTCGTCGGAGGAGCTGGCGTCTTGCACGATTTCTTCAGCCTGAAGCTTGGCCCCTACGGGAACCTGCGCTTCCGGCCCGCAAGTCACGGTGATCTTGTAGTTGTGCCCATCGCTGGTAAGCACATTCGTCACAATCGTCACCTCGACGACAGCGTAAATCGAGAACGCGTCGGAGTCGAAGACGAGCTCGTCGCTGACTATCATGCGGCCGTACTCTTGCAGCTCGTAGGCATCCAGGGTTTCAACGACGTCGGCCTTGCCCTTGTCGTCTACATGCACGACGAGCGGATCCTCAGCTTGCGCGATGACGCTGGAGGCGAGGGTTACCGTGATTGCCTTGGCCGGCTCGATCTCGTTGCCGTCCGCGTCGCGGAACGAGATGTCAACCGCTTGGATGTTCGAGACCCTTTCGTCGGCCTTCACTTCGACAGCATCCTCGATGGCGGATTTGACGTCTTGCGACTTGACCGGCTTGATCACCATTGTGGCGCCTTTGGGAAGCGCGCCTGCGGGTGCCTCGACCATGACCGAGAGGGTTTCGTTTCTGCCGGCGTCCTTCAGCTCGTCCTTGAAGGACTGCGCGGGCATGTTCGCCTCATCGTTGGCGTCTGCATCTGCGTCTGCATCAGCATCATCATCGTCATCTGTTGTGACGATGATCGTAGAACCGCGGCTGTCGTCAGCGTCGGCGTCGGCGTTGTCATCGTCGGCGTTGTCGTCATTGCCGTTGTCGTCGTCATTGCCGTTGTCGTCGTCAGCTTTTTCGGCTTCGACGATGACATACGGGCTGAAATCACGGGACTTGAACTTCATGGTGTCTTCGTTGCCGACGACCGAGTCGTCCTCATCCCAGTTGACAATCTTCACCTTCTCGACAACCTCTGCGTCGTAGGTCTTGTCCTTCTGGTTTTCCTTCGATTTGTCGAGCACGTGCACCAGCAGCGGCTCTTCGTAATCGCTCACCTCACTGGCGCGAATCTTCACCTGCACGTCCTTGACAGGTTCGATCTCGTTTCCTTCAGCGTCTTTGAAGGTGATGTCAACCGCAGTCATCTGCTTGACCTTGTAGGCCTCGCCCTTGGCATCCTTCACGGCTTCGGCGACTTCGTCGTGCACCGTATCGGCATCCACGCTCTCGATCTTCATGGCCGTATTGGCGGGGAAGGCTCCTTTCGGCGCTTCTATCGCCACGCTCAGAACAACCTTGTGGTCCTCGTCTATGAGGTCGGCATCGAAGGTCTGCTCTGGCATTTCTTCGTCTGCATCTGCAGCATCTGCGTTCTCGGACGAGTCGGAAGAGGCTTCATCGGAACTAGACGCATCTGCGCTCTCAGATTCGTCGGAGGCGTCGTCGGAGGCGTCGCTCTTCTCATCCGATTCGCTATCGGCACTGGCGCTGCTTGCATCTGAGCTATCCGCCTCTTTTGCCTCTTCTCCAGAATCCTGCTCGTCGGACGAGCCTTCATTCTCTTCGTAGCACGCATCGGTGTGGGTATGAACCGGCTTGTCGCAAACGAGCTTGAATTCGTAACACGAGATGTTGTGCTTGTGATTTTCGCCTTCTTCGAGTGGGCAAACGAGGGTCTTCTCGTAGCACTCGCTGGTGTGCTTGTGCTCTTCCAGGCCACAGGTGGGCTTGCCGCGCGTCATGCCAAACCCAGGCACCATGAGGGCGAACACCACGATGAGGAACATTACCGTGCCGAGCACGGCTACCGCGCGCTTGCTTTTGCGCTCTGCATTCAGCAACGCGCTTTTTTTGGCTATGTCTTTTTGAACGCTCATACTACACGCTCCGAGAACACGTCGAACACATCAACAGACAGGCGAAACGAGGGCGTAGAAAACCGCTGATTCCCGATGTTGTAAAAACCTGGCTCCATCACCCATTTTGTAGGTATGCTAGCTTTAAATCCCAACATCTTGCGTATGACGCTTTGAATGTTCGCTTTCCACACCGAGATGGCGTTTTCGCCATTTCTTCACGATTACTATACGGTTGTTAGCTGGCCTTTTGTTCGTATTTGACAAAATCGTTAAATAATGGGCACTAATTGTTATATATGAATGAACGGGGCGAAAAACTGGCCAAAAGCCAAAGACTTGTTTACGAAAACGCTCCTTGGAGGCCGCCCGCAAACACAGCTCTCTGAAGCTAGAACGGCTGTCCGAAAACTTGCCCCTGAAGTTAAGGCGGGCCCCGTTTGTTAACTCGGCTCCCTGAAGCCGATGCGAACCGTCTGCAAACATGACCCCCCGAAACCGAAACGAGCCGCCGGAATTGCTCCAGCGGCCCGCTTTAGCGCTTGTTTTTCTTGATGCCTGTTTTCGCGAAAGGCTGACTGATTATTCTCCCACGCCTCCCGCGCGTCGGCTTTCCAAGTACGCGATGCCGAGGCGGATGAACTCTTCTTGAGAAAGCGTCTCGCCGCGACGGCGCGGGTCGACGCCCGCGCGTTCGAATATGCCCGGAAGCGCTGTTTGCACATTTGGCGAGCCGGAGAAATACGTCTTGCATGAGTTGGCGAGCGTCTTGCGGCGCGTCGCGAAGGCGGCATCGGCCATGGTGCATGCGGCCTTGAGCAGCTCCGGGGAAAGCTCGTTGCCGGCGTCGTCCGTCGCAAGAGCGCTATCGAGCCTGATGACAGCGCTTTCGACGTGCGGCGGCGGGAAGAAGTTGCCCGGGGCTACCGGGAAGCGCCCCGCTACACGAGCGTGCAGGCCGAGCTTGACGGTGTACGCACCGTACGTCTTGCTACCGGGCTTGGCCATCATGCGGTCGGCGACTTCCTTCTGGACCATGACCGTCGCGCTTTGCAGGAACGGGAACCGCTGCAGGTAATCGAGCACAATTGTGGCTGCGACGGCATAGGGGAGGTTGCTGACCAACTTGTTGGGGAGGAGGAAAGAATCGGAGGGGACAGTCTCCTTCGATGCGCTGCCCCCATCGCAAACTATCCCCATTGATGCGCGTTGCAGATGTTCTTCGCGCAGGTCAAGGGCATCCATCTCCAGCAGCGTGAAGCGGCCGAGCCACGGCGCGAGCGTGTCTTGCAGCACCGCGGGAAGGTCGTGATCCATCTCGATCGAGGTCACGCGGCCGGCCTTTTGGAGCAGGGCGGACGTGAGCGTGCCGATGCCGGGCCCCACCTCGAGCACGTGGTCGGTCGGCTGCACGTCGGCGAGCTCGATGATTTTGCGCACGATGTCATCGTTGACCAGGAAGTTCTGGCCAAGCGCGTATTTGGTGTACAGCCCGTGGCGCTCGAGGACCTCGCGCGTGGCCGACGGGGTCGCGTACGGCGAGAGGCGCCCGCGCTTTGAATTGTCCAGGGTGCTATCGGCCGAAAAGCGCACAGGCAACCGACTGTTGTTCTGCGAGAGTCGCCCGTGCTCTAGATTTCTCGATGCACCATCAGGCGTGGAGCGCGGCTGTTTCGAGGGCTTCTTAGCCACGGCGACCGCCTCGGTTTTGCGACTTCGGCCTCGAAGCCATCGATTGCTTCGACTGCTGCTTGGATTTGGAACTCTGCTTTGACGCCTGCGCTGGCTTGCCCTTTTGATCCTGCGTCGACTTGCGCGCCTGCGCCGGCTTTCCACGTTGCGCCTGCTTTTCCCTCTGAGCTGGCTCTTGCCCTTGTCTCAGGTTGAGTTTCGGTCTGCTCTTCTGCGAGCTGTTGGTGCCAGCGCTGGCCGGATGAGCTTTCCCCGCAGCCGCATTGACCGGGGGCTCTTTCCCCACAGCCGCCTTGGCCTCTTCGGGCGCGTACGCAGCCACCCCGGCAACGGGCCCGCCAGTGCCGGCGTCCTCGCCGCCCACGAAAGCGACGTACGAACCGCGCGGGGGAGCGGGCACCTCTTCGGCCTCGGCGATGATCTCGCCCTTCGCGTCGATCTTCCCGACCCAGCTGAAAATGCGCTCCAGCCCGAAGCCCGCAAGCGCCGTGGGGCCCTTCACCTCGCTGACGAGCGGCGCGAAGCCGTGCGGGTCGCCGCCTTCGCCCACCACATGCAGCTCCAGCGGGCGCTTGGGCAGGCGCGGCCCGTTTTCGCAATACTCCCAGAAGTACGGCTGCAGGCGGTCGATCAGGCATTTCATCGGTCCTGGCAGGCCGCTGAAATAGATGGGGGTCACGATGGTGAGCGCGTCGGCGTCGTCGAGAAGGTCATAGACCGTCTGCATGTCGTCGTCGAAGATGCAGCGGTGGAAAAGCTCGGTGACTTCGTTGCCGTCCTCGTTTTTGAACGTGACCTCGGACTTCTTGCGGCATGCGTTGCAGCCGATGCAGGGGCTCACGTCGATTTCGCTGATGGGAACCAGGAACAGCTCGTCCTCGGGCCGCTCGTCGATGTTGGCCTCGAACAGCATCTCGGCCAGATGCGCGCTGCGCCCGTTCGAACGCGGCGACCCCACGATGATGACGCGCTTCATACGCCGCCCCCCTCTTTCGCTTTCCCTTGGCTACGTTAGCCGACGTTCATGATACCGTACCGCATCTTCAGCGCGAGGATGCGCCGGACGGACTCGTCAAGTCGTTTCTCGGAGATTCGCCCGCTCTTCACGGCCGCGAGCAGGGCGTCGTACATCTTTTCGGGGTACGGGGTGCACAGCATGTCGTTGCCCGCCAAAAACGCCTGCACCGCCAGCTCGCCGGCCGAAGGGGCAAAACGCCTGACTCCGTTCATTCCCAGGCTGTCGGTTATGATCACGCCATTGAATCCCATAACACCCCGCAGGTAATCGTGAGCTGGCGCCGAGATGGAAGCCGGCTTTCCGCGGTCGAACGCGAAGACGACGTTGTGGCTCATCATAATCATGGGGCAACCTGCGTTGATGCCGCTCTGGAATGGCAGCAGGTCGCGGCTTTGGAAGGTCGACAGGGCGCGCATGTCGATAACTATCCTGCCATGCGTGTCTCCGTTGCCGCCGTAACCCGGGAAATGCTTCAGCGCGCTGACCAGGCCACGCGAATTCATGGCCTTGACGACCGTCTCGGAATAGCGCATCACCTGCTTCACTTTGGTCGAATACGCGCGCTTGTATATGTAGTTTCGCGACTTGTAGGGAACGTCGACCACCGGCGCGAAATTCGTGTTGATGCCCAAGCCCTTCAGGAAGGATGACTTGGTCAGGGCGTCTTTCTTGACGGCTTTGTATCCGCCCCTTTTGCGCAACGCGCTCGGCGACTTGAAGCGACTCTTGCGAAACGCCTTGTAACACGAGGCGCGCACGACGTTTCCGCCTTCCTCGTCTACGCCGATGAGCATGGGAACCGCAGATACGCTTTGGAGTTTGGCCAGGCGTTTCTTGAGTTTCTTCTTCGTGGTGCCCTTGAAATCGCGGGCGAAGAGCAGGCAGCCGCCGTATTGGTGGCGGGCCACGCGCGTGAGCTCGCCGCTTTTGTTGGCGTGCGCGAAGATGACCTGGCCGACCTTTTGCTCGAGGGTCATGCAGCTAACAAGGCCTTGCGTGCTTGCGGTTGTGCTGATCGGGGTGGTGCCGATTGTGGTGGTTTGAAGCTTTGTGGCGCTTTCGTCTGCCAGCGCTTTTTGGGTGCTGAAGGTGATTGCCAAGGTCGTTGCCGTGACGAGAACGACAAGCGCCGCGCCGACGGCTTTGCGGCTTAGAGCTTGTGTCGATGTGCGAGCGAGTCTGAACATGAGCAGCGCCTTTCTGTTCTAGCCCCTTGCGGCAGCTAATCCAATCCGAAGATGCGGCGTGTGTTCTCCATGAGCTGTGCGAGGAAACGTTCGCGATCCGGACCTGGTGCGATGCCGCGAATCTCGGCCAGTCGCGCCGCCGAGAAGATGACGTGCGCCGGCGTGCAGGCCGCTCCGCGCATGGGCTCGGGAGCCATGTAGGGCGAATCGGTCTCCAGCAGCAGCTGGTCGGCGGGCACGATGCGGGCGCCTTCGCGCGCGGCGTCGGCGGTCTTGAAGGTCAGCGTGCCGCCGTACGCGATGTAGCAGCCGGCGTCGACCCACGGTTGCAGCTCCTCGGGCGGCAGCGCGCAACAGTGGAGGATGGTTCCGCGCGAAGGGAAGCCCACTTCCTGCAGGATTTCGAACGCTTCGCGGTGCGCGTTGCTGTAGGTGAGGGCAGGGGGCTCGATTGTGGACGCTGGCGCGGGGCGCTCCGCTGCGTTCGGCTCGGACGCAGGCGCGAGCCCTGATGCAGAAACAGGCGTTTCACCTGCGCGAACCGCTTCGGGGCCTTCCGTTTGGTGCTGCGACCCTGCACTGCCCCGTTCGACTGACGACGCAGGTTCGGGATCGCCACCGCGCAGGTGCAGGGAGATGGGCATGTCCAGCTCTTTCGCAATTTGAATCTGGCGGCGGAACACCTTGCGTTGCACGTCGCGCGGCGAGAGGTCGTAGTGGTAGTCGAGGCCGATTTCGCCCACGATGACGGTCTCCGGAGCTTCGAGCCATTTCATCAGGAGCTTTTCGACCTCGTCGTCGTAGAGCTTGGCGTTGTGCGGGTGCACGCCCGCCGTTATGCGCATGATCGGAAGATCGGGAGTTTTGCTGGTGCTTTGCCCTGAAAGCTGGGGGAAACTGCGTACCTGGATGCAGTTGAGCGCCTGGGCTTCCTCTTGAGATGCGGCTTGCCCCAAGAGCCCGGGGGAGCTGGATGCTTGGGCACGGCGGGGCGCCTGGGGCGCCTGGGTCTCCTTTGGATTGGACGGCTCTGCGCGCCGCACGAGGGCGAGCGCCTGGAGTTCCTCGAGGGCAGCGGCTTGCCATTTTCGCGCGTCGCCGGGAATGTCGAACGTATCTTCGGAAGGGTCGCAGATCTCGCAGACGAACCGCACGTTGTTGGCAGCGCAGCGCACCAGCTCCCACGCGGGATCGGGCAGCGAGTGCACGTGCGCGTGCGAGTCGGCCACCGGGCCTTCCAGCGGCGGGTCGGGTGGCGCTACCTCGCGCCACTTGTCGTGCTTGCGCCGCTGGTAAAACCCGCAATCTTTCTCGGGCGGAAGCTTCATGCGATCGGACATCTCTTTCGCTCCATCACGCGTGTCAAATGAATGTGCTGGAGATACGCTCTTGCGCACGTTATATCTCGAGAGCCCACTTTGTCATCCTGAGGGCGGAGCCCGAAGGATCCCCGCGAAGCGGGCATCCGGGTAGACCGCTTCGCGGGGATTCCTCGCTTCGCTCGGAATGACAGCTGGTAGGACGTGGCGCCCTCAGCGACTTAAAGGACCGGGGTGTTTGACTCGCCCGGTCCGCCATCTCCAGTCATGTACGATGGTAAATGTGGAAAAGGGTCTGACCCTTTTCCACATTATTCGGCGTCGAAGTCGAGTTCGTCGACGTCGAGGCGCGGGAACAGCGGGTCGCCGACCTCGACCTTGTTGCCGACGGGCAGCTGGGCCCAAGCGGTCGCAGCCTCGATGTCGGTCACGTCGGTCGGCGCGCCTAGGCCGAGACGGCGCCACACCTCGGCCGAGGTGTTCGGCGCGAGCGGGGCCAGGTACAGCGCGATGATGCGAATAGCCTCGAGCAGGTTGAACATGACGGCAGCCAGCTGCGCGCCGGCGTCGGTGCGCTCCTGTTCGCTCGCCTCTTCGCTCTTCGCCGTTTTCGCAAGCGCCCACGGCGCCATCTCGTCGACGTACAGGTTCGCGGCCTGCGCGAGCTTCTGCACCGCGGCCACCGCGCCCGTGAAGTCGACCTCGGTCATGCAGCGGTCGAACTCGGCGTACAGGCCGTCCGAGATGTCGCGCAGCGGGTTGCTCTCGAGCATCGGCCCGCCTGCATGCTCGGCCGAGACAGCCGGCACGATGCTGCCGAAGTACTTCTTCGTCATGTTGAACACGCGGTTGACCAGGTTGCCCCAAGTGTTTGCCAGCTCGTTGTTGTACACCTGCACCATGCGCTCCATGCTGATCGAGCCGTCATGGCCGAACTGCACGTCGCTCATGAAGTAGTAGCGATACGCGTCAACGCCGAACACGCGCACCATGTCCTGCGGCGAGAGCGCGTTGCCCTTGGATTTCGACATCTTCTCGCCCTTGGTCAGCAAGAAGCCGTGGCCGAACACCGTGTGCGCGGGCTCGAGACCCGCAGCCAACAGCATCGCGGGCCAGATCACGCAGTGGAAGCGCGTGATGTCCTTGCCCACGAAGTGGTACTGCATCGGCCAGCGCGACTCGAA
>JAFRGA010000062.1 GCA_017434045.1 Eggerthellaceae bacterium
CGGTCCACTCGTTGCGCAGGCTCTTGTACTGACCGAACATGTAGCCGATCTCACGGGCGCCGGTGCCGATGTCGCCAGCGGGCACGTCGCTGTCAGCGCCGATGTGCTTGCACAGCTCGGTCATGAAGGACTGGCAGAAGCGCATGACCTCGTTGTCGGACTTGCCCTTCGGGTCGAAGTCGCAGCCGCCCTTGCCGCCGCCCATGGGCAGCGTGGTCAGGCTGTTCTTGAAGATCTGCTCGAAGCCCAGGAACTTCAGGATGCCCAGGTTCACGGACGGATGCAGGCGAAGACCGCCCTTGTACGGGCCGATTGCGCTGTTGAACTGAACGCGGAAACCGCGGTTGACCTGAACGTTGCCCTGGTCGTCAACCCACGGCACGCGGAAGATGATGATGCGCTCGGGCTCGACGATGCGCTCGAGGATTGACTGCTCCTGGTAAATCGGATCGCTCTCGACCACGACGCGCAGGGACTCCAGCACTTCGGTGACAGCCTGGATAAACTCCGGCTCGTTTGCGTTCTTCGCCTTGACGTCAGCGAGGACGTCGTCTACGTACGACATACACACTCCTTGTTGCTTCGTTACTTTACTTTGACCATAACATCGGCGTTAGCTGTAGACACTACAACCGATGATTGGAATGGTAATCTGGACGGCTCTCCTGTAGGTTTCTGGCTTGTTAAACTAGTGACCGTAGTGGTCCTTGCCGGTAACGGCTTTCCAGATGTCGTCGAACGAATCACCGACCTGCTCGCCCACAACCTGATCGAACACGCCCGTTGCAACGGCTTCCTTGCTGAAGGTCATGAACAGGACCTTGCCCTCGTCATTCATGTTGATGATGGCCAGGTACTCCTTCATCGAAGGGCCGTAGAAGACGGCGATGCCCCCGTTGTTGCCGTCGAAATACGAGTCTTCGACGACGCAACGCGCCGCACCGTTAAGCGCTTCTTGCGGGGAATTGTATCCGGCGACGACGTTCAAGCCTATGCAGACGATTGCCCCGCCCGTCTCGTTCATCTGGTCGTAGGTCTCGCGCGTGTACACGCCCGTCTCTTTCCAGGCGCTATAGTTTGCACCGTCGGACGCGCGAATCCAGCTGTACTGGCTCTCATCCCACCTGTACCCTTGCTGGTCGAGCAGGGTCTCAAGCTGCCAGCCCTTCAACTCGGTGAGCGCGTAGAGCGTGACATTGCCGTACTTGTCGGTGCACTCGTCGACGAAATCGAAGCCTGTCGCTGCCCCGTACGTCACTTCCTCTGCGGAACTTTCTTCCGACTCGGCCTCTTCCGCAGCTTCCTCTACAACTGCTTCGGCCGCCGTTCCCGGCAGCGCCTCGGTGACGGCAGACTCTGAAGTCGCCAGGATTTCCGAGCTCTCCGCGGATGCGCTTTCAGATGATGCGCTCGACGGAGAAGCGGCCTCCGCGTTTGCCGACGCAACCGATTCCGTCGCCGCGCTGCTCGACGCCTCCGATGCTGCTGCCTCATCGCTGCTCGCTGCGGCCGAGCTCGCCGCCGCATTCTCCGAAGCCGCGCTAGTGGAGGATGACGACCCTGACGATCCGCAAGCGCACAAGCACGCCGATAGCGAAAGAACTGCCGACAAGAACGCCATGGTGAGCAATCTCCTCATGAAGACCCCTTCCCTCGGATTATCTTGACAATGGTTGATTATCTCATAGGGGGCATCAAATCAGACTGTCCTGGCGGTAAAACGTCAAGGTGACCGATGACGGGCATTTCAGCGAGAACGCTATTAAAACCGGGCCTGATTGCAAGCCATCGGATTTCGAATCTCCTAAGCGCTCTGGCCTTCCAAGAAAGACGAGATGGCCGCCGTAAGACGGACCATCTTCTTCTCGAAGTCCGTCGCATTGTCTATTACACATAGGTGCGGATGCCCCGACCATGCCGCCTTAAGCCTGTCATCAAGGGCAATTGCCTCCGCAACGGTCTCCGTACGCGCCTCGTTGTTGGCGACCGTGTAGAATTCGACGGCCCCTTTTGCCGCTGTCACCAGATGGAATACCGCATCATATCTTGCGCAGAGCCCCTCTTCGGTCTCCCCGAGCATTTCAAGCATCTTCTCAAAATCAGCCTGATCCAAATACGCCTTGCAATCTAAGGCGCCCCTATCGCACACGATGAGCGCCTCCTCGACATCCATGGTCTGCGCCGCCAGCTCGAATACGCGCTCCTTCTCCACCTGGAGCATGTGCTGGAACAGATGGTATTCGAGGCGGCTCCCACACGTCCAAGGAGCTACCCCTCCGGCTATGAGTTCCGTAGCCGTTTCCGGGATGAAGAGGACAACCCGCCCCTCTTGCGTGAACGTGCGCCTTACCCAAACCTTCGCGTCCGACTTGCCCGCACACGGGCCTCCGGTGATAACGATTTTCGTTATCTTCATGCTCTCATTCTCCTTAGAATGTGGAAAAGGGTCTGACCCTTTTCCACATTACGCATCCTCTTCTTCCGTTTCACACAGTGCCTATTCTACCAAGCAGCCGGCAAGGCGTTGGTCGGCTATACTGGGATTTGCTTAGCCAGGCTTTCCATTCGACCGGGAGGTTGCGCCATGACCCGAGGAGAATTCCTGCTCCAGCGCCTGAAAGACGAATGCAGCATGTACCGGGTGATCAGCATTGTCTGCTTTGTCGCTGCAGCTGCCTCAATCGCATTGATGGTTGCCGTCGTCGCCACCGGGAAGCCGGAAGGCTTGATACCCTTCACGGGAATGTTCTTGTTCTTCATCACGTACGGATTGACGGGCAAGAAGCAAAGCGAGGGCTTGGCTGCCGTGATCGACGAGGTTGGAGACGACCCCAAGGCAATCGTCGAGCGCCACGACCTCTCCAAATCCACCGTGCTCACGATTGTGAACATGCAACGGCCCGTGAAAGAATATCTCCAGCAATTCATCGCCTACGGCTCATGTGCCCTCATGATGCTTGTCCTCGGGATTCTGCTGATCGTGTTTACGCAAGAGTATGGCGAGCCAGTCTTCTGGGGCTTCTCGGCACTCATCCTCTTGGGCGCCCTCTGGCTCGGCGTCCTTGCATTCCAGGCTATTCGGAACTGGCGCGCGGCCAAGCAGCTCGAGGCTATCTCCGAGTACTAGGCGCCATTTCCGTCGCTCGAGGCGGCGCTTGCAGAGGCGCCGTCGGCAGAGGCGCTCTCTGCGGAAGCGCCGGCGACTGCGTTTCCGGCTGAAGTGTCGTTGACGGACGCGTCGTTGGCGGAAACGCCTCCGGTAGCGACTGTTTCAATAGGAGTGATGTAAGCCTTGCCATCGCGGATGTCGAATGCCGTGTTCATTCCCTCAGAAATCTGCTCGAGGCGGGAGAGGGTTTCCTGAGCTTGGCTTCCCGTCGCGAAATGGGGAATACCATACTTATCGTCGAGGTAGAGCGGGGTGGCCACGACGTTCTTGACCCCCTCGTCGGTCATGTCGAAGCTCAGCAGATACGACTCGTGGGTATGGTCGTATTTCTGCCAGAACACGCAATTCCCATGGGCATACGCGATGAGTGCGCCTTTGTAGAACTCGATTCCCTCGATGACGTGCGGATGGTTGCCCAGGATGACGTCCGCGCCCGCATCCACCAGCTGATGAGCCGGCTCGCTTTGCAGGTAATCGGTGATGTAGTCCTCGTACTCGACACCCCAGTGCATAGCCACGATGACGATATCGTGCGTCGCCTTCGCCTCGCTCACCCTCTTGCACGCATCGGCCATGTTCATGCGCGCCGACACCACCCCCGGCTCGTCGCCGAAAGCCAGGAAGTAATCGGGCACAATGTCGGTCCACGAGAAGAACGCGATGGAGACGCCATCGACCTCCATCTCGGCCATTTTGGCAGCCTCGTTTTCCGTAAGCCCTGCTCCAGCATATAGCACGCCAGCCCCGTCGAGCGCCTTGAGCGTATCCTCCAGGGCGGGCTTGCCGTAGTCCATGATATGGTTGTTTGCCAACGAAGCCAGGTCGATGCCGCTGTTCTCGATGCTCTCGATAGCCGACGGCTTCCCGATGATGTAGACGTCCTTATCGGTGATCGGCTCGCTCTCGTCTTTGCTGAGAGGGCTCTCCACGTTCGCAATGGTCACATCAGCCTGGGCAAGAAAATCGGAGATGTTCGCCATGGCGCTGGCGCCGCCGTTCTGGTCGATGTAATCGCCGACCTCGCGCCAGAAGATGAGGTCGCCGGTCGAGGTGAAGGAAATGGAATACGGCTTCGCCGCCTTCTCCCCTTGCTCGCTGGCAGAATCCGAGGATCCCGGCGAACCGTCCCCCGCCCCGCCTCTTAGAGAACCAATTTGACCGAACAAGTTGGATGCAAGGGCGACGATAAGAATGGCGGCCACGACGGCAAGCGCCCCAAGAACGAGCTTTCCTCTTGCGTTTCCCATACGTCACCTCTGTCTTCCCGGAAACACGCAAGGCCATTGTAGCGTGATGCCGCCGTTAGCGTAATCGCCGCTGGGCTCCTCTGATTGAAGCTGCCGCTTCTTTGTTCCAAATAACGTCCGGGAGGGGTTCCGCCTACGGCGTCCTCGTCGGATGTTTTACGAGCTTATTGTGTTCCTGACTGCACTTCGCGCATTCAGGAAGCGGTTCTGGAAGCATGTACGGGGCAAGCTAATGCTTGCCCCGTACATGCTGAAAACAGCCCACAGGCGCGTTTGTCTTGGTCTGAACTTAATTGAAAGAGAGCCATAGCGTTCTGGCACACCTGCATTTACAGGGATTATGGCCGCCGGACAGCGTGTGGCATAGCGAGGCGCAAACGCTCGCGGTACCGCCAATCATCTGATTTGGTGCCGTTGGTTTACCGGCCGACGCCGTAGACGCCGCATTTATCAGCAGGGCAGCCCCACTCGTGTTCCGAGCACCAACCGCCGGCGATTCCGTCGAGCGCCTCATCGGGAAGCTCCATGCCTTCCTCCTTGGCGAGCTCGAACAGCTCCTCGGGCGTGTGGCACGTGCGCGCCTTATCCTGCAACTCGGGGGACAAATCGTCGATGTTCATCTTTTCTCCTTTCGGTTGCCAGAAGCTTTCCAACCACGCCGACCCTCCGCCGGTGATGTTGCCATCGAGCTCTGCAATCGAGTCGAACGGCCCATTTGCTCAGGCATGTCGCACGCTTCTCGCCGATACGTGCAGTCTTCCGCTTCTCGAATGATTATACGAACGCTGTTTCGTTTTCATCCCACAATTTTGCGGCAAATTACTGAGCTCGATTGCAATCGTAAGTCGAACACCCCTGCAAGGGTAACCGCAACGGTCGCAGTTAGTCCAGCTGAGGCTTTTTTCTTGCAGGCAAATCAAGCTATGCCGTCAAAGTCGACAAAATGCGTATCATTATCTGTAATCAGAGCTGTGCCGAGAGAAGGACCCACATCATGAACGAGACACTGGCAAGGGCACGACAGCTGGCCGTATCGCGACTGCAGCACACCCAGCTGCAAATGCAACCCGAACTCATCGAAGGACCGGGGTCGCTCTTCGACCTAGCGCAAGTCCTCAAGGACCAAGACGTCCGTTGTGCGATGGTCGTCACGATGCCGGCCCTCGTGAAAGACGGAGCAATTGGAGGTTTTCTCAACGCGCTTCTCGGCCAGGGGATCACGGCGGCCGTTTTCTCGGACTTGAAACCCCAACCCGATTATGAATGCATTGAACGCGCCGCGTCGTTCTACCTCTCGCGCAACTGCGACTCCATCGTGGCCATCGGCGGCGGCTCCACCATCGATTGCGCGAAGGCCGCCGGCGCTTTGGTTGCGCGGCCCGGGAAAACGCCACGCGAACTCGTAGGAACGATGAAAATCCGCAAGCAACTCCCCCTCCTGGTCGCGGTACCCACCACGGCGGGAACCGGCTCCGAGGTGTCGGCGACGGCCATCCTGCTCGACCCCGATGACAAGCGGATGCGCACCATGCGCGATTTCTCGCTGATTCCAACCTTCGCGGTGCTCGACCCCACCCTCCTCACGAGCCTCTCGGCGCAAATGACCGCCTATTCGGGCATGGCAGCGCTTTCCCATGCCGTCGAAGCCTACATAAACCGTTTTGGAACACTGCAAACGCGTCGGTACGCGCGAATGGCCGTAGAGACCATATTCCAGCATTTGAAGGCGTCGTACGATGACGGGAAGAGCCTTGACGACCGCCACGCCATGCTCATGGCCGCCCATTGGGCCGGTATCGCGTCGACAAACGCGTCCCTCGGCTACGCCCATGCGCTGTCGTTGAGCGTCTGTTCGCACTGCAACGTTCAGTACGGGCTGGCAAGCGCCGTCCTGTTGCCTATGGTGCTGGAAGAATTCGGCGACAGAATCGAAGCGCAGCTCGCCGACCTCGGAGAAGCCATTGGACTCGAAGGGGCGACCGATTCCGAGCTTGCCCGACGTTTCATCGGCGAGATCCGAGCGCTCTCGACAAGCATGGGCATTCCCGCGGGCATCTCGGATCTCATCGACCAGGATATCCCGAACGTGGCCGCAGCAGCTGACGAGGAGGCCAATCCTTCATTCCCTGTTCCGATTATCTGGCATTATTCCACGCTCCAGAAGGTGTTGCGACGTGCGGCGAAAGCACTGCCCATTCCATCGGGCTCGGAGACCTCCTCGGCTACCCGCTCAAACACCGAGGCAATGGCGACCGACGCTCCGCTTTCCACCTCACCTTCGAAACCCGACCAAATCGAGATTGCGAGCCACGGCCCGCTTCTCGATGACAAAGGCCGCCTCACCGCACTCGGATACGCCAAGTCGCTCGTGCTCGATTACAGCAGGAAACGGATCAAGGCCTCGCCGCTGCGCATCAAGGAATGGGACTACTACCTGGTGAACGACGGCGAATACGCGCTCGCCCTCACAATCGGCGACATGGGATACGTCGCGCTCGTATCCGCATCGCTCATCGATTTCAAACAGGGGGCTTTCATCACGCAAAGCACGATGGACTTGCTCCCGCTCGGCAAGCTGGGGCTTCCCAGCTCCTCGTCGGCAGGCGTCACCTCATACAAGGACAAGCGCGCCACAATGGGCTTCGAAGTCGCAGAGGGACTGAGGCGGCTTTCCGTGTCATTCTCCGATTTCGCAGACGGCCAGACACTCGAAGCCGAGGTCGTGCTCGACCGCGAACCGCATGATTCCATGGTCATCGCCACACCGTTCGCCGAAGACGGAAGCGCGTTCTATTACAACCAGAAGATCATCGGCATGCGCGCCCTCGGCGGCCTGACGCTCGGCGATTTGCACCATGATTTCCACGAAAGCTCGTCGTTCGGCCTGCTTGATTGGGGACGCGGCGTCTGGACGCGCGACAACACCTGGTACTGGTCGGCCGCGCAAGGCCTCCAGGATGGACATGTCTTCGGTTTCAACTTGGGCTACGGCTTCGGCGACACCTCCGCTGCATCCGAGAACATGCTGTTCGTAGACGGCACCGCCCATAAGCTCGGGCGCGTCGACTTCGGCATTCCCGTGAAAAACGAGCGCGCCCGTGCGATCGGGGACCTTTACGACCTCATGACCCCCTGGCATATGGCTGATGACGAAGGTCGGCTTGACCTTGTATTCCAACCGGAGATCGACCGCTGCGACCACATGGACTTCAAGGTGGTCGTCAGCGACCAGCATCAGGTTTTCGGCCTGTTCAATGGCACTGTCACACTCGACGACGGAACCCAGCTTCACATCAGCGACCTGCGCGGTTTCGCCGAAGCCGTCCACAACGTGTACTAATAGAGGGTACCCGGGCAGACCGCATCGGGGATTCCTCGCTACGCTCGGAATGACAACTATGGCGTGATGAAGTGCCGGGCAGTTTGACACGCCTCTAAAAGCGTTAATCCAGGCGGTCGAAGTACTCCTTGAACGCTTTGGCAATCTCCTCGATTTCGTCCTCGTCCAACACGGTGCGACCGTCGAGCCGTATGCACTCGCTGCTGATGCGTGCGATGACCGGCAAGTCGCGCTCCGACACCAGATACCGCTCGCAGCTCTGGGCGGTTCCCCGCTTGAACGCGACGCGCACGACATACGTCGGGATATCGCACATGGGCAAAGCCCCGCCGCCCGCGCGGGAGGTGTCTTTCTCGAGCTCGAGCTCAACATCGCCTTCATCTAAAGCGCTCTTGAGCGCGTCCATTATGGCCTGGGTGCGGGGCAGCACCTCTTCGGCTTTCTCGGTGAGCATACGAACCGTGGGTATGAATTTGCGCGCCTGGGCGTCGTCCAGGTAAAGCCGCAGCGTCGCCTCCAAAGCGGCGATGGACATCTTGTCGAGTCGAAGCACACGTGCATAGGGACTCTTCTTCAGACGGTCGATGAAGTAGCTGTTGCCGACGATGATGCCTGCCTGCGGTCCGCCGAGCAGCTTGTCGCACGAGAACGACACCAGATCGGCACCTTCGGCGAGTGCCTCGCGCACGGTCTTCTCGTGCATGCCGTCGCTTGCAATATCGGTCAATGCGCCTGACCCGAGGTCTTCGTAAACAAGAACCTTGTTAGAAGGCTCGCGCTTTCCGTTCACCTCGTCTGCAAGGCGGCGCAAGTCCTTCAGGCTGACGCTCTCGGTGAAGCCGGTCATGCGGAAATTCGAGGGGTGCACCTTGAGCAACATGGCAGTTTGCTCGCTGAGCATGTTCTCGTAGTCGAACAGGTGCGTCTTGTTCGTGGTACCGACCTCGACCATCTTCGCGTTCGACAACGCCATGATGTCGGGAACGCGGAACGACCCGCCAATCTCGACAAGCTCGCCACGAGAGATGATAGCCTCGTGCCCAGCAGCGAACTCCGAAAGCACCATCATGACCGCTGCAGCGTTGTTGTTAACCGCCAAAGCAGCTTCCGCGCCAGTCAACGTGCAGATCATGCGCTCGTAATGATCGTGCCGGCTTCCACGCGCCATGGTGGAGCAGTCGTACTCGAGCGTCGAATACCCGCGGGCCACCTGCGTCACGGCTGCGACAGCGGGCTCTGCAAGCACGCTTCGACCGAGATTCGTGTGTATGATGACGCCCGACGCATTGATGACGCGCTTGAGGGAGGGCTTCTCGAGCAGCAACGCGCGGCGGAGAACGTCTATGGCAAGAGAATCAGCTGAAGAGTCAGGCTCTCCGCCGTCAAGGATAGAGTGACGGACCGCATCGATCGAATCGCGTACCATATCGACGACAAGCTCGCGCGGTAACACGTTGATGAGCGCCTGAACGGCTTCATGGCGTAAAAGCTCTTCGACCTGCGGCAAGGAACGCAAGGCATCTTGTTGTGTCGTTGTCGGCATACTCACTCCATTACTAATCGGAACAGTAGTTGCCAGTATACCGCGATTCAGAGGGCGGCCGACAGGTACAATATGCTCAGGATTTGAAAAGCATGCCGCCTGCATTGGAGCGCCAACGGCGTTTCCCGTACCGCCAAGACCGCTTCGCGAGCTTCGGCGCTGTGGGGCACGGCGGAAGAGCAAAAGCCGCCTGCCAGGTTGGCGATTGTGCAACGGAATTGAAAACAGGGGTGCGTTATGACATTGGAAGCAACACGTGACTACCGCCTTAGGTGGATGGATTTCGATCGGTACGGGCGCATTCAGCCCGCTGCTGTCCTGGACATTTTCCAGGATATGACCACTTTGCACGCAGTTGAACTCGAAATCGACCGGGACTCTCTCTCGGACGTAGGTGTGATCTGGGTCGTCACCCGAAGCAAGCTCGAGATGACGAGCGCGCCTAAGCATTTCCAGGTGGTCACGGTTCGCACCTGGCCCCATTCGCTTTCGAAGTTCTCGTTCATGCGGGATTTCACCATGCACGCAGAAGACGGCATGCTGCTTGCCAAGGCATCCCAGGAGTGGATCCTCATCGATGAGCAAACGCGCAAGTTCGCCTCGCCAAAAGACTATTACCAAGGTCCGACCGATTTCTGCGAGGACCGCGCGTTCCTTAAGAAGCCCCGTAAGAGCCCTGATTTCGATGTGGAGGGGCTCACCCCCTACCTCATCGTACCCAGCTTTTCCGACATAGACGTCAACGGGCACGTCAACAACGCCAAGTACGCCAACTACGTCATCAACGCCCTCAATCCAGGACCGGAGGGCACTGTGAAAACCTTCCAGCTGGATTACCGCTACGAGGTGCTGCCCGGCAAACCGCTCGACATATACACGCTCGTCGAGGACGGGCGCGTGTTGTCAAAGGGCGTCCGCGAAGACGGCAAGACCGCCTTCTCCTGCGTAATCGAACTCGGCTGATAACCGCCATCCCGAAAGCGGGATGGACGCAAAACAATAAGAGCTGCTTAGCGTAAAACGATAGATGGGCGGCGTCGCCTTTGACTACGCCATCATCGGAAGTCCCGCTCGAAGCTAATCGCGGCCCTTCGGCACGTCGATGCTCCAATCGAGGACAGTCCAGCCCCTTCGCTTGGCAATCCGCGAGAGCCCCGAGTTGGGCGAGACGACGAACGGAAGCTCTGCTGCCAGGAGGAGCGGTTCGTCCGAATGGTGATCGCCGTACGCATAGACGAGCTTCCAGCCCCCCTCGCCGAAATGACCATCGCACCAATGCTTCAGGGCAACGATCTTCTCCTCGCCCTCGATGGGCCGTCCGTCGACCTCGCGGGTGTAGCGTCCGTCGGCATCCACCTTCATCCTCGTCGATATCTGATGATGAAAGGGGTGCTTTTCCATGGCGCGCAAGACGATGGGCTCGAATGAGGCGGACACGACGATGACCCTGCACCCTTCCTCGGCGCATGCGCGCATCGCCTCGTCGGCTTTCGGGCGGAAGCGCTTCTCGATGTACTCGTCGTAGAAGTTCGTGAGATACGCATCGACTTCGGCCTTCTCCTGCCCATTGAAAGCCTTGAATACCTGGCCGCGCACCCAAGCCTCGTTTTGGGGGAGATGCCATTTGTAGAACAAGCCCCAGAAACCGATTTTCAAGGACGTGAGCGGCGAAATCCTGCGCTCGAAAATCAACCGGTTCACGAGCCATGACGGCGACGATCCTTCGATGCTCGTGCCATCGAAGTCGAACACTGCGATTTTTACTTTATCTGTTGGCAGTCCATCCATAGCCTTGCTATTTTACCAATGAGTGGTCCATTAGGGCAAATCTGCCGCGCTTCCGCACGTCGGCGAATGAAACGGTTTTTATACAGGCCGGCGCCTTGCAGCTTTTTCCATGCGATAATACAGACTGGATAACTGGTGAGTAGCACATACGGAGAAAAGGAGGTTGGGTCATGGCCACAGCATTCGGCGCAAACGAGACGCCCAACCACAACGATTGCAGCGAATCCTACAACGGTTACCTGAAGCGGGCAGCAGATGCCTGCGAGGCCGGCGACCTCGTCTTGGGCATGCACCTCTACCTCGCCGCCTACGAGAAAGCCGTGATCGACCCCGCCATCCCCGACGGCATGGGTCTCGCCGGCCTGCGCGAGGCATGGCATCTGGCCTGCGACCTTAAAGAGCGTTCTTTAGCCGAGTACGTCTTCGAGAAACTCGAGCCATACCTGACAGGCGACGAAATCGCGAATTGCGCCCAAATGCTCCAGAACCTGGCGCTCGACCGGCTCGAGCAATACGGCTTCTCACGCGAAGACCTCGAGAACATGGCCCAGCTCGTCTCCCAGGACTTCACGGGCGACGGGTCCGTCGTGAAAGTCGAGAGCATCACCATCCCCAACGTCGGCATTCTCGGAGCGTCAGCAACCCCGTCCGCCGGCGAGAACCCCACCACCCCCATGCGAGGTGGCGCCTCCCCTGCTTCCAATGGAGCAGATCAGTCTTCGGCGCTCCCCGCCCCTTCGTCCGATATCGCAGAACCCACGAGCACCCCGTCGGACGCTGGGAACGACGCTGCAGCGAACACCGCTTACACGCATAGGATCGAAGCGGCCATGCCCAATTGGGACGATCCGACGACCGGGCGCACATCCGGCATGCCAGAGGAGCTTGTCCCGAAACAGGAAAAGCCCAACCACGTCGGAATGAGCTCGGCTCCTGCCGATGATTTCAATCCATACGACGAGTACCGCGATTACTCCATCGGCAAAAGCTATTACGCCGCCACGAACGAAGGCTCAGGCGCTCACGTGTTCACGCGCGACCTCGATCGAGCCGAAGCCGGCGAGAAGGCGAAAGCCGAATCGGAAGCGAAGCAGCAGGAACAGCAGCTCGACGCCGAGCGGTTCGCCAAGCAACTTGCCGAGCAGCTTGCGCAGAAGATCAACGGGCAAGCCAATGCCGAGCAGCCCGATCAGCAGGCGGAAACCGAACAGCAAGATCCCGATAAGCCAGTAGCCGCCCAGAACGTTGCAGAGGCTATCGGAGGCATGTTCCTGGCTGGCTCCATGCCGGCATCCCTCGAGCCGATCCCATCCCAGGACGCCCAGCTTCAAGCGCCCCCAGCACAGGCCGCCCAACAGGCGCCCAAGCAGGCAAGCGCTCAAACGGGCGTATCCGCCTTCGACATGGAACCCGTACTCTCGTATCAGAACCTCGTAGGCTACGACGAAATCATCTCGATCATGCGCGATTTCGGCATCGGCCTGCAGCACAACGACCAGTTCATAAGCCTCATCTCATCCCTGAACAGCCAACATGGCCTCGACCGCGCCCCCGCCATGGACACGCTGCTGTTCCGTGCCCCCACCATCGAGGACGCGA
Source organism: Eggerthellaceae bacterium (assembly GCA_017434045.1). Classification (GTDB taxonomy): domain Bacteria; phylum Actinomycetota; class Coriobacteriia; order Coriobacteriales; family Eggerthellaceae; genus UBA9715. Next base: position 12,687 of record JAFRGA010000062.1, read on the forward strand.
ACCGCTTCGTGGAGGCGACCATCGGCGAAATCGGCCTTCCTTCGCTGCGCATGTCGATGGAAGAAGGCATGCAGGGCATGCCGGTGCTGTGCGTGACCACGCAAGGCAACAACCGTCCGCGTATGAACCATGCCCACAACCGCTTCGAGGCGCCGGCGATGCTCGTCATCGAGGACCTTGACTCCTGGGTGCTTCCCACCGTACCCGAAACCGCCGAGGGCATGAATGCCTTCATCATGGCCAACATCTCGCGCGGCGCGCGCGAGGCCGTCAGCATGATCCGCTCGGCAGTCGAAGATCCCGACGTGTTCGTCCTGGCCACAGCCACCACGACAGGTGAGCCCGATCCGTTCTTCTACGACATGCTCGAACCGATGACCGTCGTGGAAATCGGCTTCCCGAACGACAAGGAACGCATCGACATCTGGACCGAGATAGCCCAGAACCACCCCTCGATGCGCGCAATCAACCGGCAAAAGCTCATGGCCTTCTCGGAAGGGCTGTCGCGCTACGACATCTACATCGCCGCACGCGAGGCCATCGAGGAAGCCTACAAAACCGGTCTTGTGCAGCGCAGATATGTTCCGGTAACGCCCTACAACATCTACGAGAAGCTCTCCGCATGCCATCCGCTCGATTCCGAGACGTATCACGCCATCGAGGAGGAAATCATGCAGAGCTTCCACGAAGAGCTCGAGCAGCTAGAAGATTACTTCGACTCCTCGGAAAGCTAGACGCAGCATGCCCAACTGGTCTGACGTGGCCCTCTCGCGCGATGAGTTCATCGGGAAAATCCAAGAGGAAGGATCCAGCCTGTACCGCGACCTGCCCTGGCGCAACATCGACGACGCCTACGGGGTGCTCGTCTCGGAAGTCATGTTGCAGCAAACGCAAGTTTCGCGTGTGATGCGCTACTGGCAACGCTGGATGGACCTCTTCCCCACGATCGACGCGCTTGCCGCGGCCGACACGGCTCTCGTCTTGGAAATGTGGCAAGGGCTTGGCTACAACCGCCGCGCACTTGCGCTGAAGCGCGCCTGCGAGACCTGTTCGGCCGAGTATTCGGGCCGTCTGCCCCTGACGGCGGAGGAGCTCGTGAAGCTTCCCGGCATCGGGCCGGCAACTGCCGGGGGCATCGTGGCGTTCGCCTACAACCAGCCCGCCCTCTACCTGGAAACCAATGTGCGCAGCGTGTTCTTACATGAGTTGTTCCCCAAATGCGTAAGCGTTTCCGACAAGGAGCTTGTTCCCTACATCGTCGACACGTGCCCTGCCAAACCCTTGGCCGATCAGGGCGAAGAACAGTCTTGGGGGCCGCGTTCATGGTATTACGCGCTGCTCGATTACGGGGCGCATCTCAAAGCGAGCGGAGCGAACCCTTCAAGACGTTCGGCCCACCACACGCGTCAGAGCAAGTTCGAAGGATCGCATCGCGAGAAGCGCAGCTTCGTGCTCAAGCAGGTTCTCGCAGCGCCTGACGGCATCGATTCCGAAGAGGTGCATCGCCTGTTGAACGCATACGAACAGGATGCTGGACGATGCGGAATCGACGTTTGCACATTTAAAGCGCTTGTGGAAGAGCTTGAATCCGAAGGCTTCTTCCATCATCATGACACCTTGTTGGTTCCTTGAGGAAATGCTTATGGGTGCAAATTGCAGAGGGGGTAGGCAGTGGGCTTCGTAGAGCTGTTCCTCGTTGCCGTCGGGCTTTCCATGGACGCCTTTGCCGTCTCGATTTGCAAGGGACTTGGGATGGCCCGCCTCGATTTGCGGCAAGCCACGCTCATCGCCTTGTTCTTCGGCGGCTTCCAGGCACTCATGCCCCTGCTCGGCTGGGTGCTGGGCGAGCAGTTCGCGCATTTCGTCACCACGTTCGCCCATTGGATCGCCTTCGCACTGCTCGCCTTCATCGGCGGCAAGATGCTGTGGGAGGCATTTCACGAAGACCATGAACACGAAGACGAAGACGATGGACGAACGGATTTGAAAGAGCTGGTCATGCTCGCGATTGCCACGAGCATCGACGCGTTCGCGGTCGGCGTCACGTTCGCGTTCCTCGACGTCGCCATCGTGCCATCGGTGACGCTCATCGGCATCACGACATTCGTCATCTCGTTTGCCGGCGTCGCGATAGGGCATCAATTCGGCAGACGGTGGGAGAAGCCCTCGACCATTGCGGGCGGCATCGTCCTCGTGCTCATCGGCGTGAAAGTGCTCTTGGAAGGCTTGGGCGTTTTCCCGTCCCTTTAACACGCCCTACTTGCCGCAGGAGGGGCATACGTCCACGAGGAAGCATTCGTCGCACTTGGGACGTTTGGCGTTGCAGATCTCGCGGCCGAACAATATCCACTGGTGGTTGACCGGTTCCCAGAGTTCCTTCGGGATGAGCTTCAGCAGGTCCTGTTCGGTCTTGCTCGCGTCCTTGGCATTCGAGAGCTTCAACTTATGGGCGATTCGGAACACATGCGTGTCCACCGCAATGCCCTCGACAACGCCGAACCCGGCATTCATCACGATGTTGGCGGTCTTCCGACCCACGCCGGGCAGGCGCTGAAGGCCTTCGTAGGTCTGCGGCACCTCTCCCCCGAATTCGGAGAGGACCATCTGGGCGCATTTGATGCAGTTGGCTGCCTTCGTGCGGAAGAACCCTATGGAATGCAGTATCTCCGCCACGTCCGACACGTTCGCCGCAGCAAGGTCCTCGATGGTCGGGTATCGCTCCCAGAGCACGGGAGTGACCTTGTTCACGGCGGCGTCGGTCGTCTGGGCTGAAAGCAACACGGCTATGGTCAGGCGGAAGGGGTCACCGCCAAACTCGAGCGCAGGTTGCGCGTTAGGATAGTGCTCCGCCATGCGCTCGCATACGGTAAGCGCCCTTTCGCGTTTTGACTTCATAGACTCGCGTGGCATGCTTTTCCTTCCTTTGCAACGAGCCAGACAAGCGAACAGCCCTCTGAAAACTGCGCTCCATCCACCCCGACGCTGTTTCGCGGACTGCGACAAGCGCAGGAGCGGTTTGCCCGCACTTAAGCGGAGGGGCGGATGGGGCGCTCCCCCTACAAGTTATCGCGGACCCATTGTATGTCTGCCTTGATCGTGCTGATGAGCGTTTCGGTGGAATCGAACTTGATCATGGGGCGCAAATGCTCGACAAACTCGACGGTGATGGGCTGGTTCACCAGATCACCCTCGAAATCAAGGATGTGCACTTCCATATTGGCAGTGGACGTGGCCTCGAACGTGGGCGACACCCCCACCGATACGGCAGCCTTGCAACGCGTGCCGTCAACAGTCGCGTAGGCAGCGTACACGCCCTCGCCGAGCACGCGGTCGTGAGGCTGGACGATCAGGTTGGCCGTGGCGAAACCGAAGCCGCTGCCCTGCCCACGACCAGGCCGGACGGTCTCGCGCAGCGAATACGGATGCCCCATCAAACGCGCAGCCTCCTTCACATCGCAGCTGAGCAGCAGCTTGCGGATGCGCGTGGCCGTCACAGGAGTCCCGTCCGAGGTCACCAGGTGATGCGGATGCACATCGCATCCCGTGTGCCTTCCCCACTCCTGAAGCGTCTCCACGGTGCCGGCAGCCTTGGCGCCGAAACGGAAATCTATTCCAACATGCAGATGAGCCGGCGCGCCATCGGAGAAAGCGAGGGCAAGGAACTCCTCCGGACCAAGTTTGTACAACGGCTCCGTAAAGGGTATTACCACCACATCGTCGACGCCCGACTTCGTCAATGCGTCGAGCCTGTCGGCGTTTCTCATGAGCTTCTTCAAACGCTCGGGATGAAACACCTCGTCGGGGTCGATATCGAATGTGATGGCCGCCGACCGGGATTCACCTTGCGCCGTTCCCACGGCCTGGCCAATGAGGTACCGATGCCCGACGTGAAGCCCGTCGAACACGCCAATTGCGCACGACGCGCCTGCGAAGAGCCCATAATCGAACGTGTCGTCCATCGTGTATAAAGCCATGTCGTTCCTTTCGGCCCAAACTCCTTGGCGCGTAGCTATCCGCGCTGTTATCGGGCCTCGTCAATCTCACGAACCAGCGCGGGTATGTCTTCCGGATGCTCGGCAAGCTTGGTAGCCCCCTCGAGCTCCTCCCGCGAGCCGTAGCCATATAAACAGCCTATGCTCGCCAGGTCATGCGCGCGCGCAAGTTCCAAATCCTTGTACCGATCGCCGACGGCGATATACGGACCAGCCACCTCGTCTCGGATGGTCAGGAAAATCTCTTCCTTCGGAGCGCCGCCGAACTGCTCGGAAGTGTAGTAGCGGTCAAACCAGGCATCGAACCCGAATGACTTTCGCACGGCATCGCAGTAGGCATTGCGGCAGTTGCTCAGGAACACGAGCGTGTAACCCGCTTCTTTGAGCTGCGCCAGCATTTCGGGAACCCCGGGGTACAGACGCGCCGTCCCATCGGAGATGAGCTCGTCCATCATCCGACCCACCCGCGCGGCAGCGTCTTTCGACACGCCCCAGGGGATGTCGGGGCAGATGCGGCCCCAAGCTTCCTGTGCGGTCAAGCCGATATTTGCGGCCATGTCGGCTTCGGTCAGCGTTCGCTGCGGCGCTTTCCCTTGCTCGACGAGCCATTGATACCCACGAGCGAACGCGATGCGGTAGATGTACAGGCTATCGTGCAACGTGCCGTCGAAATCGAATATGATCGTGGATGCTGTCATTAGGTAATCCAAATCCAAATGAAGATGCAGGTCATCGGCTTCAAGCGCCACCGCTCGCCTATGTAACTCATCGAGCGTGCCTCAAAACGTCGCAGCTCGCCCATGGCAAGTCAGCGAGCGTGCCTATGGTAAGTCAGCGAGGGCGCCTGTGGTGCCACAGATTGGCTTGAAGCGCGAGCGAAGCGGCCTTCGCCAAGATGGGGTACCACAGGTCGGCAGAGCAAATCACCGTTAGGAAATTTGCCTAATAAGGTTCACCATCTCGATGGCACCAGTGCCGCATTCGAAGCCCTTGTTGCCCGCTTTCGTGCCCGCGCGCTCGATGGCCTGCTCGATCGTGTCGGTCGTCAGCACGCCGTTGAGGACGGGAATCCCGTACTTGAGCGAAACCTGGGCGATGCCCTTCGAGACTTCGTTGCACACGATGTCGTAATGGCTCGTCGCGCCACGGATGACGGCGCCGACGGCGATGATCGCGTCGTATTTGCCGCTCTCGGCGAGCTTCTGGGCAATTACCGGGATCTCGAACGCGCCCGGAACCCAGGCGACGGTGATGTCGTCCTCGGACACGTTATGGCGCACAAGGGCATCGATCGCCCCGCCGATGAGCTTGCTCGTGATGAACTCGTTGAAACGTGCACCGACTATGGCAACCTTGATTCCCTCGCTTACGACGTTGCCTTCCAAGTACTTCACTGCCATGTTCTCTCCCTTCCTGGCAACAGGCTCTTCTCCTTATGCCGACCTGCCGCCTCGTTACCTGTTCCTAACTCGAATTCCTCAGAGCACATCTTCGAGCATGTGGCCCATTTTCACAGCCTTCGTCTGCAGGTACTTAAGGTCATGCTCCTGCGGGGCCACCTCGATGGGCACGCGCTCGGTTATCTCCAAGTTGAAGTCCGTGAGTCCGTAAATCTTGTCGGGGTTGTTCGTGAGCAGGCGAATCGTGCGACACCCCAGGTTGCGCAAGATCTGCGCGCCGCTCCAGTACTCGCGCAGGTCAGGCTCGAAGCCGAGCGCCACGTTGGCGTCGACGGTGTCGAGGCCCTCCTCTTGCAGCTTGTACGCTTTCAGCTTGTTCATGAGCCCGATGCCGCGGCCTTCCTGGCGCATGTACAGCAAGATCCCACGGCCTTCGGCCTCGATCTGCTCCATGGCGCGGTGCAGCTGCTCGCCGCAATCGCATCGACGGCTCCCGAACACATCGCCTGTCAGGCATTCCGAATGCACGCGGCACAGCACATCGCGCCCGTTTCCAATCTCGCCTTTCACCAGGGCAATATGCTCTTCTCCCGTGATGTCGTTCACGAAGCCGTGTGCCACGAAGTCGCCGAAGTCGGTGGGCAGGCTCGCGACCGCCACCTCCTGCATGTGATTATCATGCGCGCGGCAGTAATCCTGCAGCTGCTTGATGGAGATGAACGCGATGCCCCACTCCTCCGCCTTCTGCATGAGCTCGGACGTGCGCATCATCGTGCCGTCCTCGCGCATGACCTCGCAGCACAGGCCCGCTTGCTTCATGCCGGCATGGCGGAGCAGGTCGACCGTCGCCTCGGTATGACCATTGCGCTCGAGCACGCCACCTGGCTTGGCAACGAGGGGGAACATGTGCCCGGGTCGGCGGAAATCCTCGGGGCGCGAGCTTTCCTCCACGACCTTGAGCGCCGTCACCGAGCGCTCCGCGGCGGAGATGCCCGTCGTCGTGTCCACATGGTCGACCGAAACCGTGAAAGCCGTTTCGTGGTTGTCGGTGTTCTCGCTGACCATCTGCGTGAAATTGAGCTTATGCGCAAGCTCGGAGCTCATGGGCATGCAGATGAGCCCCTTGGCGTTCGTCGCCATGAAGTTGACGTTCGCCGTCGTGGCGAACTGGGCCGCGCAGATGAGGTCGCCCTCGTTCTCCCGATCCGGGTCGTCCACGACCAAGATCAGATGACCGACCTGCAATTCGCGGATTGCCTCTTCAACCGTGTTCATCGGTTACTCCATCCCTCTTTCCGTCTTAAAAACCGTTCGCTTGTAGATACTCCAGAGTTAGGCCCTTACCACTGGAAACGGGCTCCTTCCCGGATTCCGCAGTTATGTCCGATAAAAGCTTCTGAACGTACTTCCCCACGATGTCGTTTTCCAGATTCACCATGTCGCCGGCGCGTTTCTTCAACAGCACCGTCTCGGCAGCCGTATGGGGAATGATGCTCACCGTAAACGACGCCTGCGCCACCGATGCAACCGTCAGGGAAATGCCGTCGATGGCTATCGAACCCTTCTCCACGATGAGCCTCATGATGTGAGCCGGCGCTTCGATGCTGACCACAACCGCGTTCTGCTCTTGGCGCATCTCCCTGATCCGGCCGGTGCCGTCGATGTGACCCGAGACGATATGCCCGCCGAAGCGGCCGTCGGCGGCCATCGCCCGCTCGAGGTCCACCGGATCGCCCACCTTCAACTGCCCGAGCCCCGTTTTCCGCAGGGTTTCGGGCATCACGTCGGCGGTGAACTCGTCATCCCCGAGCGCAACGACGGTCAGGCACACGCCGTTAACCGCAATCGAATCGCCCGTGCGCGTGCCCTCGAGCACCTTGTGCGCGGCGATGACGATCTTCCCCGCACGAGACCCTGGCAGCACGCGCCGGACGCTTCCCAGCTCTTCGACTATACCGGTGAACATCAGCGCTCACCTCTCCCCGATTGTCCAAAGGAGCCGCCCTTCCCATCTGAATCGGCGGCTTTGCCCGTAACGACAGCACCGCTTGCAACGGATGCCTCGCCCACAACAGCGGAAGCATCATGCGAGACGCACCCGTACGTGAGTTTCACGTCGTTGCCAAACAGCTCGACCTTCGGCTCGCCCAACAGGTAAGCTTCTGCCATCAGGTCGACGCCCGCACCTTCGACCGGGCTCTTGGCATCGATGCCCCCTACCACTTTCGGAGCGACGTACACGGTTACTTGATTCACCAACCCCACTTTAAACAGGGCTTCGTGAAGTCCGCCTCCGCCTTCCGCAAGCACGGAGTCGACCCCGCGCGCGCCGAGCTCGTCCATGAGAGCCGCCAAATCGACCTTTCCGAAATCGTTCGGAACGCTCACGACCTCCACGCCGAGCTGCGCCAGGCGAAGCGCCTTCGGGTCGTCCGAACGCAGCGCCGTCGCCACGAGCACGGGAACCTCACGCGCGGTGCGTACGAGCTGGCTTTCCTTTGAAATGCTGAGCCGCGAGTCGACCACGATGCGCAGGGGCTGGTTGCTCGGCTCGTCACGACGGGCCGTCAGAGACGGGTCGTCCCGCGCAACCGTGCCCTTGCCCACCATGATTGCGGCAAGCCTATGCCGGAGCTCGTGCACGTCTGCGCGCGACTGCTCGTTCGAAACCCAACGGGAATCGCCCGTGTGCGTGGCGATCTTGCCATCGAGCGTCATAGCCCATTTCGAGACGACATAGGGACGCCTGGTGGTGATGTAGTGGAAGAAGATCGGGTTCAGCGCGTCGCATTCGTCACGCAGGACATCTTCGACGACCTCGATTCCCGCCTCGCGCAGAAACGCGTTGCCCTTGCCCGCCACAAGCGGGTTGGGATCGCGACTGCCCACGAACACGCGCGCGATGCCCGCCTCGACGACAGCCTCGGTGCACGGCGGCTGCTTGCCCGTATGGCAACACGGCTCCAGCGTCACGTACATCGTCGCGCCAGCCGCGCTCTGGCCGCGCGACGCGCAATCCGCCAGCGCGTTCCGCTCGGCGTGGGCCTGTCCGTAGCGCTCATGGAAGCCCTCGCCGATAATGACCCCATCTCGTGCAATTACAGCTCCCACCAACGGGTTCGGGTTTGTCCATCCCGCGCCCGCGCGCGCAAGCTCCACAGCACGCCTCATGCACGCGCAATCGAGCTCCGTTATGTCTTTAACCATATCGGCCATTCGTATCCCTCCTTCGCACAGCGACATGACGTGCCGACCAGACGCCTCCTGCCAACAGGCAAAAGAAAAGCCCGCACATCTGCGGGCCAAAGGAACTGCAAGTACGCTCCGCAATGCAAGGGCCTGGAGACGAGCCTCGGGGCCCCTCGCGCACCGACATCTGCGCACAGCGCGCGCCATTGCAAAAGCCGGGCACGAAGCATTGCTTCGCATGCCTGTTCTTCCATCCGGACTTTAACCGTTGGTCCTGGACTTTCACCAGGTCAACCGCTTTCGCGGGTCGCGGACTCCGGGATATGCCCGTTACCGCCAGTGAGGAGTTCCACCTCGCCCTGAACAGATACATACGAGAGTATAGCAAACTGCATCCTCGCGCAAGCGCCGTGGGGCTTCAATCGACCCGATTGCCGCAACCCGCGCCCGCTTGCCACCACCAACGCCTAGCTGCCGCCACCCCAACCCGCTCGCCGCTCTCCCCTGTTTACGAGAGTCGCACGACTTCGGCGTCGGTCACGATAATTCCGACAGACAAGTCGTGGACATCGCGGTCGATCGGGTCGTCCTGCAGGAACTTGCTGCGGCAAAGCCCCACGGACACACCGGGGAACGCCGAGAGGAACGTGTCGTAGAAACCGCCGCCGTAGCCAAGCCGATAGCCCTGGCGGTCGAATTCCAGGCCGGGCACCAGGGCGACTGCGTTTTCCGATTGTGACGGATCCACTTCGAACGCGGGATTCTCGGCGGGCTCGTCCACGCCGAAACGGCTCTTCACCAAGCCGTCGAACGATTCAACGCGATACCAGCGCATTTCGCGCGTGCCCTCGACGCAGCGGGGCAACGCCACCGTCTTCCCCTTCGACCACGCATCGCGGATGATCGCGCGCGTATCGATCTCGGCCCCGAACGAGAGGTACGGGAGCACCAAGTCGGCCTGCTGGTATTCGGGAAGCGCCTTCAACTGATCGGCAATCGCCGCATCGACGGCCGCACGGCCCTCTTCTCCCATATCCGCGCGCGCTGCCATCAGCTCTCGACGGCGCAGCTTTTTCACCTCGTCTTTGCTCGAGCTCATACGACCTCCATCACCAGCGGAATTCCGTGAAACCATTGCCCTCAAAGAGTACTGCAAACAAGCAGCCTCCCGCTACGTGCATGACGGAAGAAGACTCGTAAACCCAGAACCGGCCTGGGTGAGAAAACGCGGCGGATAATTGACCCCTAGACAACGGAGGTCAACGTCAGAATCGCGATAAGTTGAGAAATACCCAAAGGCAATCACAGGCTCGAAACCTGAGAACGACTACATAATGCCTGATCAGTGGCTTTAAGCTTATATTTCAAAATCGCGCTGACTGAAGGTTAACGGCCCGCAAGAACAGGGAGGGACAGACGGGGGAGTTTTGCGCGATAATGGGACCGCACGGCAACAGAAAAGAGGTTCCCATGATTCAAGGCACGTTCGACATCGCAGTGGACACCCCCAAGCGCCACAAGCGCGGAACCCTGGCGCTCAAAAGCGAGGGCGAGCGTATAATCGCACGCCTCGTGATCGGGGACGAGCTCGACATGGAGTTCGAAGGGTCTTGTGCCGACAAGGAGTTCGACTTCGCGGGAACCACCGAAATCCCAGACTACGGTCCAATCGAGTATTCGGCGCATGGCAGCACCTGGGGCAACTCCGTCACCGTCTCGTGCAAGTCGAACATCGGGGCCATAGAGATCTTCGGCACTCGCCTCTCCACCTCGGCGGGCGAGTTCAAGAGCTCACATGACTACATCATGTCGGCTTCAAATGCCGAGTTCGACAACAATGACAGCACCATGTACTCGGGCCTTTACGCCGACGGCGGGTAGTCAAGCACCTTCTCCTCCACAAACCAACGCGGGTCCTCGTGGAAAAGGTACGTGGTGGCCTTCCCTATGCGCACGAGGTAGCGCACACCGGTGCCCCCCACTTTCAACGAGGCGGCCTGGCGCACGTCCAGCACGCGGTCGATCTCGAACGTTCTCCCATCGTCCCAGGTTATGGAAACGGGCGTGATGTGACCATCCTCGTCGGTGCGCGCAAGCACCTGCACGTAATGCTTGCGACGACTCTCGATTCCCTTCACCATGACCTCTCACCTACCTTTGGGTTCTATGCTCATCGGGCAAAAGAACGGTTGCCCTTCTGAGCGTCCCGCCCTTCCACCAGGAAAGACGCAGCCCCTTTCCCAACGCCCCTCACAACCAGACAGCTTCGAGGCGGAGAGGCCCGGGGTATAACGAAGCCGAAATCCACACCCCCTTGCAACCCGCCAGGTGCCAGACAAAACGACTCCGGGCGTCATCGATGGAAGTACCCCACCGGATGCACCGTGTTCTCGTCCTTGATGTCGAGCCCCGCAAGTGAGGCGTCCAGCAGCTCGGTGCCGCGCACGATGCACGTGTTGCCGAAACGGCGGCGCAGCTCGTCGATGCACAGGTCGAGCCCCTCCCAATCGGGGCAGGCGGGCTCGAACAGCGAGAGCTGGCAGACGGGATCGACTTCCACCAGGTCGGTTGCCCGCACATGCAGGGCGCGTACGGGATGCTCCTCGTCGAACGTCTCGCATGCTGACAAGAGCGCCCAGGCCGCATGCGCCACCAGGCGCGTGGCCGCCGTGGGCTCCTTCAACTTCGTCTGGCATCCGTAACCCGAAAGGTCCACATCGCTGCGCACGCCGATGGCGATGGTGCGGGCCCTCACGCCGTCGGCGCGCATGCGCTGGGCCACCGACTCGGAAAGCAGCCAGATAAGGGCGCGGGCGTCAGCGGCGTCGGTTATGGGATGCGGTGCCGTAAGGCCGTTGCCATAGCTTTTCACCTCGCGCCACACGTCGCGCGCGGTCGGGTCGTACGGTTTCACGGGCGTGTCGTCCAACCCGAGGGCGAAGGTGCGCAACACGAACCCGACCTTGCCGAAACGGCGCCGCAAGTATGCATCGGATGCGCCCGCCAGCTGGCCGATTGTGCGTATGCCGTACGCATGCAGCTTGCGTTCGGTCGCCGGGCCCACGTACAGCAAATCGCGCACGGGCGACTGCCATACGATGTCCTTGTAGTTGCGGCGCGTGATGGGCGTGATGGCATCGGGTTTCTTGTAGTCACTGCCGAACTTGGCAAAGATCTTGTTCCATGAGACGCCGATGGAGACGGTGCATCCCAACTCTGCCTTCACGCGTTCCGAGATCTCACGCGCCACGACAAGGGCATCGCCTCCGTGAAGGGGCAGCGAACCCGTCACGTCGAGCCAGCATTCGTCGAGCCCGAACGGTTCGACGAGGTCGGTGTACTGATAGTAGATGTTGCGCGCCATCTCCGAATAGCGGCGGTACAGCTTGTAGCGCGGCGGCAGCACGATGAGGTCCGGGCATTTCGCACGTGCCTGCCATAGGGCCTCAGCCGTCTTGATACCGTATTTCTTGGCCTCGATGCTCTTCGTCAGCACGATGCCATGGCGCAGCTCCTCCTTCCCCGCTACCACGACGGGCTTCCCCCTAAGCTCGGGCCGCTCGGCCTGCTCGACGCTCGCGTAGAACGAATTCATGTCGCTGTGCAAGATGACGCGGTCCACAAGTCCTCCTTCCGCCGTATTCGCGCACTGAGCTAAGCCTTGTGTAAGGCCTGTTCAAAAGCAAGTTTTCCGCAAGAGCCCGCCGGCTCCCTCTCCTTTTATTCAAACATATGTTCGCACTATTGGAGGGGGTTCGTCAATCGAACAGACTATGGAGAATTGGAAACGCGCCCGGCCCGCAGGGGAACGGAAGCGCACCCGGTCCGCGCTCGTCCTTGGGACCTGCCCAGTCGCCTATGGCAAGCTCTCAAAGACCCACTCGGCCCTCCCCCGCGCTCGTTTTTAGAGCCCGCCTGGCCCGCCCGCGCTCGTTCTGCACGAGTTTTCGGCAAATCAACCCTTCAGGCGCAAAGCGGAGCCAAGCTGGGTTACCATCGTTCAAAGGCAAGCGCGCGAAAGGGGCATCATGGCGCAGCATCCGAAATTGACGGGTATCGAGCAGCTGTCGAGCGGCTGGGTGAACAAATACATCCTGACGTACGAGATGCCCGACGGCAGAATGCACAGCTACGAATGCGCCTCGCGGAAAAAGCTCGAAGCTTTCCGCGCAGGACTCGAGGAGCGGGGCCGCATCAGCCGGGCCGTTCTTGCGGAAAGCGCAGCCTCGCCCACGGGATGCGAAACAGCCTCTACGCCCTCCGCCGATGCGGCGGGCGACCTGAACCAGGCAACGCCTGATGCCGTGTGCATCGTCGCGCGCACGCCGCGCGACACGCTCGTGATGATCCGGGAATTCCGCTACCCGCTGAACAGCTGGTGCATCGCATTCCCTGCCGGCCTCATAGATCCGGGAGAGGACGTGGTGCGCTGCGCCTGCCGCGAGATGGAAGAGGAAACCGGCTACACGGTGTCCGCTGACGCGCAGGTCAGGGTGTTGCCGCAAGCGGGCTTCTCTTCGACGGGCTTCACCGACGAGACGGTACAGGTGGTGTTCGTCGAAGCCGAGAAGGCCAGCGAGGCCCACACCGAACCCAACGAGCTCATCGAGGTCTTCGAGCTGCCCATAGCCGCTATACCGGAATTCCTGAACACGAATCCCCTTCCCATAGGCACGCGTGCCCAACTGGTTTTGGAGTCGTTCATACAGTAGGAAAGCGAGAGATTACCGGAATGCGCCGTCGAACATCGCGGAGCGCCTTTCCGAACCCGATTTTGCCGATATAGTGACCAGATAAATCAATAATGACTGCTGAGCAGGCAGCAGACTTGCTGTAATTTGTCGGGTCATTTCAGGGTGAGCGGTGGTATAATCCCCGTAAACGGTTTTGTTGTGCAAACACGCTTTTTCTACGACGTGGAGCCTTGTTTCTGGGAGGGGACGAACTCCACCGTCTTCTTGGAGAGGAAGCCGCCGCATACCTAAGGGGCATGCGGCGGCTTCTTGCTTTTGCTGCATCGCCAACATAGTAAAATGGATGCTGACAACTAGACACAACGCAAGAGGGCATCAACACGTCCAACGCACCAAGCGTCGAAAGCACCCGATGCCCCGATGAAACGCACTCCCTGTTGCAACAGGGGACGCATAGGAACGGAAGCTCATGGCCGAAGCACTGTACAGGAAATACCGCCCTCAAGTGTTCGAGGACGTGGTGGGACAAGAACCCATCGAACGCACGCTGAAAAACGCCATCGCCCAAGACAAGGTCAGCCACGCCTACCTGTTCTGCGGGCCGCGCGGCACCGGCAAGACGACCACCGCCCGACTGCTGGCAAAAGCGCTGCTCTGCCAATCGGGTCCAACGCCCGACCCCGACGGAACATGCGAGGACTGCCGCCTCGTGGCCGAAGGCCTGCATCCCGACGTCTACGAGCTGGATGCCGCAAGCCGCACGGGCGTCGAGAACGTGCGCGAAGAGATCATCAGCCGCGTCCAATTCGCACCGACGCGCGGGCGCAGCAAGGTCTACATCATCGACGAGGTCCATATACTGTCGGTGGCCGCGTTCAACGCGCTCCTGAAAACGCTGGAAGAGCCTCCGCCCCATGTCGTGTTCGTGCTCTGCACAACCGATCCGCAGAAGGTCCCCGAAACCATCCATTCGCGCTGCCAGCGGTTCGATTTCCGCCGCATCACCCCCGAATCGATGGTGTCGCGCCTCGGCGCCATCTGCATTGCCGAGGACGTGGAATTCGAGGGCGAGGCGCTCGACCTGATCGCGCACCGCGCCGAAGGCGGACTGCGCAACGCGCTCACCTCGCTCGAGCAGATCATCGCCTTCGAGAACGGCAAGGTCACGTTGGCAGGTGCCGAGCGGTTGCTGGGCTCGATCGATTCGAACGACATGGCGGAGATCGTCAGGCATGTGGGTAGACGAGACGTTGCGAGCTGCTTCCGCTGGACAGCCGCCTATGTCGAGACCGGCGCCGACTTGGCGCAATTCGTGCGCGACATGGCCGAGCGTGTTCGCAACCTCTACGTGTTGTCGCTCGTCGGAGACGATGTCGACCTCGAGATAAACGAGACGACGCGCCACGAGCTCATAGACGAGCTGCAGTGGTTCGGCCCCGATCGCCTCGCCCGCCTCATGGGCGTGCTCGGCGATTTGTCCTCCGAACTCAAGACATCGTCCAATCCACGTCTGGCATTCGAGATAGCCCTCACCCGCATGGTGCGCCCCGATTCCGACTTGACCTTGGAAGCGCTCGCCGAGCGCATCGAGGCCTTGGAGAGCGGCTATTCCGCAGTTGCCCATGTTGTGCCCGGACAGCCCCTGCACAATGCTTCCCTCAACCCCATCGAAGACGATGAAATCGCAGGCCAAGCCTTCGATGCCGAGACGAATTTCGCACCTCAACCTCAAGATTCCCCGAAAGTGCGCGTTCACATGATGGGAAGCGCGAAGGTGCAACCCTCGCGTGAATTCAAGATCACAGCTGACGACTTTCCTATGCAAAACCATGGCGCCCAGCCCGGGCAAACCTATGCTTCCGAGCGTTCGTCGGCTCCAAAACACGCCCGTGCTGACTCGATGGACAGTTACGCCATGACTCAGGAAAACGCCCCATCGGGCACAGCACCTCTAGCGGCCGAGACTTCCTCCGAATCGCCCGACGCAGGAAAGCTGGCCATGCTCTCCAACCCCGCCACGGTCCAGCGCATCTGGCAAGCGGCTCTTTCCGCCGTGAAGAAGCAGAAGCAAGCCTACGGCGTGCTGTTCATGAACACCAAGGCGCGCTTCGACGAGAGCGCTGCCACATTGAGGGTCGTGTTTCCCGCTGAGGCGGCATTCGCCTACAGCGCCGTGCAGAAACCCGAAGTCCAAGACGCCCTCGCAAACGCGCTTGCGCATGCGGTCGGCACCCCTGTGCCGTTCACGTACGGGCGCGCAGACCAGCAGGATGCCCCGAAATCCCAGCGCACGCCCGACGTGCAAGCCGAAACCCAGCCTCAACGGAAAACGGCGGTTCAACCCAATTCGGCTGTAACAGCGCGCTCGGGCGCAATGGGCCAGCATTTTGCGGACGACGGCGCTATGCGGGGGTCGCACGCCGCCTCCCCGGAAGCGCACGTTGCTCCCCTGGAGACGCACGTTGCTCCCCCGGAGGCGCAAGCTGTTTCGCCCGAGGCGCGCATTCGCCCGCCTGAAGCGCAAGCCGCTCCCCCCGCCGCCGACATGCCTCCGTACGATGATTTACCCCCTTACGAGGAAGTTCCCTACGAGGAGATCCCCTACGAGGACATCGCCTACAATGCAGCCCCTTACGACGCAGCCCCGTTCAAGGCAAGCGATGCACCTGCAAGCAACCCGTCTGCAAGTGTCCCGCCTGCGCAATCGAGCGCAGCGCCCAATGAAGCCCAAACCAAGGAGCCAACCGATGTCGAAGCCCTGCTGCAAGCAGGCTTCGGGGGAGGCGTTATCTTCAGCGAAGTTGACAACTAATCCCGCCGCATAACCGCAACCACTAGGTAAAGGAGCCTTTCCATGGATATGAACGACTTGATGATGCAAGCGCAGCAGATGCAGCTCGAACTCGCCCGCGCACAAGAGGAAGTCAACGACATGACGTTCAGCGCCACCGCAGGCGGCGGCATGGTGACGGCGACGGCGCTCGGCAACGGAACAATCGAGAGCATCGAAATCAACCCAGACGCCGTTGACCCTGACGACATCGAGATGTTGCAAGACATGGTCGTCGCTGCCGTGAACGGCGCACTGCGCGGCATCTCGGAAGCAGGCGAACAGAGAATGGCAGCCGTGACGGGCGGCCTCAATCTTTCGGGGCTGTTCTAGCCATGCAATCGGCACCGGCCCTTCAAAAGCTCCTCGACGAGCTGGAGCGCCTTCCAGGCATCGGCGCCAAGTCGGCGCAGCGCATCGCGTACTGGATGATGAATACGGATGCTGCCACCGTATTGCGCCTGGCGGACGCCATCACCGAGGTCAAGCAAACCGTGCATTTCTGCAATCGGTGCTTCAACTACGCTGAAGCCGAGCTTTGCGAGATCTGCCAATCCGACGACCGCGATGGCACGGTAATCTGCATCGTCAGCGAGCCGCGCGACATCGCCGCCATCGAACGCACGGGATCGTTTGCGGGGTTGTACCACGTGCTCGGCGGCGAGCTCTCCCCCATGGAGGGTATCGGCCCCGACGACTTGCGGATCGCCGAGCTTCTGCGCCGCCTATCCTCCGAGGACGTCACGGAGGTCATCCTGGCCACGAATCCCAACGTGGAAGGCGAAACCACTGCCGCCTACATCGCGCGGCTGGTGAAGCCGCTCGGCATTACGGTCACGCGACTCGCCAGCGGCATGCCCGTGGGCGGCGAGCTTGATTTCGTGGACGAGGTCACGCTCTCCCGCGCCATCGAGGCGCGCCGTCAACTGTAAAAATGAGACAAAGGGGTCACACCTTTGTCAAAGTCTCGTTTGCCGGAACTAGCGCTTCCGCGAGCTCAAAGCCCCCTTGATGGCGCCGATGATGCCTGGCAAAACCGAGATGAGCACGATGCCCACGACGATGGTGCTGAAATGCTGCTGCACGAACGGCACGCCGCCGAAGAAGTAGCCCACCAGCACGAACAGGCTCACCCAGCTGATTCCGCCGATAGCGTTGAACAACGTGAACTTGGCAAAGTTCATATGGCCCGTCCCGGCGATGAACGGCGCGAACGTGCGGAAGAACGGCATGAAACGCGTGATGACGATGGTCAGGCCACCGTATTTCTCGAAGAAGTGGTCGAGCTTGGCCATGCGCTCGGGCGTGAGCGCCTTGACCTTCCCCGAGTCGATGATCCGGCTGCCGAAGAAACGGGCGATCCAGTAATTGGACGTGTTGCCCAGGATGGCGGCTGCATAGAACACGCCCAGCGTGACGAACAGGTTGAGCCCCCACCCCTCAGCCGAGAAAACGCCGCAGGCGAATAGCAGCGAGTCGCCTGGCAAGAACGGGAAGAACACCACGCCGGTCTCGATGAACACGACCAAGAACAGCGGGCAGTACACGAGAACGGGTCCAAGCGCTGCAATCCAAGCCGCGATCTGCGTCCGCGGGTCCTTCAAGAAGCTGATTATGAAATCGATGAAACCCATGGTCTCCCTATCGCAACTACTGCGCTATTCATAATCGCATTAATGGGGACAGTCCCCTTTAATGCGTTTTGCCATTAGAGGGATCAGCCCCCTTTAATGACGAAACCCCAAAGCTATGCGTATTGGCTCGTGAGCTGATCGCAGCGGCCTTCGTGCCGTAAGCGAAGCTCGAATGCCAAGACGATGCGCCTCGGGGCTTAGCAGCGAAAAGAGTCCCGAAAAGACTAGGACGCTCACCAGCGGTCCCTTATGGCTGCTTCCTCCCGGACCTGACCAGGTTCGGAACATAGCGCCGTCCTAGTCCTTTCGAGACTCTCGAACAACTGCAAGAAGGCAGTATAACGGAGTTGGAGCACCCAGACGAGTTCCCACGTGTGTGCGAACCAAAACCACACACGTCTGCGAAAGCCCGGCTAAAACCCTTGGCTCACGTATTCCGCAAGCTCCTCGGCACGCATATCTTCCAACCGCCGATAGTCTGCGTGAAGCGCCTTGGCAAGCCGTTTTGCACGCTGTTGGGCCGTGCGAGTACCACCGCTCGAATCGATGAAGTAAATCGGCACGTTCCTCTTCTTGCAGAACTCGCCAAATCCGCTGATGACATGCGCTGACGACATGTTCCGCGAACGATCGTAGCCGCCATCTGAGAGGAGAACCACCTCGGCAGGCTCGTCCTGCACCCCATCCAGCAGCCGCATGGCAAGCCTAAACGCATCGAGCAGCGGCGTCGAGCCGCCACCCTTGGCCGCATCGATACGCTGAGCGGCCATTTCAGCGGAAGACGTGAGCGGCAAGATCAGCCGCGCCTTCATCCCTCCGTAGCCGACAATCGCGACTCTCGTTCGCGTGACATAGGCATCGCTGAGTAACGAGACCACGCATCCCTTCACAAGCGACAAGCGTCCCGACGCGATCATGGACCCGCTCGTGTCTACGATGAACAGGATGTTCCGCCTACCGCGTCCGGCGATCTTGCGATACCGCACATGCTCCTCGCGCAAACCGTCTTCGAGAGTCTCACCTGCTATAAGTTGGGTGACGACGCTTCCGACAGCATGGATTTCGCCTGACGAACGGTTCTGGGTGTAGCCGATGCAACGCCCCTTCTGCATCGTCTTTCCCTTGATGCCGCGGCGCGCCAAGATAGCCCGGTCAACACGGCTTTGAACCGATTCTATCGGCTTTGCGCGAAACTCGGCCGTCTTGACGTCGGTCAGGGGCAGCGTCCGGCTACGCGCTGCCCCTATGCTTTTTTTCCTTCGTCCACAGCTCCCGATGGCAGCTCGACGGGAACAGACACGGGTTCAGCGTCGGACACGTCCTCGTCCTTGGGCGCTTGGATGCCGCGTTCCTCAAGCGCGTTCATCGCGCGCTCCAACACCTTGTCGTCGAGGGCGACCTCTTCGAACGGAAGGCGCTTCAAGCGGTGCGGCAAAACAAAGCGCGCCGCCGTCAGGACATCGTCCCGCGTCACGCGACCGCGTCCATCGAGAGCTGCCTCAGCCCGAGCAGTGCGCATCATCGCGATATCGGCACGGTAACCGTCGACCGACACCTCCGAGCACAACCCTGAGGAGAATTCAGCCACGTCATCAGGAAAAACAACGTTAGGATACAGTTCCTTGGCGCGCGCGATCTCGAAGGCCAGGCGCTGCTCGCTCGCGCTGAAGCGTGCACAGAACGCTTCAGCATCGTCCTCGAACGCTTCTTGCCTGCGGACGAGCTCAAGGCGTTCTTGCAGTGAGAGGCTGCCCGTGACGCGCACCGATAGCCCGAACCGATCGAGCAACTGCGGCCTCAATGAACCCTCTTCGGGATTCATCGTCCCCACCAACACGAATCGTGCGGGGTACTCCTCGGACATGCCCTCTCGTTCGACATGGCACACGCCTGTGGCGGCGGCATCGAGCAACAAGTCGACAATATGGTCTTCCAACAGGTTGATCTCGTCCACGTAAAGAATCTGGCCGTCAGCTTCCGATAGAACGCCGGGAACGAACTTGCGCTCGCCGCTCTTCATGAGGGCGCCCACGTGCAGCGTGCCGACCACCCGGTCCTCCGTCGCATTCAGGGGAAGTTCAACAACGCGCGTTTTATCTCCCAGGATTCCCGGCATCGCGCGCACAGCCGTCGTCTTCGCCGTACCGCGTTCGCCCAATATGAGCACGCCACCGATTTTCGGCTGCACTGCAACGAGCAGAAGCGCCCGCTTCATAGCGTCTTGACCGACGATCGCAGAGAAAGGATAGGAGATGCGCTTTCGCTGGCTCACCGACAGGCCTCCTTTTCACAGTGGGTCATTGACGCCCCAATAGCCCACGTATCAGCATGCCCTCGACAACTCATCGTGCAAGTATATCGTGTAAGGCAAGTTTTATCTGACGGGGCCATAATAGAAGAGCGGGATGCTGATTTCTGCTGGCCTCTTATCCGCAACAGGCAAGCGAGAATGCATCCGCCACTGAATACTCAATGTCGTCCACCTCGGTGAAGACGTTCGTCACAGGGGCGGGTGACCCATTCGCATCCACGGTTTGCTTGCTCATTTGCACAATTCTGCCAGGGGTAACATCTTCGAGGTTTGCGATGCCGGCCTTTGCGAGCTCTCCGGTCAGTTTGGCCCAATCCCCATCCGGGGCGTCTCGCTTAGGTTCGTAAACGTACACCATCGCTGTGCCGCCAGCCGTATTCACACCCTTCTGCGCAAGAGAAACCATGTTCTTGGACAACCCCGCTTCAGGATCGGCAATCGCGACAACAGCTCGGACTCTGTTTTGGGCAAGCCAAGCGAACTGATCTGAGCTGATCAGATCAGTTCGGTCCGCATTGCTCAACCCATATGTCTTCACCAGGTATTCAGCCTCATCAATGCCGAAATCATGTTCGGGCATCTCCCCAGTAGGGATTTCGCACACATCGGAGTCGGCAGAATCGGATGCTTCTGAACCGCTCGGTTGTTCTCGCGACGCGCTCGAAACATCGGAAACGCTCGACCGTTCTTGCGAAGTGCTTGAAGTGGAAGAGTCGCTTGCCTGTTCTTGTGAGGTGGTTGAACTTTGGCTGCAGCCAAATAACACACATAGGGAAACGGGACAAACCGCAATCAGGGTTTTCTTCATCAAACCATCTCCTCCCAAAACAGTAGGAATTATAGTTTATTGCAAGCCTTTCGCCTTTAATGGAACGCCCTCTTACGTCGAGCGCCACCACTTGTGCGATATAAAACACGAATGCTGCAGAAGGCCCGGTCATCCGCCCTTTTCCCAAAATGCGACAAAAGCCGTTTGTCGCATTCCTTCTACTGAGGGCTATCCAGCGGCAACTTCCGTCTCTCTAACCGCCTCGAGCACGGCGCGAACGTTCTCGGATGGGGAGCCCATGCCGAGTCCGCATGCCGGGGCGATGATATCGGAACCGTTACGTATGCACGTCCTGGTAAGTTGGCGTACCTTCTCGGCATCCTTGCGCTCGATGGCGAACGTGCTCACATTGCCCATGACGATGCGCCCAGGCAGGTTCTTGCGTGCCTCCTTGATGGGCACGACCGCGTCGAAGGACAGTGCATCGGCGCTGATCTGCGCAATCTGATCGTACACCGAGTGCATTTGCCCGCATATGTGCACGATGGTCTTCGCACCTGCATCTTGGCACGCACGCTGGAGCTTCTCGATGTAGGGCACGGCGTATTCCTGGAACGGTCCCGGTCCCATGATCTCTCCGGTGCCACTGGGGTCGGCGATTGCGATGACATCAGCTCCAGCTTCGATCTGGGCAATGCCGAAGCGGATGAGCTCGTCGGTAATCCAATCCATGTACTCGTGCGAAAGCTCCCTCTGTTTGCGCAGCTGCTTGTAGTACTTCACGGCATCCATGACGGAGCTGGCCACGCTGATCGGGCCGACGAGGTTGCCGACGATGGGCACCCCATCGTCGTACGACTTGAGAATCTTAATCGCGTCGAGCACCACTTTCGCACGACCCGATTCCAAATCCATCGGTTTAACCTGTTTGTAGTTGCGCACGTCGTCAAACGCATAGTCGGTCACATGCGGCTCGCGGTCCTTGCGCCCCATGGTAACCTCGGCGCCCATGGCCTCGGCCTCGACGGTCATGCAGAACGGCACCCCGTAGTTTTCGAAAAAGCCCTTGTCGTAGACGGCCTTTGCAAGCGCCGCCATCTTCTCGGCATCGTAATGGGCCTCGGGGAAGAATACCTCGATTTCGTCTTGCAGACCGACTGTGACCATATTCATCATTCCGCCAGAGCAGATGCAAGGTGGACGATCAACATCCTCTCCATCGAGCACCGAAACGAGCCTGTCGCGCGCAGTAAGCATCTTTTGTCCTTCCCTCTAACGGGTTGTGCAAAGCGACTCGCCCCAACCCGCATTCACTATTGCCATCGAAGAGGTCTGTCCCCTTCGATTCGTTTTCGCATTAAAGGGGACTGTCCCCTTTAATGTTTCTTCTCTTTCCAGTCGTCGAAGTCTTCCTGCATAATCGCCCGACCCGGCTCGCAGACCAGGATGTCGCAATCCCATCTACCGGACAGGAGCTTCTCCATGACGTCGTTGCTGCCCGGATCGACGCGAATGCCCACATCGAGTGCCTTAGCGCATGTCTGAGCGTAGCTTTCCACATCTTCGAGGTCATAGCAGCCGTTGTCGATGAGCGAAACCGCATGGTAAGCGCCCCACATCGACTTCATCAGGCGATCCGCTCGACGCTCACCGTATTTGCGCACCCACAGCTCACGCTGCCCAGTGACCATCGTGGCATCGTGCGCCCATCCGCGCGTCAGGTACATGACGCCCGCCTTCGCAAGGCCGCGGCAGGTGCGCTCGCCCGCTTGCAGCATCAGGTTGACGCAATCGTCGAAACGCGGCATGACGAGCGTTGCGCTCTTGCACGACAATCCCACAGCCCCGTTGCCGCACAGGCCGATGGCAAGCAGCACCTGCGTGGCCCCCGCTTCCTCGGCTTCGTCAATCATCTCCTGCAGTTTGGCGCGCAGGACATCGGGCTTCTCGTGGTAGCCTCGATCGACCCACATGATGCGCATACCTCGCCCGTGTTTCTCCCAAGCACAACGAACCTCGTCCTCCATCATCGCGCAGGCGATGAGAATGCGCCTGTCGGCGCCATCCTCGGTCATGCCGTAATAAGGCGCCGTGGCAGGGACCTCTGCAGGAGATCCGCTCCAACAAATGCCCGGTACGTTGGGCATGGACACCACATGCGATGATGAAGGCTCCATCACGCAAGCACCAGCTCTCGGATCTTGCCGTTCGCGATGGCCACACCCGAATTCTTGATGCAAGCCTGACCCACGATCTTCAGCTGACCGCGCAGCTGGAGGATAGCCTCGAAGAAGTCGACCTTCTCCCCCAGATCGTGAACCACCACGTCAGCTAACCCCGTATCAATAAGCGCGTAGGCGAACTTCGGGCACAGCTGCAACACCATGGTGCCGTCGATGTGCTCGACGAGCTTTTTCATGAAGGGGTACGTAAACTCGCGCGTCGACCACTCCATGAGCTTGGGGCTGAGAATCTCGAGCGATCCGGCAGAATCAGAATACGTGATGATCTCGACCCCGCAATCCCGCGCTTCATCCACGTAGCGAAGCAGCTGGTCGCCGATCTTGTTCATGACCTCGACCGTCTTCTCGGGCTGCTTGCGCTGCATCTTGATCACCTTGCGCGACTCCATCAGTGACTGCATCTGAGTCCAAGGGCCGACTATCTCCAAGCATACATGCTCGCCGGCATTCGCCAGCATGCGGCACGCCTCGAGAACCTCGCGTACGCGCCCGCATGAAAAATCGATATCGGGCAGGGCGAGGAAGTCTTCGGGCGTCTCGCAGATGGGAACCGCGGAACGCGGACCCGTATTGGCGTCGCCGTAGTTGACGTTGCCGCCTACCGCTTCCATTTCGACCGTACGGCAGAACGGAAGCAGGCAAAAACCCTCGTTGTCATGCTCCTTGATGGCGAGCGCAAGCTTAGCCATGGTTTCAGCATGCTTGTAGGCATCGGGGAAATCCAAGCCGAGCCCAGACGTCACCTCTGCGCTCACGCCAACGGAGTTGGAATAGTCGCAATGGAAATCCCTGATTTTCGTTTGTTCGGACATATTTAGCTCTCTCCAAGCGTAAGTAAGAATGCGATCTGGCGGATGGGATGCGAGCGATTCTGCAGGTACATTCTTAATCCTTTTCAAATGCTAACCGAAGCCAAGCGAGCACCCCATCCGCCAGGCCGCATCCCTTTGCTGGTCAGGAGGTGCGAGCAATCGTCCCCATCGAACCAAACGCTTCATAACCCCCTACGACACTGGGAACATCAGGCAATCCGAGAAGAGCCGCTCGTAATTCTCGGTAGCGCCCAGCTCCATGTAATCCATCTTGTGGGCGAGGCGTTCCATGTCGCGCTTGACATCAGCCGACATGAGCGCCATGTAGGCACCGGTTTTCGATGTGTTGCCGGCGTAAATGATCCGATCCTCCACCTCAGGTGGCAAAATGCCCGTGCCGGTGATGCTGTTGGGAGTCAGATGCGCACCGAACTGCCCGGCAATGACGACCTTGTCCAAATCGTCCATGCTGATGCCCGCTTTGTTCAGCAGCGCTACGAACCCGGACAGGATAGCGCCCTTCGCCAATTGGACCTGGCGGACGTCGCCTTGCGTGACGAGCAGCTGCTCAGGTTCCTCGGTCAGGATGAACGCCCTCTTCCCGTCTTCGTCCTCCACTATGCGCCCACGGCGCCAATCGCCTTCGTCCAGCTTCGCCAACTTGACGAAGGCGCCGTTCTTGCGCACGAACCCGCAGCGCAGGAGCTCGCGCATGACGGCCAAGATGCCGCTACCGCAGAGACCCGCAGGCTCCGTGTTGCCAATGATCTTGAACTCGTTGCCGCTCTCGGTGACCTTGATCTCCTCGATGGCCCCCTCGGCAGCGCGCATGCCGGCGCTGATGTTCATGCCCTCAAGGGCGGGACCCGCCGCGCATGAGCAGGACAGGAGTTTGCCATGCGAAGAGAGCACGATCTCGCCGTTTGTGCCAATGTCGATGAACAGCACGTTGCCCGGCTCCTTCTCGAGCTCGCACACGTACGCGCCAGCTACGATGTCGGCTCCGATATAGGCCGACACATGCGGTAGCGCATACAGGCGCGCGCCCGGGGCCACGTCGATTCCGATGGAGGCGGCCGGCAAATCCTTGGCGCGTGCGAAAGCGGGGGCGAAGGGCGCCTTGCCGATGCAGCGGGCGTCCACGCCGAGCAACATGTGCATCATCGTGCAGTTCGCACCGACCGTCAACTCGTAGATGGACGTGCGTGCAACGCCGGTCTCTGCGCAGATCTCGCCGATCATGCCGTTGATGGATTTGACCATGACCTTCTGAAGGTTGGCCACACCGTTGTCGGGATGTTCGAGCTCGTAGGTGATGCGCGTGAGAACGTCGAGCCCGAATACCTTTTGCGCGTTGATCTGCGAGGCGTTTGCCATGCGCTCGCCCGTTGCCAGATCCACGAGCTCGCAAACCACGGTGGTCGTGCCGATATCTATGGCGACACCGTACAACGAGCCGGTCGTGTCGCCGGGTTCGAGCCGTACAACCTGGTTGCCATGGAGCACCGCCGTCCAGTCACCTGGAACCAAGCTCGCCTCCGCAAGTACGTCGAGCGCGATGGCCTGCACGCCCAGCTGCTCGCATATCTGGTCCTCGAACGGCGTCTGGTCCTCGAGCGTAGGCCGGTGCACGAACACCGTCTGCTTTCGGGTTTCGGGCGCGAACTCGAAATCCGGCATGATGCCGGTGGTCAGAACCTCGTGCTTGCGCTCCTTGTGCACAAGCTCAATGCTCAGGTCCTCGGTAGGATCGATCAGGCATGAGAGGCGGATGCCCTGATCCAGGTCGCCTTGCGGCAATAGGCGGCGCTCCGTGTCCGACACGTCGAACTCCTGTCCGCCGACAAGTTTCACGCGGCATTTTCCGCACGTTCCCTTGCCGTTACAGGGATTGTTCACGAACACATCGTTTTCCAGGAGGATCTCCAGTAGCGATTTCCTCGGGACGTACTCGAACGCCCGCCCTCCCGGTTGCACCACCAATGTAGGCACCCTCGGCGCCTCCTTCCAATCTGCAACGCTTGACTTAGGTGGACCCCAAGTTGCGCTTGCCTGTAATCCCGCCGCCTGCTTCGACGGCGAAAATGCGGCCAAAGAGGAAACCCCTTTGACCGCATACTTATCCCTATTCGATGCCGACGAGCTGTTTCGCGACCGCCACGGCCTCGACTGCGTTGACGGAATATCCTTCTGCACCGATCTCGTCTGCAAACTTGCGCGAGATGGGGCTTCCACCCACCATGACCTTAACGCGGTCTCGGATGCCGGCTTCCTTCAGCTTCTCGATCACGGTGCCCATGCCGCTCATCGTCGTTGTCATGAGCGTCGACATCGCGATGATATCGGCGTCAACTTCTTTGGCCTTCTCGACGAAAGCATCGAGCGGCACGTCGCGGCCGAGGTCGTAAATCTCGAACCCAGCAGTCTCAAGCATGATCCTGACCAGGTTCTTTCCGATGTCGTGGGTGTCGCCTTCCACAACGCCGATGACGACCTTCTTGGCCTCGCCATCCACATCGGACGCCTCCAGATGCGGGCGCAGAACCTCGAGGCCGGCATACAGCGCATCCGAGCAGAGCAGCACGTCGGTCACGAAGTACTCTTCTTCGTCGTAAAGCTCGCTCGCCTTGTTCATGCCCGCCACGAGGCCTTCCATGATGCCGTCGTAAGCGTTGTAACCCGCTTCCAGGTACTCGTTGCATACGTCGACCACGTCCTCGTCTTCCATCTCGACGACGCACTCGTATAGCTTCTCAATCAACTCTTCCTTGCCAGCGGCCATCGTCCGCTCTCCTTCCAGTTCTACGCGCTATTCCTTCTAGCGCGGTTGGCGCTGCCTTCTGCAAGCACGCGCCATTCCGTTCCCTGAACGCGAGGCCGCAGGTCTCATTCTGCGCGCCTCGTTCGCATAACCTGTTTCGGCTCGAAGAAACGTAAGGATTATGCTCGTTCCCTCTCATCGCTTAAGCTTGAGCAAGCTTTCGGCCTCTTCCCCGCTCCTCATCTAAGCGTTCAGCATTCCCTTCGGCATGCAGCCCTTCTTCGCGCCGGCGCCATAGATGCGCGCAGCGTAAACGAACGCTTCGAAATTCTCGCGCGATGTGCCAATGGGCACCTGGCAACCTGTGCCCAGGTTGTATCCCTTCGGGCTCTCGGCACCGTCGCGGATGCAGTTCTTGCAGGCCTCGACGACCTCCTCGGGCGTGCCGAGCAGCATGACATCGACTGGGGCCACATTGCCCACGAGCGCGAACTTGTCACCGAGCTGCTCCTTGGCATCAGACAAGCTCTCGCAGTTGTCGACGCTGAAACTCGCAACCTCCAACGTCGCGATCTCGTCCCACAACGGACTCGTCTTGCCGCAGATGTGCAGACCGGGCTTCTTTCCGAGCAACTCGGTCAGCCCCGCAATCAAATCCTCGAGCTTAGGCTTGGAAACCTCGACGAACTGCTTATGGCTGAGGATGCCCGCGCAGGTGAACGGATCGCAGACGTTGCATCCGCCGCCGCCGAACTCCTCCACGAACATCTTGACCCACGACAACGTGTGGTAGTTCGCAAGGTCCATGAGCTCGAAGACCGCGTCCCGATGCTTGACCGTCTCGCGAAGCAGCTTGTCGGCGCCGAGCACAGTCGATGCCACGGTAATCGGCCCGGTGACCATGAAACCTATGCCCATCTCCGGGAAATGATCCTTCAGTATCCTCAGGCGCTCGAGAATCGCCAGATACACCGGGTGAGTGAACGGGTCGATGTCCATGAGCGTGTTCAGGTCCTTGATGTTGTCAATAGCGGGTGCCACCACACGGTCGATGCCGACCTCGGGGAAGAAAATATCCGACCCGAGGGCCTGGCCAACTGTACGCAAGCGCAAACCGGAGGCGAGGCCGACGATGCCGAACTCCTCGCGGCGCCTCTCGAGAATGTCGATATGCACCTTCGGATCGTCTCGCCACTGGGCAGTCGTATAGCCGAAAATGCCCGCCATGGCCTCCTCGTTGCTCTGAATGGAATAGGGGATGTGATCGGCTTCTTCACCAGAAGCGTAAGCCATCGCACGCTCCCCCTGCGTCATCTTGTCGACGTATGTCTCGAAATGACGCTTGATGTCATCTGATAGCATGATTTGCTCCCTTCCGCCGCCTCACTTGACGGCGCAAATCGATCAACCGGGCGAGGTTGTCGTAGTTTATTGGGCAAGGCAAAGGGGCGGGAGTTTGTCTCGCCCCCCAACTTGATTCCCTGGGTGTCCTCCCGCGCAAACAATTGCGCCGGGACAACACCCGACGCAGCATGTTTCGCAACTCCTAGCTCCGCGCCACGACCTCCTTACAGCATTTCAAGGAATGCCTGGATACGCGTGGTGAGCTGTCCGGCGTCGGTCGTTGAATAATCTGTCTCGACCTTCAGGAACGGCAAGCCGCGCTTCTCTGTGACGTGCTTCTCGATGCTGTAGGACTCGACGTTGTAGGTATGGCAGCCCTGCAGCGTCATCTCGACGACACCGTCAGCTTTGAACTCGTCGATGAGCTCGTCGAGCAGCTCGAAGCGGTAGGTATCGGGCGACATGACGGAGCAGCCGATCTTGAAATAACGCTCGGCCAAGGCCTCGTACACATCGGGATTCTCCTCGTCAACCAGGCGGTAGTAGTTCTTGAGGCCCGTGCAGTTCTCGTAGCCCACGATGACGCCGCCGTTCTCTTCGATGATGCGGGCGATTTTCTCGGTCGCGCCACCCATCGGGCAGCCCGATACGATGATGCGCGGCTTGTGGCCGATCTTGGCAGCGTTCTCCTCGGCTTCCTCGAGGATGCGGTCCTTCATCTCGCGCAGCTGCTTGACCGCCTGCTCGCGATCAAACGTAAACGACGCACCGTACACGACCTTGAACAGGTCGTAACCCATGACGGGAACCGGATCCGCCTTCATGATGCTCAGCAGGTCCAAGGCCGCCTTACGCTCCTCGTTGCGCAGCTTGATGGCGTCGCGGATGGCGTCTTCGGTAATCGTGACGCCGAAGAAATCCTCGAGCTTCTCCTTGAAGCGGATGACCTCGTTCTTCCACATCTTGAAGCCGTCCTCGTCCTGCGCGTTGGGCAGCTGCATGACGTAGGTCGGCTTGAAATCGTTCATGATCTCGTACATCTTCTTCTTGCCGTCGCAAGTCGTCTCACCGACGATCAGATCGCTGAAATAGAAGAACGGGCACTTGTCGGCCTTGCCGAAACCGTAGCTCGACTTGATAAGCGGACAGAGGCTCGCGGGGAGATCCTGCTCGGCAAGGGGAATGGTTTCATCCGACATCGAGCAGAGGCCTACGGTGGCGGCGTTCATGGCCATCGGCAGCTCGACGGGCACATACGTGCAGTACGTTCCCACGAGAGGCAAGTCTTTGTCTTTCTGCTGTTTGGCGGAAAGGAAGGCTTTCTTCCTGCCCTCTGCGAACTCTTCGAAAATCTCAGGCAGTTCTTTCCTGATGTCCATCTCTACACTCTTTCTCTCGTCATCGTCCCTTGACCGCTCTCACAATTGCGAGCTTGAGCGGCTCAATCATACTGCCAACAGAACAGCTCGACTGCGCACTCAAACTTGTTCGAATTACCCATTTCGTCCTCATGATGAATTTTTGGGACTTTGATACCTATTTATTCGAAAGATTAATTACCATTGGAATAGCATATGCATGGAGAACAGGTGAATTGCCGCTAGCTGTTATTACCATTAGTCCAAGCTGCTTGGACTGCTCTTGGACTTGTCGGCTTTAATCTGCTGCCATCACCTGCAATTCATGCCCTGCTCATATGAAGCATCTGAACTTGGAGATGGCTTTGGGTATCAAAGACGACATACGCACCAACTTGAACGAACTCATGACCGCCAAAGGGGTCAAGAACGTTGAGCTTGCGCGGGCTGTCGGCGTATCCAAAGTTGCGGTCACGAACTGGCTCAACGGCAACAACTCCATCGATATCGAACGGGTACCTTCCATCTGCGAGTTCTTTGGCGTTAGCATTGACGCTTTCCTCAGCCACTCGAGCCCAGACGCCATCGACCCAAGAGAAGCACGGCTGCTGAGCCTCTATCGAATGGCCGACGAAAACGGCAAGCAGGCCATCCTGAATGCAGCCCGCCACTCACTCGCGAATAGCGGGCTGCGCAAGCCTTAAGCACCTGAACGGACAAGCTTTGGAGGGAAGGAACCCGCCAGATGCTCAAGTGGTTGGTGAGCCGACGTCTGCGCACGTCGACCCGTCAACTTACCTGTAACTACATCTTCGCGATGCAGCTTCACTCGGCCGTTAGTCGTTCAACGTCCAGTGCAGCGCTTTCGCTTGAATCTTGTCGAACACAAACATCACGAGCACTAGCACGATTGCAGTGAAGATGAAGCCGAAGAGCACCAAGTCGTAGCGCGCGAAATCGGAGTAGTAGACGACAAACCACGCCAGGCCCGAATCGGCGCCGAACATCTCGGCGACGGCCAGCATCATGAACGACAGCGTGAGCGCAACGGAACAACCCGTGAAAATAGCCGGGGATGCTGCAGGAAGCACGATGCGGAACAAGCGCTCCATGCGGGGCATCTCCAACGTGGCCGCATTTTCAAGGTAGCGCCTGTCGATTGCCACCACGGCGCCAATCGTCGTCGCCAAGATAATCCAGAACGCCGCAAGCCAGATCAAGAAGATCGATGCCGCCTTGAAGGTTGGAAGCACATTGATCGCATAGGGCGTCAACAGTGGAACCGGGATTGCCGTAAAAGCATGGATCCATGGGCTCACGTTGCGGCGGATCCCGCTATGAAGGCCGATATAGGTACCCAATGCTATTCCCGTAACCACTGCAAGTAAGTAAGCGATAATCAGCAGGTACAACGAGCTTCCCAGGCATTGCATAAGCTGGCCGAGATATCCGACGCCGTTAGTCAGAACAACCGACAGGCTTGGGAACAGGAATGGATCCGCGATATGGGTCACGTCGGTCATAAGGATGTAGAACAAAACGATACCGACGCCGATGAGGATGGTACCTCCTCTATTTTTCAGGAACTTGCTCACGAAACGAGCCTCCTTCTTACACTTGAGCGTGCGTCAATCTCCTAGAAGTTGTTCTCCTTGAACTCCTCGTACTTTTTCTTAAGCCACTCGCTGTCCGGGTAATCGTCGACCAGAGAAGTGATGGCCTTCTCGTACACATCGGAATCGATGTAGTCGTCGATCTTGATGGCGTCGTTCGAGAGGTAGCCTATTTTGTGCATCTTGTCGAACATCTTCTCAACCGCATGCCTGTTCACGTCGGTGTTGTAGTTCATATGCGGACTCTTGACGAAGCTCTCGACCGTGGCCTTGTCGAGGTCGAGCTCCTTGACAACCAAGTCAACGCACTCGTCGTAATGGCCGTCACCATCCTTCAGGTACTCCTCGGCGCGGATGTAGGCGCGCAGCAAGCGATAGAGCGCCTCCTGATTCTCCGGATCCTCGAACCAAGCAGTCTTGGCAACCATACGGCAGCAGGAGTGGTTGGGCCAGTAATCATCTGGCCACATCTTGACCTCAAGCCCGAGGTCAGCAGCCTGCAGCTCGTAACCGGTTGCAGTGGTGCCGAAGTCGATCTCGCCCTTGGCGATGGCCTGTAGCACTTCCTGGTTCTTCTTGTACTCGACGAACTCGACCTGGTCGAGGATGCCCGCATCGTACAAGTCGCCCCTCAGGACCGTGTCGGCCGTGCTGAAACGGGTGACGCCGACCTTCTTGCCAACAAAGCTGTTCATGTCTTTCCACTCGGTCTCGGGCTTGCCGAAGCAGGGGGTCTCGCCCGTGATCATGTAGCCACCGAAGATCCTCAGATCCATGCCGCCGTCGATCTGGATGAGCGGGCCGCCCGTGCCATAGGTGGAAAGCACGTTCACGCCATCGCTGTTGAGCGCCGTGTAAGCATCGGCGTTGTTGTTGATGTAGACGAGCTCGACGTCGACGCCCTCTTCGTCAAGATAACCGTGTTCCTTAGCGAGGAACTGGAACACCTGGCCCGACGTGCTTTGCGCGGCGAGCTTGACCTTCTTGACGTCTGTCGGCTTTGCCGCAGCGCTTGCGGAAGCGGCAGAAGCTTCAGCGCTGGCAGAAGCGGCGGAAGCTGAGGCGGAGGAGGCCAACGCCTCGCTGCTCGCGCTTGCAGCGGAAGCTGAGGCGGAGGAGGCAGACGAGCCTCCGCTCGAGCAACCCGCCAGTGCCAGGCCAGCAGCTGTCGCTGCGCCCAGAGTTACGAACTGCCTGCGGCTAAACGTATCTTTCTTCATTGCATCCCAACCTTTCTCTTATACCCTTCCCTGCTTTTTCTCTGAAGCAGGATAGTTACCATTTGGTGTTCCTAGTGCTTCTTCTTACCGCTGGTCTCACCGGCTGCAGCGGCTTGCTCTTTTTCGGCTTTGACTCGACGTGCCTTCTCCTGAATCTCATCGTCGATGATCTTGGTGAGCTTCTCGCGAAGGTTGACCACCTCGGGATCGGTGAAAAGACGGTCACGTGTAGGCTTCGTCTCGGGAGTGAAGTGATGCGTGTAGATGATTTTGCTCGGCGCCTGACCCAAAACCACGATATCGGTTGCCAGAATCAACGCCTCTTCAACGCTGTGCGTGACGAAGAAGATAGTCTTTCTGTTGTCGCCGCCTTTCTGCCACAAATCCACAACCGTGTCCTGAAGCAGCGCCTTGGTCACGGCGTCGAGCGCGCCGAACGGCTCGTCCATGAGCATGACAGGTGAATCGAGAGCGAACCCACGCGCAACGGCGAAACGCTGACGTTGGCCACCCGACAAATTGGCTGGAAGCTTGTCGAACAGGTCCTCATCGAGACCGAGATTGTTCATCCACTCGTACGCGACCTTCGCGCGCTGGCTTTTATCCCAGTCCTTGTACTTTTGCTTAAGCGCGATCATGATGTTCTCGCCAGCGGTCATCCAGGGAAACAGGCCGTAGTCCTGGAAGATCATGACGCGTTCGAGACTCGGAGCCGTAACAGGCTTTCCATTGACGAGCAGCTCTTCGGGATTAGACTTCTCGAGCCCTGCCACCAGGCGCAATAGTGTCGACTTGCCACAACCGGACTGGCCAAGCAGGCACACGAAGTCACCTTTGTTTGCTTCGTAGTCAACTCCACCGAGAACCATCTTGCCAGGTTCGTCGGGATAGGCGAACTTTAAATCCTTGAACACGATATCCTGCATTACATCAACGATCCTTTCTTTACGTGCTTCAAATCCAGCAGCGCCAACATCTGGCATACCAGGCGCCCATCCACTCATGCGACGCTCATGCCTACCGCTCCTTTACCAGCTCACTCAACCAGCCCATCTTTTCGGACTGACACGCATCCAAAGCCAGCTTGGAAATGAGAAGGGGCATTCTGCGGACACATTTCGGAGGCGCCCGGAAATACAACAGCCCGAATCATTGGCAACCCTGTTCGCATAGATGCTCGACTAACGCTCCTAAACGTGTTATTCCCTTATGAACGTCGAGGGGGATGCCCCAAGAAACTCGCAGAGCATCACGTATTCTTCCGCAGTGAGCGTACGCTTCCCCTGCTGGAGATTGCTGATATCCATGCTGTTCAACCCTATCGTCGAGAGAAGAGCCTCAAAGTCCATCCTCTCGGTTTTTGCATAGGCGAGCACGCGTTGCGTGATAGTCGCTTCTAACCGCTCCTCAACAACCTGCATACAAGCCCCTCATAAAGTTCAGTATTACTTAACTTTTAAAGTACAAAAATGCAGAAACAGCGATGCATGATTTATGGGCATGATGCGGCAATCAGAGCCGTTAGCCCTACAAGCAGAATGAAGTCCGATCTGAAGCAGAAATACCGAACTATGGTCATTATGGCATGTTTTCGTTTTTGGCGATTAGAATAAAAGCACCTGACTTGTGCGCGCGCAGCAACCATTATCGAATGAT
This sequence comes from Eggerthellaceae bacterium, assembly GCA_017434045.1. GTDB lineage: Bacteria > Actinomycetota > Coriobacteriia > Coriobacteriales > Eggerthellaceae > UBA9715. The sequence continues at coordinate 46,513 of JAFRGA010000062.1, forward strand.
TATTAACAAATTACCAATACAAGCCTAATCTGCTATTTCTTATTGATTATGTATTTAAATCCGCATTGAGTTTCAGAATGTATGTAGAGGACATGAAGCCGTCTTCCACTATTCCTACAAAAACGCTTGGTTATTCCATGAACTCGACAACGCCGGTTTCAGTATGGTACAGCGCCGGTACGACTTTCAGGCCTTCAGACTGAACGAGATGGGCGATTTCCCCGTTTCCCAAAATCATCGACACCCCTCTACGGGCGTTCGCAATGCTCGCCGCACGAGGGTCGCGCTCCCCGCCGATGCTTGCGAACACGCCCGCAAGCAAGGGCTCCATAGCGCCTTCGGGCTTCGTTCCTGTTGCCAGGGCCTCCAGCGCCGAAGCCACGGCACCGCATTGGGTGTGACCCAACAGCACGATCAGCTTCACGCCCAGATGCTCGGCGGCATACAGGCAGCTCCCCAGCTCCATGTCGCCGATCAGGTTGCCCGCCACGCGGATGGTGAACAACTCGCCGAGCCCGGTCATGAAGATGTGCTCGGGAACTACGCGTGAATCGGCGCAGGACACAATGCAGGCATAGGGAGCTTGCCCCTCTTCGGACAGCTGCTTTATACGCTCTTGCGAGATGTCGCCCGTATTCGCCGACGCATTCACGTACTCGGCGTTTCTAGATTTCAAACGCTCCAACGCCTCTTGTGCGCTCATTGCCATTGCTCGCTCCATTCAGCCGTCTTCCTTGGCGGTACAAGTCGGTGGAAAGCCAACCTAGATATACAAGAGACTCCTTATATATAAAGTAAGCTTTCGCATAGCCTCCTCTTGCCTTCGTGCGAAGCCATTATAGGTGGGGTTGGCATCGCGGAGACGCCAAACTTGATGCCCAAAGGTTTCCTGGGAAAGCAGGCATCTTTCTCTTAGTAAAATCTATCGTCCCGCCGAGAAGGCCCGCTTCACTTGACGCGGCCGGCGGCATCGACGCTGACCTTCGAATTGCAGTAGGGGCAGAAACGCGACATACCGAGCGGTATGGTGATGTTGGCACCGCAGTTGGGGCATGACACGCCAACCGACGAGCTCATTCCGCTGGGGTCGAAATCCGGGTTCATCAACTCGTCTTCCTGCTCGATGCGCGTATCGCTCACCGAACCGGGCACCAGCGCCGCCTGACCGTTGAGCAGCCTGATGCCGACAGTTGCCCCGCGGGGATAACGTGCGGCGTTCACGTCGCCCGTGTTGACGCGCGCTTCGCAGACCTGGCCGTTCTTCAAGTAGCGGACAACGAGCGTGATGCAGGGTTGGCCGTTCATCAGGATCTGGTAGTCAGGCTCGTAATCGAAAATCTTCCCCAAATAGGCTGCGCCTTCCGCGAGCACGGCATCGCTCGCATGCATTTGGTCATGCCCGATCTTTGCGAAGAACCCGCCGATGCCGCAGAACATGGCGACGAAAATCAAGCCGAAGAACAGCGCACCGGGCTCGCGTGTGCCCAATGCGGCCGCAATCCCTCCGCCGCCTATGAGCGCGCCGAGAACGACGAAAAGCATGCCCAGGTAGTACATGATCTTTCCCGGATTGGCGCCGAGGCCCGTCGTGCTGACTTCCATCCTCGTCATTTCGCGCTCCTGTCTTCGAACGGTATTCCCCTTCATGATTGTAGCTTCTCGCACGTCACTTTCTAGACAGTCGTTTTCATTTTGGTAACCGCAGCGCATCAGCTGAATGCCAATTCAGGGTTGTTTCAGAAAGAATCTCTATACTCAACACTGAGATTACCTCAGCGTCAAAGTCCCCTCCCCTTTGACGCGCCACGACAGCAATGCGAGATGGAGACGAACATGAACGCAAAGCAGACCATCATCGACGTCAACCCCGTCGAGTTTTCCAGCAGCAGAATTCCCTCGCATGCCGCCGACCGCGCGCACGTGCATGCCAGCTCGCAGAGCGCCTCCTACCAGCAGCCCACGTGGAAGACCGCCTCGTCTTCCCAATCTGGGAACCATGACTCCGGACGGGTCTTCTACGGAAGCGCCTACACCCGGTTCGGCGATCAGACGGCATCCGCGAAACCCGTCGGCTCGGTCTTCGGCAGCCTCGCTCAGATCGCCGTGGGCGCCGGCTTGGTCCTTATAGGCATCCCGATGCTCATCCTTCCGGGCCCAGGCCTGCTCTCCATAGGCGCAGGCGCGGCACTTGCCCTCAACGGATATCGCAAACTGTTCGGCTAGACCTTTCAATCATCCAACAACCTCTTATAAACGCCCAACCCGACCGCCGAACCGCACCTGGTAAACGCAGCTGTTACGGCGGTATGCCAAAAGCCCGGTCTCCCTGCTATAGGGTAGGCCGGGCTTGTCTGTAACATCCGATTGGAACCAAAATCACTAAAAGCGAACCTCGCATCTATGCGAGCACAATTATCATCCCAATGGATCAATTGATTCCGCGCGACCTGGGCGTATACGCATGTGCCTATCCCTTTCGAAAAGGTTTCGACGCTTATCCACGAGCAATAGTTTAAACTTTTAAATCATGGTCTTGCGTGTTTAGCGGATGCGCAGGAGAGGGGAAAATCACCAGCGCTTCCTTTGCGCAAGGCTCAGGTAGGAGACGAGTGTATGAAGGAGGAAAGCGCATGTCAGAAGAGTCTTTCGTCTACACGTGCTGCCCCGGCTGGGGCGACCACGAGTTCTGCGCGATCAAGACCATCGTCAAGGATGGCAAGATCGTGCGAACCGAGAAGGCGGACTACACCGGTGCCGAGGCGAACGAGGGCTACATCTGCCAGAAAGGCATCATGTCCTGTCGCCAGCCGTACAACCCGAAACGCCTGACACGACCGCTCAAGCGCGTCGGCGAGCGCGGCGAGGGCAAGTGGGAGGAGATCAGCTGGGACCAGGCGATGGACGAGATCGCGGCCAAGCTGCTCGAGCTGCGCGACAAGTACGGCCCCGAATCGCTGGCCATGTGGGACGTCGTAGCGTCGGTACCTCCTTCGCAGGGCCTCGCCGCCGTGTTGTCATCCCGTTTCATCGGACTGTGGGGCGCCACTGACCCCATCCAGGCATACGGCCTGGACAACGGCCCGTTCTATGCCGCGTTCTTCGATTTCGGCAACTTCTACAAGTACATGACGACCGACCCGAAGAACTTCGACACATCCGATTACATCATCGTGTGGGGCGCCAATCCCATCGAGAACCAGCAGCGTATCGCAAAGCACCTCGTCGAGGCTAAGGCCAACGGCGCCAAAATCGTCGACATCGGCTTGCTGTTCGATGGTACGGCCGGCTTCGCAGATGAGTTCATCCCTGTCAAGCCCGGTTCCGACCCTGCGCTTTCCATGACGATGGTCAACCTCATCATCCAGCGCAAGCAGTACAAGGAGGACTTCCTGCTGGCTTACACCGTGGCGCCGTTCCTCGTGCGCGATGACGACGACACGTTCCTTCGCGACGCCGAGGGCAACTACGTGGTGTGGGACCTCGACGCCGATGCGCCGTGCTCGACCGTGCTCGGCCAGCAGGCGCTGCCGTGCGACAAACCCGAGCTCGACGGCGCCCATGTCGTCGACGGCGTTTCCTGTAAGACCGCCTTCGCACGCCTGCGCGAGCATGCGGCAAGCTACACGCCCGAGTGGCAGGAGGCCATCACCGGCGTGCCCGCCGAGGTCGCCATCCGCTTGACCGACGAGTACGTGGCCGCCCCCAACGCCTACATCTTCGGCGCTTTGGGCTTGCGCTACCAGAACCAGGGCGAGTCGTACCGCTCGTTCTACCTGCTGGGCGCTCTGACCGGCAACCTGGGACGTCCCGGCGCCGGCGTCACGTCCGAGATGCTGCCGGCGGGCTTCCCGCTCGTCTTCAACGACGCCGCCATCACCATGCCCAACGGACGTGAGGGCTACAAGGGCAAGCTGTTGCGCCAAGCCGACTTCATCGAACAGGTGAAATCGCAAGAGCCCTACCCCATCAAGGCGTTCTGGGTCATCGCCGGCAACCCCGTGCACAACTGCCCGAACCGCGGTCTGTGGCTCAATGAGATTTTCCCGCAGATGGAGCTCATCGTCGACATCGATATTTGGATGACCGACACTGGCGAGTACGCCGACTACGTGCTGCCCGACTGCATGCCCTTCGAGCGCTACGAGCTCGTGGCATCCGCCGCTTACAACCATGTGGTGCTGCAGGAGCCAGCCATCGAGCCCATCGGCGAAGCGAAGGACCCGACGTTCATCTACTCCGAACTCGCCAAGCGCGTAGGTCTCGGCGAATACTTCGACAAGACTGCCGAGGAATGGATCGAGGTGCGCCTGCAGTCGCAGTACCCGATGATTGTGGGCATCCAACCACCGCTCACGTACGAGCGCCTGAAGAAGGAAAAGATGGTCCGTGCAGCCACGCCGCCGGTGAATTGGGACCCGTTCCTGGGCTTCAACTTCGACACGCCGCACAAGCGCATGGAGTTCTACTGCGAGAGGCTCGTTCCCGTGAACGACCAGCTTGCCAAGTACCTGCCCCCGCTCGAGGCGCCCACGCCCATGAGCCTGGGCGACGGCACCGCGAAGGGCAAGTACCACTTCTTCAGCGGCCGCCAGCGCTTCTTCATGCAATCGATGTTCACGGACGACCCGGTCATGGCAGAGCTTTCGGGCGGCAAGCCCACTGGGCGCATTAACCCGATCGATGCCGAGAAGGAAGGCATCAAGGACGGCGACAAGGTCGAGGTCTACAACCATCGTGGGCATGTGGTCATCGAGATGCGCCTTGACCAGGTAATCCCACCCGGAACCATCCAGGTGTGGTTCGGCTGGCGCCACGAGGCGTTCGAGGAGGGCATGTACTCCGAGCTTATCGTGCCGCTGGGCAGCTACGAGACCATCGACGACCGCGCCGAGAACTGGGTGAAATGCGTCGAGGCCGTCGGCGGTTACCAACCCGGCTTCGCGACGGGCGGCATCGGCGGCATGGCCGGCGCTTGGGACACCATTTGGGACTGCGCTTGCGATATCCGCAAGATCGACTAGGTGGAAAAGGGTCAGACCCTTTTCCACATTGGCACGTTTACATCTGCGGTAACGAGCAGCTTGCCCGTCGCCGCATTCGGATAGGAGCGATATATGGACGAGAAAACCATCTTGGTCGACCTGCAGCGATGCATCGGTTGCTGGACCTGCTCGCTTGCCTGCAAGGTCGGCAACAGGCTGCCCGACGAGGAGTTCTGGCTGACCGTGCGCACGCTGGGATCCGGTGAGGGCATCGACCGGCCGGCCGGCACCTGGCCCGACTTGCACATGAGTTGGATGCCCATCTGGTCGCAGAGCTGCGTGAAGTGCCCGAGCCGCATCGCAGCGGGCCAGAAGCCGTACTGCGTGAACTCGTGCCCCTGCGACGCGCTTTCCATCGGCGATGCTGCCGAGGCCAAGGCCGCCGAACTGCGCGACCGCGGCTTCCGCTTCTTCGAGCTGCCCGCATGGGAGAAGTCGAAAGACAACGTTGTCTACGCCGAGAAGAAGTAGGATGCAGGCTTAGATAGCTTAAGAGCGAAACGGGGATGCTGGCGCTTGCCAGCATCCCCGTTTTTATGCCATTTGGGGCGCAGTCGGAACGCGCTTCCTGTGAGGTTATGTGGAAAAGGGTCAGACCCTTTTCCACATTCGTGTTCGAGACGCTTCCCATCGATAACCGTTATTACCGCAATTTCGCCTATAACGAACGCTATCTGACCGTTCTTCCCGCATAAACTATAGCAAGTAGCTATTGTTGGCCGTTGCAAGGAGGATTTCATGGGCTTGTTCGGCTTTTCGATAGGCAAGGGCATGGACGAATACGTGGCTGAAGCCGTTGAGCGCGGCATAACGATTGTCGATGTGCGCGAGCAAAACGAGTTCGCCCGGGGACACGTTCCCGGCGCCATGAACATTCCCCTGAGCACATTGCGGCAAGCTACGCAAGCCCTCGCAGACAAAGAGGCGCCCCTCTACGTTCACTGCCTCAGCGGCGGGCGCAGCTCGCGGGCGGCAAAACAGCTCGAGCAAATGGGCTTCACCAACGTCACGAACATCGGCGGAATAAACTCATACCGCGGACCGATTGAAAAAGGACTCTAGAGCGAAGCGGCATCTTAAATGTCGCTTCGCTCTCGGTTACAGCTTAGAAAGGGAAAAGCGATGAAAGTTGTTATCGTAGGCGGAGTGGCAGGCGGAGCATCGGCGGCAACGCGATTGCGCAGGCTCGACGAGCAGGCAGAGATCGTTATGATTGAGCGCTCGGCGTACGTGTCGTACGCAAACTGCGGCCTGCCGTACTTCATCGGCGACGTCATCACGGATCGGGCAAAGCTCACCTTGCAGACGCCGGAGAGCTTCCGAACCCGCTTCAACGTGGATGCGCGCGTGAACCAGGAAGTTACGGCTATCGACCTCGCCGCCAAACAGGTCACGATCCTTAACCGCGCCGACGGCACGTCGTATGTTGAAAGCTACGACAAGCTCATCCTCTCACCCGGCGCCAAGCCGGTCATACCCAATATCCCCATCGACGACAGCGACAAGCTGTTCACACTGCGCACCGTCGAGGACACGTTCGCGATCCATGGTTACGTGCAGGCTCGCCAACCCAAAACGGCAGCGGTCATCGGCGGTGGGTTCATCGGTGTGGAAGTGGCCGAGAACCTGGCCGAGCGAGACATCGCCGTGACACTGTACCAGCGCCCGACACACGTCCTTCCCATCCTCGACGATGACATGGCCTCGTTCGTGCATGCCGAGATGACTGCCAAGGGCGTCGAATTGCGCCTGGGCGCAAACGTGAAAGCTATCTCGGATACGGGCGGGTCCATCGCAGTCGCAGACCAGGATGACGAGCGGGGTTTCGACATGGCAGTGCTCGCAATCGGCGTGGCGCCCGAATCCACACTCGCCATACAGGCGGGCCTCGAAACGGGCGTCAAGGGCGCCATCGTCGTCGACGGGCACATGCGCACCTCCGACCCCGACATCTACGCCGTGGGCGATGCCGTGCAGGTAAAGCACTTCGTCACCGGCGCAGATGCGCACATCGCACTGGCAGGCCCGGCCAACAAGCAGGGCCGCATCGCCGCCGACAACATCTGCGGCATTCCCTCTGTGTTCGACGGCTCGATGGGCTCGTCGGTGCTGAAGGTGTTCGACCTCACAGTGGCCGCCACGGGGCTTTCAGCGAAGAGCGCCTCGGCAGCCGGGCTCGATTTCGACTACGTGCTCCTCAGTCCGCCATCACATGCAACCTACTATCCCGGCTCCAACGTGATTCGCATGAAAGTGCTCTTCGAATGCGGTACGGGTCGCATCCTGGGCGCGCAGGCCATCGGCAAGGACGGCGTCGAGAAACGCATCGACGTCATCGCCACGGCAATCCATGCGCACCTGGCCGGCCACGATTTGGCCGAGCTCGACCTTGCGTACGCCCCGCCCTTCTCATCGGCCAAAGACCCGGTGAACATGGCAGGCTTCATGATTTCCAATATCGTAGACGACCTCGTCGAGCAGGTGCAGTGGGATCGTGCGCTTGCCCTTAAGGATGGAGAGATGCTGCTCGACGTGCGCACCCCGGCCGAACGCGGTCGCGGCTGCATCCCGGGAACGCTTCACATCCCCGTCGACGAGCTGCGCGAACGCATGAGCGAGCTACCACGTGATAAGCGCATCTTCGTGCACTGCCAATCGGGCGTGCGAAGCTACATCGCCTGCCGCATCCTATCGCAGAACGACTTTTCATGCGCCAACGTCGCCGGTGGCTGGGCATTCTACGCCAGCATCTACCAAAACAAGCTACAAGACGGTGCCGGCAAAGGCTCTTGCGGCCTGTAAATGAATGTGGAAAAGGGTCTGACCCTTTTCCACATTAATCCAAGAACGCCTCGTTTACGGTCAGGTTGTATGCGCGGGCAATGGCACGTAAATCGTCATCGGAAATTGTGTTGGCGAACTCACCTGAACCGCCGTTCATCATGAGCGCCTGACCGTGTATCGACGCGGCCTTCTGTATCGCATGCATGAGCCCGAACGCCGAGTCGAAATCTGGACCAGAGCAGAAAAGCCCGTGGTTCGCCCAGATAACCGCCTCGTATGTTTTCATGAGCTCGCTCGTGGCGCGCGCGAGATCAATTCCGCCAGGCACCATCGTTTCTGTAACGCCAACACCCGCTGGGAACAACATGACGCATTCGGTCATGGCTTTCCAAAGCACACGGGTGATGGCGCGCGCATCTAGGGGCATGACCTTCGTCAGGGCAATCACGCTTTCGGGGTGCGCATGGTACAAAACACGACAAGCCCCTCCCGTCGCAGCCACGCGCACGCTATGGTTCATGACGTGGCTGGCGAACTCGCTTGTAGGCTTTCCGCCATCCTTTAAGCCCCACACAAGACGCCAGGCATCGCCGGCATTGTTGATCTGCACGATGCCGACGTTGAACGCAGGATCAAGCTGAACGTTTCGCATATAACGGCCTGCACCGGTCGTCACGAAGTATGCCCCGCGCAAATTGTCGGCTTGCACGCCCATGGCAACCCAGCTGCTGGGATTGTCGTAGAAGAACGGACGCGCCGCTTCCACTTCCGCCTCGGTCATGCGATACGTCAAGTTCCCTCCATTGCGCTCATGCCAGCCTTGCAGCCAGCCGTCATTGCACATCCGGATAAAACCTCGCATAAATGCCTGGTTCTCCACGGCGACACCCGACACTGCGCCCTTAACGACCGAAGCGCCCTTGCCGATCATGTCCTGAGCACTGTCCAATACGCCCATATGCGCTCGCCTCCAACCTGTAGCAATTTGAATTACACGCTCAATGATAGGCAAGTCATGATGCTTTTCCCTCATCGTAAGACAACGGTTGACGGTTTTTCAAAAACGACCCTTGCATCGTCACATTTAATTGTATACAATTTAATTGTTAACAATTAATCAAGTGCGAGCAGCGGACGGATATGAAAACCCCGCCGACCACGCCCCGAAGAATGGAGGAGAACATGAGCATTTACGATTTCACCGCCACCAACCTCGACGGCACGGAAGCTTCCCTCGCGGATTACAAGGGCAAGGTGCTTCTCGTGGTGAACACGGCCACCGGCTGCGGCTTCACACCGCAATACGAGGACCTCGAGGCAATGTACGCCGAGTTCAAGGACCGGGGCTTCGAGATCCTGGACTTCCCCTGCAACCAGTTCGCCGGCCAGGCGCCCGAGAGCGACGATGAGATTCACGAGTTTTGCACGCTGAAGTTCGGCACGGAGTTCCCCCAGTTCAAGAAGATCGACGTTAACGGCGAGACGGCGCACCCGCTGTTCGCGGAGCTCGCCACCCAGATGCCCTTCGAAGGCTTCGGCAAGGGCCTCAAGGCCAAGGCGCTCGAGAAATTCGCGAAGGCCAATAACAAGGCGTTCGGCGACAAGGCCTACATCATGTGGAACTTCACCAAGTTCCTCATCGACCGCGAGGGCAACCTGGTCGCGCGCTTCGAGCCCACCGTCGAGATGGACGAGGTCAAGGCCAAGGTAGCTGCAGCCCTCTAATTCAGGAACCCCGGCAAAGCTACTGTTTCAAGAAGATTCACGATCGGTTATGTACATGGATAAGACCGCAAACGAAGCGTTCGACCCGCTGAGCCTGGACAACCAGCTGTGCTTCGCGCTTTACGCCTGCTCGCACGAGGTGATGCGCCGCTACGCGCCGCTCCTCGCCGAGCTCGACCTGACCTACACGCAGTACATCGCCATGATGGCGTTGTGGGAATCGGAACCGCTATCGGTTAAGGAGCTCGGTGAGCGCTTGAAGCTGGATTCGGGCACCCTTACGCCGATGCTTAAGAAAATGGAGGCGAAGGGCCTCGTGAGCCGCTGCCGAGACGCCAAGGACGAACGTCGCCTCGTGGTATCGCTCACCGATGAGGGCCGTGGCCTGCGCGAATCGGCCCTTCGCGTGCCGCTGGAAATGAGCAAGTGCGTGGACTTAGAACCCTACGAAGCTCAGGAGCTGCATCGACTCCTACATAAGGTCCTCTCGAGCTTCGGAGATGCTTAAATCATCTGGATGCGAAAAGGGACGAGAGCCCACTTGAATGGCCTGGAGCTGCAGCGTTTTCCGCGTATACTACAGTTCGTATCGATTATTGCTGCCTCTAGCAGAACGTGGGTGGGAGGTATCTCATGAGCATCGTTTCGGCAATAGCAGTACCGCATCCGCCGCTTATCGTGCCGGCAGTTGGACGTGGGCAAGAAGAGCGTATCGGGGCAACCATCGACGCCTACGAGAAGGCGGCGCGACTCGTCATCGACTCGAAGCCCGAATGCCTGGTAATCACATCGCCGCACGCGCCGCTGTTCCGCGACGGCTTCCACATCACCACAGACGCACAGCTTTTCGGAAGCATGGCACGCTTCAACGCACCTCAGGAGAACCTGACGGCATCTTGCGATGTGGAGCTCGCGGAGACAATCGTGGAGCGCGCGAACGAGGCGGGCATTCCCGCAGTCGGCAGCGATCGGTACCGCGACGACATGGACCACGCAACCTACGTGCCGCTGTACTTCCTGCGCAAGGCTTACGAAAATGCAGGTTTGAGCGTGGACGGCGCAATCCCCACACCCATCGTGCGTATCGGCCTTTCGGGCCTCTCCCCTGAAACGCACCGCGCGCTGGGAAAGGTCATCGCCGAGGCGGCAGACGTGCTCGGACGACGCATGGCGTTCATTGCAAGCGGCGACCTCTCCCATAAGCTGTTGCCCGACGGCCCTTACGGGTTCGCGCCCGAAGGACCCGTGTTCGACCAGAAAATCGGCACTATCTTCGAATCGGGCAACTTGGAAGGGCTCTTCGAGTTTGACGAGGCGTTCTGCGACGCCGCCGCAGAGTGCGGCCTGCGTTCCTTCCAAATCATGGCAGGAGCCCTCGATGGGCTCGATTGTGATGTTCAATTGCTTTCCAACGAGGGGCCGTTCGGCGTCGGCTATGCCGTGGCGACCATCAAACCGACTGGTGTTTCACCGGATGAGGAGGCAGGCGCTTCCTTTGTCGGTAATTCCGAATGCGACGATGACGCCGACCCCTACGTGGCGCTCGCGCGTCTTTCGGTGGAAACCTATGTGAAGACGGGGCGCGCAGCCAAGCTTCCCGCCAATGTGCCTAGCGAGCTGTTGGAACAGCAGGCGGGCACCTTCGTCTCGCTGCACGAGCACGGCGAGCTGCGCGGCTGCATCGGCACGATTGCCGCCACGAAGTCCTCAGTTGCCGAGGAAATCTTGGCCAACGGCATCTGCGCCTGCAGCCGTGACCCGCGATTCGACCCCGTCCGCCCTGAAGAACTCGATTACCTCGAGTACTCCGTTGACGTGCTCGGCGATGCAGAGCCTATATCCTCCCCCACCCAACTCGACGTGAAACGCTACGGCGTCATCGTCACGAAGGACTGGAAACGCGGACTTCTCCTCCCCAACCTCGACGGCGTCGACACCGTCGACTACCAGCTGGAAATCGCCAAGCGGAAAGCGGGCATCAGCCCCTACGACGACGATGTGGACCTCGAGCGCTTCGAGGTCGTGCGCCATACGCGTGGCGGGAGGCCCCGCAAATGAGAACGTCCGCAACCTGCACCGCCTGCCCGCAAACCTGCATGGTCGAGGAAGGCCAGCTCGGCTATTGCCGGTCTCGCCGCTCCATCGATGGCAAGGTGAAACCCGAGGGATACGGGCGCATAACGTCGATTGCGCTCGACCCGATCGAGAAGAAGCCCCTCGCCCGCTATATGTCGGGCACGACGGTGCTCTCGTTGGGAAGCTATGGATGCAACATGGATTGCCCTTTCTGCCAGAACGCCTCGATCGCGCATGCAGCTGCCGATGACATCGAATGGCGCACCATGCAACCGCAGGAAGTGGTCGACCTGGCCTTGGAATTGCGCGACCGCCGATGCGTCGGCATCGCCTACACCTATAACGAACCCCTTGTGAACTGGGAGTTCCTCCGCGATACCAGTGAACTTGCACATGAGGCGGGCCTTGTGAACGTGGTCGTCTCGAATGGCATGGCCACCACGCGCACGCTCTCGAAAGTCGCAAAGCTCATCGACGCCGCCAACATCGACCTCAAGTGTTTCACCGAGCAAGGGTACCTTCGGCTCGGCGGGAACCTGCGGGCCGTCCAGTACACCATAAGCCGCCTCGCAGAGCTTCCCACCTGCCACCTCGAGGTGACCACGCTCGTGGTGCCCGGCCTCTCCGACGACGAGGAGCAAATCGATGCAATGACCAGCTGGCTCGCCTCGCTTGACCCGAGCATCCCCTATCACCTCACGCGCTTCTTCCCACGGCACCGCATGGCAAAGGCGCAGCCCACGCCCATCGACACGCTCTACCGACTCGCCGATGTGGCATCGCGCCATCTCGACGACGTGATGCTCGGGAACGTTTAGCAACGCCCATCTCCGCATTGCCAATAAATGTGTGGCCGGGACCACTCCGACAGGCCCTCTGAGCGCCCTCCGGACAACCGCGCGCATAGGAAAGCGGCAATGCACGCGGCCGCCGCGGACTACGAGGCGCACGGCCAGTTGGTCGGCTCCAATCGCCGCTTTCTGTTAGCGCGGTTGGAAGGAGGAGTAAGCGCGAAGCGGCCTGGAGGGGTGGTCCCGGCCACGTATGTTTGCTTTATTGAGGTCGCCCCGAGGAACCCCTCCGCTTAAGCGCGGGCTAACCGCTCCGGCGCTCCGGCGCGGCAGCTGCGGAACTCGCCGCCTTCGGCGGCTCAGACAGTCCTCGCTCCCGCCGCGCCTGCGCTTGTCGCAGCCCGCGAATCAGCGTCGGAGTCCCTCGGGGCGACCTAAAGAGATTGCCACAGAATACTTTCTGCAAAGGCTTAGCGGACGAAGTTGGTGAAGATCCCAGGTTCACGCTCGGGCAAGCCGAACTGCTCGCGGCCGAGCTGGATGCTCTTCATCAGGAACACCATGTTGCGCGCAAGCGTGCGCATCTGCTGCATGCCCTCGGCATCTTCCGAAGACTGGCCCGGAGCGGCTCCATGGACGCCGTTCCAGTACTGCCCCGAGGCGATGGGCATCCCCGAGATGCCGAAGTACTTGTTGAGCTCGTCCCATGTTGCCGTGATACCCCCGCGACGTGCGCACGCAACCGACGCACCCACCTTCATGGCCTTGTCGAACGATGAGCTGTAGAACAAGCGGTCGAGCAAGCTGATAAGCGTGCCGTTAGCCGACGCGTAGTACACCGGGCTCGCCAGTACCAGACCGTCCGCCTGCTCGAGCTTCGCGGCGACCTCGTTGACGATGTCGTCATCGAAGACGCATTTGCCGAGCTTGCCACAGCCGCCACAGGCGACGCATCCGCGTATGATCTCCTTGCCGACGTTGAGGCACTCGACCTCGATGCCTTCGGCTTCGAAAATCGCCTTCATCTCGTCAAGGGCTCCCTGGGTGTTCCCGTCCTTGCGCGGGCTGCCGTTAATCATCAGAACCTTCATCTGGGTATCCTCTCTCTCAATGCTCGCTTGGAGTATTGTCCCACAAAGCTGACCGGTTCGGATTGGTTCGCGCGGATGTCGACCCGATTTCGTCATCCATGATTCGAAAGATGCGCATTTCCAACAATGGAGTGGCTTACGGAACGGCGCTCGTCCATAATGGAACACAAGGTTCTTTCCCTATCACGTCAAGCACAAGTTAGGAGATGCCGAATGAAGCTCAGCGACTGCCGATACGACGGACAATCCAAGTTCAAGCTTTCAGATTACCCCACCTCAGCGAAGATGGACAAGAAGCTCAAAACGGAGTACGCGGAGCTCACCGCGAAGAATACCCAGCTGATGTCCGAGCTGCAGGAAAAGCTCTACGCAGACGGGCGCGAGGGCGTCGTCATCATGCTCCAGGCGATGGACGCCGCCGGCAAGGACTCCACGATCAAGCACGTCATGAGCGGCGTGAACCCGCAGGGCGTCTCGGTCTACAGCTTCAAGACGCCCTCGAAGGAGGAGCTCGCGCACGATTACCTCTGGCGTGCCGTCAAGAACCTTCCGGAACGCGGTAAAATCGCCATCTTCAACCGCTCCTATTACGAAGACGTGCTCGTCGTGCGCGTGAAAGACCTGCGCAAGACGTACGCCATGCCCAAACGTTGCCTCGAGATGCCCGAAGACGAGTTCTTCGACATGCGCTATCGCCAGATCCGCGACTTCGAGGAGTTCGTTTACGAAAACGGCTACCGCCTGTTGAAGATATTCCTGAACGTCAGCCTCGAAGAACAGAAGGAGCGCTTCATCGCCCGCATCGACGATCCCGCCAAGAACTGGAAGTTCTCGGCGAGCGACCTGGACGACCGTGCCCTCTGGCCCCAGTACATGGACGCCTTCGAGCATGCCATCGGCAAGACGAGCTCGCCTCATGCGCCTTGGTACGTCATCCCCGCCGATCAGAAGTGGTACGCCCGCTGGCTGGTGAGCGAAGCCGTTGTGAGCGTGCTGAAGGATTGCGACCCGCAGTTCCCCACCGTGTCCGAGGAGGCGCTTGCGGAAATGGCAGCTTGCCGCGAGAAGCTCGCCAATTCATAACGCGTATTCGACATTGCAGTTTAGGGCGGGCTTGAAGGGCTTCCCTTCCGGCCCGCTCCCCCAACGGTTCATGTTCTTTGCAAGATCAACGGAATGGAGCAGGTAATGGCGATTCTCAACAACGAATCTGGCAAGTATGCAGCCAATTTCGTGCAAGATGCAGCGGGAGCGCCCGTCATGGACGAGGCGTTCAAGACGCTTTACGATAAGTTCGCCCAGCGCATTTGCTGGATTGACGGCAAGGTGGTGCCCGGGGCATTCCAGATGAACACCGCCTGGTACTCAGCTGTCCCCGAGCGCGACCCCATCTTCGGGGAGCACTGCCATGACGACGCAGATGAGCTCATTGGCTTCATCGGCTCTAACCCCGACGACCCGAGCGACCTCGGCGGGGAAATCGAGTTCACGCTGGGCGGCGAGGCGCACCTGCTGACGAAGTCGACGATCATCTTCGCGCCAGCAGGTACGCCCCATAACCCCATGCGTATCCTGAAGGTGGACCGCCCCATCTTCCACTTCTCGGTTGTCACAACCGCCATTTACGATGGGACGAACACGTACAAGTAGGTCGGTGAGTATAACCGGCTAACTACAGGAACTTCACCGCCGTGCCATAGGCGAGCATCTCCTGCGTGCCCTCCATGACCGAGGAGCCGGCGTAGCGCGCGCAAATGATCCCATCTGCACCAAGCGCCTGTGCTTCGGCGATCATGCGCTTCTCGGCGATTTCGCGGCCATCGTTCATCATGGCGGTGTAGCTCTTGATCTCGCCGCCGGCAAGGCTCTTCAGACCCGCCATCATATCGCGACCGATGTGCTTCGAGGTGACGACGTTACCGCGCACCAGACCGAGGATTTGCACTTGCTGACCGGGAAGTACGTCACATGTGGTGATAATCATGGCTCATCTCCGTTCCGCCACCCTACAGGGCGGCATAGCCTTTCCTACTTCTTGAAACCTTGAAGCCTCTTTATTGTATAAGAGCTCGAGGACAACTCCGTGAACACCATACCGAATTTACGTAGCTTTTTCCTACCTCGTGAACTGCGCGTTGTTTAGCTTAACCATAGTAGATATGAATCTATAAACATGCAATAACACCAGTTCATAGCGCTTTTCAGGATCATTAAGGTTCATTAACACAGAGACCCGAAAAGGATTATTCTTGACTGTTTTCTTGACGGTCAAGAATCAAGAAGCCGAACCAGAATAGGAGAAGCGCCATGACGTTCATGACAGATTCCCAATGGAATGAAATTGTTGAAAGACACGAGCTTGCATACTTCTGCGCCGACGTTTGCTTGGGGTCGCCCGAGTCATTCTCTCTCGACGAAAAGCGCGAAATCTGCGAGACGATGGCTACGAGCACCGCTGAAGTTGAAGCCGCGTTGAAAAACGACTTCCGGTCTTGGAGCCCAACCGCCCAAGCTCGAATGCTGGACCTGTTGCAGCAAGCCGATCCCTGTCACTTCGATTGGTGGCTATCGCTTCTCGTTGACGAGATACCCGATTCGGTAAGCGATTTGCAGGCAAGCTGAAAGCAGTGAAAGCGAGGGCCGAGACGCAATGCTTCGGCCCTCCTTGAGTTGCGATGAACCCAGCGATCGACTTCTTCGCAGCGCCGTTATACGCCAGTTTACATACCAGTTTACATACCAGTTTACATACCAACCATGCGATAATACAGGCAGGAGGTGTTCGCATGACGAAACTGGAAAAAATCGTTCTCGACTTGGTGGAACGCCCTGTCGAAGAGGAGTGGTTCGAGTTCAAGGAGAACTGGTACCAGTCCCGGGAGCTCGGAGAATACATATCATGCCTGTCCAACGCGGCAGCCTTCGAGGGAGCCGAGGCGGGATACCTCGTTTGGGGTGTGAACAATATCACGCACGAGATCGTCGGCACGGACTTCACATGGAAGAGGGATGTCAAAAACGAGCCCCTTGAGCACTTCCTGGCGAGAATGACGAGCCCCGACGTCGCGTTCAGGTTCGACGAGCTCGACGTGCGCAGCAAGCGAGTTGTCGTGCTCACGGTGCCGGCGGCATCCAAGGTCCCCACATCCTTCGACAGGGTTCGGTACTCCCGCATAGGATCTAGCAAGGTGAACCTCGAGGAATACCCCGACCGGGAAGCGGCGCTCTTCGCCGTGCTCCTTCGCGGCCCGGCAACGATGGAGAACACGGAGGCTGAGAGCCAGGACCTATCCTTCACCAGGCTCTTCACGTACTATGCGGGTCGTGGAATCGAACTTCGTACCGAAACCTTCGCCGAGAACCTGGGGCTGCTCACGCCAGATGGCAAATTCAACCTCCTCGCGCAGCTGCTCTCCGACGACAGCCGCGTGCCGGCGCGCGTGTCCATCTTCACGGGAACGACCAAGGCAGCCCCGCTCTACTCGGTCCGTGAGTTCGGCAACACCTGCCTGCTTATCTCGCTCGACCGGGTGCTCGACTACATCGACGTGCTCAACGTGGTGCAGGCCGACGAGCGCAACCGCGTGGTCGAGCGCAAGGACGTGCCGCTCATGGAGCCGAAACCCGTGAGAGAAGCGATAATAAACGCCTTCGTGCACAATCGGTGGATCGACGGCAACGCTCCGATGTTCACCGTGTACAGCGACCGGCTCGAGATCGTCTCGCACGGCGCCATGGCACCGAAGCAGACCATCGAGGGCTTCTTCAAGGGCGTGTCGGTGCCGGTGAACCAGAAGCTTTCTGACATGTTCCTGCAGCTGCACATTAGCGAGCGCTCGGGCCGCGGCGTGCCGAAGATAGTCGAGGCGTTCGGGCGGGAAAGCTACGAGTTCCGCGACGGGTCGATTGCCTTGACCATACCGTTCAACCGAATAGATGCTATCGAATCTGAAAACCCGAATCCCGTAGCCAAAATCCCGGCGAACCTGAACCGCACCCAGCAGAGGGTACTCGAAGAAATCCGAAACGATCCGAACGTTACGTACAATCAGATTGCAGCTGCCATCGGCAAGGGAAAATCGACCATCAACAATGCCGTCCGATTCCTAAGGGAACACGGCTATATCGAGCGCATGGGTTCCGACAAAACCGGTTGGTGGCGCGTTCTCTGACTCATAACCACAAGCTTCTGCGAAGTATTTGACTCCAGCAGTTTGTAAGCGTCAAAACCACCGCGTCTACCATCCTTAGCCAATAGATGCCAAAATCGTCACGATCCGACGAAGGGAAGCGACGATGACGCCACAGGAGAGACGGGCCATGCGCCGCGAGCAGGTCGAGCGGTGCCTTTCCACGA
>JAFRGA010000063.1 GCA_017434045.1 Eggerthellaceae bacterium
ATAGCGATTCCCACATCCGAAACTGCCACGCTCCGTTCGGGGCGCGCATCGGCATGCCCGCTCTTTATCCCATATTCACTTCTCAAGGTTCCTATCGAAAATCTCGGGTTTACCCCTTGACTTTAAATAGCAGGTCTATCTATATCAGGTCGAAGGCCCGGTAGTAGTTGCCGTCGTTGAGCTTCCCGAAAAGGCTCAGGCTCCCGCCGTCGTAGGTCCCTGGATAGGCGACCACGACGGGCACGTCTCTCATGGTGCTCTGCATGTTGTTGAGGATGTTGTGCGCCCGCATGAACGGGTACACCTCTCCGACGCCCGTAATGAGCAGCACGTCACCGGGCGCATGCGGCCGCCAATCCATCTTGGACACGAAGGCCTCGGCCGTGGCGATTCTCTGAATCTGCTTGAGCAGGCCGTCCTGCCCGCGCCGCTCCTCCTGCTCGGCAAGCTTGCCGAGGATCCGCTTGTCTTCGGCTATAGAGAGCAAGATGTCGTAGAGGTTGCACGTGATGACGTTCGCGCGGATGGCGCCAGAGCCGATCTTGCCGGCCTTGGCATCGGCGCCGAGGCGCGCGAAGTAGTCCCTGGCCTCGATTTCCAGCGTCGGGTCGTAGCAGAACGTGAAGATGCCCGCCTCGTTGCCGAGGCCCTTGTTGGAAAGGAAGTCCTCGTCGGACAGGCGCCTCCGGAGCTCGGCACACCGCTTCTCGAAATCCTCCCTCTGCTTGGGGGTTGCCATCTACATCACCCCCAGCATGTTGAACGCAGGAAGCGCGCGCATGTCGCCCTTCGACGCTATGGCGTCGCGGACGTCGGGATCGACGAAGATCGGAACGAGGGCCTCGCTGCGGGCGCTAGCAAGCATCCCGCACTCGATGAGGCACTTACGCAGCACCTGCTTGATTTTGGCGACCGTGCTATCCGCAATCCTCGCCATATTGTCGTATTCGGTCTGGAGTCGGGTGATATACGCGCCCATCTCGACTGGGCCCAGCTGATAGTCGAGTTCTGCGAAGCGTCGACCCACCTCGTTTTCCATGAAGTCCCGCACCAGCGGGTAGGTGCACATCATGGCGTACAGGTTTGCTTGAGCGGAGGCGTCGTGCATCCCGCTCGCGATGATTCGGACGATTTGGTCGCTGCCGACGGCGTCGATTCGCTTGCAGCACACTCTTGCGATGTTACCAACCATGCGCTCCGTGGGGTATTGGATGAGGTTTTCCGCCTTCACCTTCTCGACGATTTCATCGTTGCCGAGGCCATCGAGACGCAGCTGGCAGGCAACGCGCATCTCCCGAAGGAGAAACTGCTCGCGCGTGATGCAGGCACCTTCGAGGTTAGCCATTACTCGCCTTCCTCTCCGAACAGATCTTTGTTCGCCAGCACCTCGTCAGTGGCGAGGGCCGTCAGAAGCGCCGATAAGCTCATGCATTTCTCCTGCGCGACCGTCTCCAACGCCTCCTTCAATTCCGGCGTGGCTGCGAAGATGATTCGCTCGGTTTTCTTCGCTCCGAGCACATGCTTCCTCAGCTCGTTCTCGTCCATATGGGCGCATCCTTCCGCATGTCCGTGACTTTCATAAAAGTTATGAAAATTATAGCACTGCGGCATGCGATTGAACCCCCGACCCCGCGACTCACCTCCTTCTTTCCTGCCAGATACCACGCTACGCCCTTTTTGCAACTCGGGTGTACAGCACATGGGACAGCCCGAAACATTTTGTCCCAGTGACCGCCGAGGCTCGCCAGCCCCTGCCTTCCTTGAGCAGCGCACTGTCGCACGGAACCCGCGCACTGGCGCAAGGGCCGCGATGTTTTCCCATTTCTTTTCGGTGGGACAGATCGTCCCACTCCCTCCGAAAACAAACCGCTGCGCTTGGAAAAACACCGCCGGGAGGAGACCTTCCCAAGGCCGGCTTCGCATTTCCCCCTTGCGCCCGGGCGGGACCCGCGCGCCGACGCAGCCACAAGGCAGGCCAGAGGGGCCGGC
>JAFRGA010000064.1 GCA_017434045.1 Eggerthellaceae bacterium
ACATGAAGAGCCACGGCTTTGAAGATGGGCATGCTACATGTCCAGCCTCAAGAGGATTCGATGAGGCCATTCCCCGGATTAGCTAACCGGGGGATGGCCGCTTTTGCCACTTGACGCCTCGATGAACATATGAGGTTTGTGCCTCTGCGCTTGTTCCAATCGAGAAACAGCGCATAGGCGTCGTCAACGCCCACCTGATCCTCGCGAGCGCTTGCCGCCAATTCTCCCAAGTGCAGTTCGTCATCAAGCATGTTGCCTACCCGATTACCTCAGAAAGGTCGATGTTCATATCTACGGCGGCATCTATTCCATCAACCCAGCCGCCATTTGCGTACTGCCACATCACGATGTCGACATTCGGCCTCGGAACGGGCGTGTCGTACTCTGCCCACCAAATGGAGTGGTTTTCGAGCGTTTTGTAATGATACAGGTCCAAATCGTAATAATTGCCATAGATCAACGAGCGGTATCCGGCTTCTTCAATGCGTTTGCAGAACGCATCGGCAATCTCGGTCATGGTATCTTTTCCCAAGCCTACTGCGCGCGGAACGAGCACGCCCGGCACCGCCTCTTCGAAATCAAACGCCACTGGATACTCGAGCTGGGTTCCACCGAGCTGCTTGATTACGAACTCCGCCTCCTCTCGGGCTTCTTTTGCGTTGACCGCCTGAGAGAAGAAATACACACCGCATTTGACGCCCGCTTTCTTGGCACCGGCGAGGTTCTCCTGGAAGCGCGCGTCTGTGAAGAGCTCCCCCTCGGTCGCACCTCGATACCCCAGGCGAATCATCGCGTAATCGATCCCGTCGTTTGCCACGGCTTTCCAATCGATTTCGTCTTGGTTCTCGGAAACGTCAATGCCGAGATACGACCTGACCTTGCCGTTGTCGATATATACGTAGCGCTCGCTGGACGTATCGAGATTCGCCCAATCAAACGGGCTCTCGTAGTAGAAATCCAGCTCACCATCGTAATCCCCCGTCATTGTCGGAACGCATGACCTGATGGCGACGAGCAGAATCACCGCCAAGGCTGCAACCGCGGCCACCCCTACGATATAGACGGCATTGCTTGCTATGAGCTCTGCAAGGTTCATCTTGGCGGGGGCTTTAGCAGGCTCAAGCACCTTATGCGAAGCATGGCGGCCAGCGTTGGCCGTTCTACCAGAGTTTCGATGTGCCGATTTCCGCGAAGCACGGGGTCTGGCATTAGCTGATTTACCAGGGTTTTGTTGCAGCTCCTCCCGCGAAGCAGAGGAGCTGGCGTTGGCTGGTCTGTCGGAGCTTTGCTGCGCCGCCTTCCGCGCACGGAGAAGGCTGGAGGCATCCGATGCTGCTTGGTCTATATCTTCGCGACGAGCGCCGCTGGTATGTGCGCTCCAAGGCCTTGGTGGGCCCTCCAAGTCTTGCACTTTTCTGTTATACCTGTCGCGCTGTGCCAAACCATCCTCCTGAATGCCTTCTGGGTTATCATAGCGTATGTTCAAATTCACTCGGCTGATGAGGTGACCCATGGGCAACCACGACAACCTGACGATTCTCGGTGCGAAGACGCCGATTCCCGCAGATTACGATCCCTCGGTTCTCGAGGCGTTTGAGAACGCCCATCCCAACCGCGACTACCTGGTCACATTGCGCTGTCCCGAATTTACGACGCTCTGCCCCATAACCGGCCAACCCGATTTCGGGACGATGCTTATCAACTACATCCCCGACAAGTTGATGGTCGAGAGCAAGTCGCTGAAACTGTACCTGTTCAGCTTCCGCAACCACGGCGACTTCCACGAGGACGTCACGAACATCATCATGAACGACTTGATAGAGCTCATGCAGCCGAAGTACATCGAGGTGAAAGGCCTGTTCGTCCCAAGGGGCGGCATCGCCATCCACCCATACGCCAACTGGGCGAACCCCAAGTTCGGTTACGCCGAGCTCGCTGCCGAGCGCTTGTTCGGCCAATTGGGAGACCTTGGCCAAGCTGACAATACGCGCTAACGCCACGTCGGAAGCCTTTTCGGCACGATTCCAATTTTCAATCGTCCTCTAGAGCATTCCCTGGAGCCCGGCAGCAACTCCACGCTTTTGCAAGAGGGGGCGCCGAAGCGCCCCCAAGCTACTCAAAAGCCTCTTATGAAGTAGTTAACGGCTAGATGTGGTTCGACCCACGCTCTTTCTCGATCTCGAGCATAGTTGCTGCATTCCTCGTCTCGATGGAGTTCAGGTCACCTGAATGGTACCTATCCCACTCGTCCGGCGAATAACGGTACACGTACCACGACTTGCCGTTGAAGTAATTCTGCAGATACGGATCCCTGAACCCGCGGCCATGACGGGCGAAGATCTCGGTGCGGGCGAGCCACAGCGTGTCGGTGCTGTATTCCTGCAGCTCGCTCTTCGACATCTCGCGTACGTTGCTGTCGTAGATCACTTCAGACGAGTCCGTGGAAGGAGCAGGTTGTGGAGCCGGAGTGACATTCTGCTGCTGTTGCTGCTGGAGCGCAGCCCCGTTCTGGTTGGTCGCGCCAGTGGCCGTACCACCCGTCGTGCCGGCCGAGGCGGCGCTTCCGCTCGCTGCGTTGGCAGCGCTCGCCGAAGAAGCAGACGCGCTCTTCGAAGACGACGTAGTGGACGTGGAAGCAGAAGCGGACGACGTGCTGCTCGAGGTGGGCTCGGACGAGGTGGACGCTTCGGAGCTCGTCGTGGAAATGCTCATGCCAGCGGGAGTGCCACCGCCCTTCGACGGGTCGGGGTTGGGGTTCAACGCGAACATGGCAAGCGCCACGATTGCCGCGAGGACGGCAATGGCAGCGATAACGAACACGACGATTCCGCCACCGCCACGCTTCGGGGCGGGCTCGAATGTCTTAACGTTACGCGGCGCAGCTGAACCGACACCGGCCGGCGTGCTGCCCACCTGATTCGAAGCCGTCTTGTTCGACGTCTGCATGGCTCCGCATCTTATGCAGAACACAGCACCGTCTTTGATCTCATGACCACATTCGACACAACGCATGAGCGCCTCCTTTGACGATAGATGCAATAAGTATACTTTGAAAAGCCCCAATACATTATGTTTTTATGAGGTAACCACAATCGCCCTCATGTACCAGGAAGACTTGGCACGAGCCAGGGCCTTGCATCGGGTTTTCGCAAATCGCCCGCCCGGCCCGCATTCGGCCCGCCTCGCGCTCATTCCGCGCCCCAACCGCGCAAGCGAAGGCGGCATCCAGAGCGACTTACTGGCAGTGCACCTCGGGGTTCCCGACTGCGCTACGCGCATTCGGGAAATAGTCCTGGAAGAATGCACGGGGGCAAGCTGAAGCTTGCCCGTCCTCGCTGAGAACAGCCCACTGGGCTGTTCTCCGGGCGCTCGGACCTTGCGGGTATCACCGCCTTCTTGAAGGCGCGGTTGTTTCGCGGGCTCAAGGGGGGCCTCATGCAGGTTGGGCGGGTAGATTTGTCAAGATACTGTAGAATCCTCTCGCCAGGTCGTCCGACCGAAGGGGTGAGCCGCTTCCGAAGGCGGGAAGCGAGGTGGCGTGCGAATTGGGGCATTACCGCCGGAGGGCTGTAGGCGAACCCCTTCGGTCGGGCGACCTGCCAAAGGGGCTGTAGGCGAACCCCTTCGGTCGGGCGACCTGCCAAAGGGGCTGTAGGCGAACCCCTTCGGCCGGGCGACCAGGCATGCTGGATGGGCAGGTGATTAACTGAAGACGCTAGTACTCCCGATAAAGGCAGTTACGCTAGCGCGGCCTTCGGGAGCTCCCGGCTGCCGGCATTGCGTGTAAGGAAGTAGAAAACCGGCGTGTCGAGCAATGCGAGCACGAACTTGCAGCAGTACTGGCCCACCATCATAGCTGCAAGCTGGCCGATCATGGCGGCATCGAACAGCCATCCGAAACCGATTCCAAAGGCTATGCCGATGAAGACGACCGTATCGATGAGCTGCGACGTCATTGTCGACGCATTGTTCCATATCCAACGGCTGCGCGCCGATCCTCCATCTGCAAGCACCTTGTTCCGAATCTTATGGAAGATGAACACGTCCCACGACTGCGCCAGGAGATAACCCGTCATGCTGGCGATGACGAACACGCCGTTCTGACCGAGGAGCATGTCGAACGAAGCCTGCATCCCGGCATCGGCTGCAGGAAGCGCCTGCGCCACAAGTATGAATACGAGTGCGAGCAGCTGGCATATGAAGCCGCCGAGCACGATGGTACGCGCCTCTTCACGTCCCCATATCTCCCCGACGACATCGGTCATCAGGAACGTCACGCAGTAGCAGATGACGGCGCTCGGAACGAGTATCGTACTTCCGAACAGGGGGATGCCGGTCTGCACGGTCTTAGCCGTGACAACGTTTGCAATAACGAGCGCCACAGCAAAGGCCATGGCGCAAATCATCAAGTTTGAATTCGTCTTCTTCATGTTGTGTCCTTAGTGTTTTTTAGGTTGGATGTTGCGAACAACCCCCTGGTTGCGGCCAGGGACCGGTCGGATTACTTCTATCTCAGATTGCCCTATTCGGCTTTCTTTGCATCGTCTGTCTCGGCTTGACCTTCCGGCTGCCCGTCCGGCGACGACTTGTCTCCCTTTCCAAACAGGCCCAGGAAGCCCTTCTTGGGTTTTTCAGCCTTCTCGGCCTCTTCCGCCTCCTTCTTTTCGGCGGCGGCCTTCTCCTGCTCGCGCATCTCGGCGCGCATCTTCTTCTGCTCTTTACGCGCCTCTTTTGACTTGTCGTTAGAGAGAGACGCGTTGAAAAGCCTGCGCGCCTTGCGAATCTTCCCCAAGTCGATCCAGAACGCGATGATGATCATCACGTATGCGATGATCATCAGGGCCATGGCCAGCTGGCCGAGATCCGTCCAGCTCTGAAGCGCAAACGAGCCCACCGTGCAGGCGATTGCGCTTCCGAGGCAAACCCACCACGCACGCCTCAGGCGCTTGTACTCATCTGTTTCCTCGAAACGGGCCTGCAGGGCGTTCGACTTCTGCGCGGCTTTGCGCTCCCTCTCGCGTGCCTCCGCCTTCTTCTGCTTCTTGGTCTTCGGCGCAGGCTCGCGCACGGTTGCAGCACGCTGGGCTTTCGGCTTCGCCGAAGCAGAGCTCTTGCGCGTCTTTCCCGTGCGCTTCTCGTCGGAGTTGCTGTAGCGCTCGTTCAGGGGATTTCGCTGTGTCATATCGGTTAGAACTTCCTGCCGGTGATTTTCTCGTATGCCTGGACGTACTTCTCGGTCGTCTTCTCGATGACCTCTTGCGGCAGATGGGGCGGATTGCCGGTCCTATCCCAGTTGGCGGTCAGCCAATCGCGTACGAACTGCTTGTCGAAGCTGGGCTGGTCCGAACCGGGGGCATAGGTGTCACCAGGCCAGAATCGCGAGGAGTCGGGCGTGAGAACCTCGTCTGCGAGGATGATCTTCCCGTTCAGGCGACCGAACTCGAATTTGGTGTCGGCGATGATGATGCCCTGTTTCTCGGCGTGGTCACGCGCTTTCGTGTACACCGCGAGGGACAGGTCCCTCAGAGCCGCCGCATCCTCTTCCCCTAGAATCTCGGCGCAACGTTCGAAGCTGATGTTCTCGTCATGATCGCCGATCTCGGCTTTCGTGGAGGGCGTGAAGATGGGCTCGGGAAGCTTCGACGAGTTCACAAGGCCCTCGGGCAGCTCGATGCCGCATACCGTGCCCTGACGGTTGTATTCCTTCAATCCACTGCCCGCCAGGTAGCCCCTGACGATGCACTCGACGGGGAACATCTCCGCCTTGTTCACCAACATGAAGCGTCCCCGCAGGTAATCTGCATACGGATGGAACTGTTCGGGAAGGTCCGCGACGTCGGTCGATACCAGATGGTTCTCGACAACTCCGTCTAGAAGCTCGAACCAGAAGCACGAGATACGGGTGAGAACCTCGCCCTTGCAGGGGATTTCGTCATCCAGGATATAATCGAACGCAGAGATCCGGTCCGTCGCCACGAGAAGAAGCTTATCGCCCAGATCATATAAATCGCGCACCTTGCCCTGCGCGTCGGGCTTGATATCAATACCAGCCATACAAGCCTTCCTTCGGTTTTCCAACCTGCCTATTGTAATCTAACGGGATATTTTGGCAATACGGCCCGTTTGGCGGCTGCTCTTGCGCCGATGGCCCGCCTCGTCGCACAGCGGAATGTGGATGGTGAAGCACGCTCCTTCGCCCTTGCGTCCTTCGACCTGCACCCATCCGTCGTGCCGCGCCACGATCTCCTTCACGACGGTCAGGCCGATGCCCAAGCCGCCGCTCTCGCGACCGCGTCCCGAATCGGCTCGCCAGAAACGCTGGAACACCATGCGCGCCTCGTCGGGCGTAAGCCCGATTCCCGTATCGCGAACCGAGATTTGCGCCATGGTTTCCCCGCGTTTCACGCGTACGTAGATGTGCCCGCCTTCGTCGGTGTAGCGTACGGCATTCGAGATGAGGTTGGCCGTCGCCTGACGGATGAGGTCGGGATCGCCCATGACGAACACATTGGGATCGTACTTGTAATGGAGGGTCAAGCCGGACTCGGCAACATATGCCTCGTGAGTGGCAACGATCCCCGATACGACGTCTCCGACGTTCACGAGCTCGCGCTTGTTCGGGTTTGACCGGTTTTCCAGGCGAGACAGCTTCAGAAGCGAATCCACGAGGCGCGATAGCCTCATCACCTCGGAATCGACCGTTATGAGGCGTTCCTCGTCGACGGGCAACACCCCATCGACCATGGCCTCGACGGTCGCCTGTATCGCCATGAGGGGCGTGCGCAGCTCGTGAGCCACATCGGTGGTCAGGCGCCGCTCGAGCTCCCTATCGCGTTCGATTGCCGCCGCCATGGCGTCGAACGTCTGACCGAGCTGGGAGATCTCGTCCTCGCCCTCCATATTGGTGCGCGCAGCTAGGTCACCTTCCTTCAAGGCGACCGCCGTGTCGGTCAAGGACTTGATCGGCTTCACGAGCGTACGCGCGAAGAAGTAGCCGAATATCGACGCCAGGAGAATGGCGACTATGGTGGCGAAGATCATGGCCTGGTAAGAGCGATCCCTGAATTCCTGATCGGCTGAACGCAACAGCTGGTCAGATCCGTACACCCACACGCGAACCGACCCCACGGCCTTGTTGTTCACGACAATGGGAGCGTGGGCCATGTTCTCCTTGCCTTCTGGCGGTGCAATCGAGGGCATGGCAATGCCGGACTCCCCTTGAACGCGGGTGGTCGAGTCGAACAGGATGGCATTTTCGGCATCGACGACCTGCATGCCGACGCCCTGATACACGGCAACTGCATTTGCCGCCGGCTGCAACACGGATTCGTTGAACGTGCCCGCGTCCTTGTAGCGGGACGCGATGTGATCGGCCGTCGTTTCCGCGACGGCAATCATGTTGTCCTGCGTATACTCGTGGAAGTGTTGTTCCCATACGACCGAGACGACGCCGATCGCGACGAGCGCCGTCATGGCGGCGATGAGCGAGAAGGATATGGTCACGCGCGCAGCGTAGGACAGGTTGCGCCAGCCCGCACCCTTCTTGCGCCCCTCTTCGGCTTCGTGAAGCTCGTCTTCGTCAACCTCGGGTTGGGTATCAGTTTCTACGTTGGTTGCCACAATACACACTAATTAGGAAGTCGGGGACTTCGTCGGATCCTCGAAACGATAGCCCACGCCATGCACGGTGTGGAGCCACGTGGGATTACGCGGATTGTCGCCGATCTTGGCGCGCAGGTTCTTCACGTGGGAGTCAATCGTGCGCTCGTAACCCTCAAAGTCGTATCCGAGGACCTTCTCGACGAGCTCCATGCGGGAATATACGCGGCCGGGATAACGCGAAAGCGTCGTGAGCAGCTTGAACTCGGATGCCGTGAGGTCGACTTCCTTGCCCGCCACCAGGACCTTATGGCCGGAGACGTCGATGGTGAGATCGCCGAATTCCAGCACTTCCCGTTGAGGTTCGGAATCCGCATGTACGCGACGGAGCAGCGCACGGACGCGGGCGACCAGCTCGCGCGGGGAGAACGGCTTGATGAGGTAGTCGTCGGCGCCGAGCTCCAAACCGATGATGCGGTCTTCGACCTCGCCCTTCGCCGTCAACATGATGATGGGCACATCGGAATTGTCGCGGATGGTCCTGCATACGCGCTCGCCCGGAACGCGCGGAAGCATAAGGTCGAGGATGATCAAATCGAAGTGATGCTTGGCAAATTCGTCGAGTGCATCCTGGCCGTCGCCAATGGCTGTAACCCAGTAATTCTCCCTCTCGAGATACGCGGTTACCGCATCGCGGATGGCCTTCTCGTCTTCTACCAACATGATGCGTCGAGTCTCGTTGCTCATTATGTCTCCTTACGTGCTTTATTCGACGATTCTTGTCCGTTTGTCAAACGATGCCAACTATACGCAAGAGCATATTTGCATTTGGGTTTAATTATATCTTTTGTGGTCAAGCGGTAATATGCACGCTTTGCAAATGACATAATTCATCACCATGAGCAACCGGAACCAGAAACATAGCAACCCTTTGGGTGAACGGATCCGCCTTAAACAGGATTCCACCGACCAATCCAACGGACAAACCCTCATAAGCAGGAGAGGGTTCCTCTACGGGGCAATCGGCGCTGGAGCGTTGGTTGCAGTCGGGGTCGGCGCGACTATCTCCAGCTCCATGCCAGCCGTCGGAGAGCCGGACGTCAGCCACCTGGACGTTCCAGAAAACGCACTCACAACCCTCAACGAGCTCGAGGTGATCGACGATTACGAGGATGCGGTCCGCCTCTTGGGAACCTTCGAATTACCTTATGGAACGTTGATTTGGGTAAACGATGACGATTTGGCCGCTTGCCTGCTGCCCACCGAATCGGGTTCTCCCCTTGCCCAAATCGGCCTTTTGTCGCTGGGCAGCGGAACGCTGAACACCGTGAGGCAGAAGGCTGTCGGAGCAGACGAGCGCTACGAGATATATGACGTGCGTGCCACGTCGCAGGGCATGATCTGGACGGAGGCGAACGTCTTGAAGGGCTCTTGGCGCATATACGCGACACCGCTGAGCCAAGCTACGCCCGGCGAGCCCATCCTCCTCGAAGAAGGCGATGACACCTGCGACACCCCCACGCTCGCCGTGGTCGGCAACTATGCGTTCTGGCAGGTCCTGCCGAAAGCACCAAACGATGCAGGCCTCACCTCCCGGCTCATGAGGGCAAGCTTCGGGAAGGAAGACGCTACCTGCATCTTCGAATCTCCACGACGCATGGGGACGCCCCCCTACAGCACGGCCGACTCGATCGTCATCGCCCCCCGCGTCGACATGTCATCGGTGTATTACCAGCTCACGAACATCAACGCCGAAACTGGGGCGGTAACTGACCAGCTTGTGCTACCCCACGCCATGACGCCTCTTGAAGCAGGGTACGGCCAAAACGGCTTCACGTTCTCGTTCCCCGATATTTACGACTACGGCGGAGGCATCTCGAACCTCGGAACGTACACCCCCCTCACGAAGCCCGAGAACGGGAATTACAGCGACGTTCAGTGGTTCGGTTTCGCCCGCACTCCCACCGCCGCCCCCGCCTGGTGCAAGAACCTCCTCATCGTGAAGTCAAGCTACTCGGTCTGCGGCGTAGACCTCGCTGCCGGAACGTATTTCGCCATCGACGTCGACAACGGCGCCGACACGTACGGCGACTATCTAGCCACATCGGGAACACATGATACGTTCGTGACCTATGCCAACATCGACTACACGCCGGTGATCGGTGACGCGACGCACCTCTGCCGCGTCAAGGTCTGGACCCCTCTCACGCAAAGCGAGCAGGAAGAACGCAAGAACAAGCCTCTGGAGGACGAGGAAGCTATCGAGGCCTAGTAAAGGTAAAATGCCTCCGACCCGCCAGCAGATCGGAGGCAGACGGTCCGTCTTTTAGCCCCTGCTTCTAGAACTCCACGCTCTCGAGGCGCTTGAATATCGCGTCCTTGCGCGTGAGGAACGCCCACGGATCAAATATCTCATCGAGCTGGTCAGCCGAAAGCGCGCAATCCGGGTCGGCCTCTAGACGCTCGCGATACGTCGGGCCGTCAACCGCGTTCTGGATGTCCTCCCACACCTTCATGGCGTTGCGCTGCACGATGACATACGCGTCCTCGCGCGTGATGCCCGTCTGCACAAGCGCGAGAATAACCTTCGAGCTGAAAATGAGGCCCTTCGTGCGCCAAAGGTTATGCTCCATCTTAGCCGGATAGGTGAACAGACCTTCCAGCAACGGCTGCATTTTCCCGAACATGTAGTCGAGCGCGATGAAGCTGTCGGCGAGCGCGGTGCGCTCGGTGCCCGAGTGGCTGATGTCGCGTTCGTACCAAAGCGCAACGTTGTCAAGTGCCACCTGGGCATTTGCCTTCACATTGCGAGAGAGGCCGCAAACGCGCTCCACGGTGATGGGATTGCGCTTGTGCGGCATGGCAGATGAGCCCTTCTGGCCTTTCGTGAACGGCTCCTCGGCTTCGATCACGTCGGTCTGCTGTAAGAGGCGTACCTGCATGGCTATGGCCTCGAGGGTTGCCGCCACGGTGGCGAGGGCGCACATGACCTGGGCATGCCGATCGCGTGCTATCACCTGCGTGGAGAGAGGGTCGGGCACGAGCCCGAGCTTTTCGCATACGTACTCTTCAACGAACGGATCGATGCTCGAGTAAGATCCGACGGCGCCGGAAATCGCGCCTGTGGCGATCATGGCCCGAGCTTGCTCCATGCGCTCCAAATCCCTCTTGAGCATCCAGGTCCAGCTGCCGAATTTCATGCCGAAGGTCATGGGTTCCGCGGAAATGCCGTGCGTGCGGCCAACGCACAGCGTGTTCTCGAACTCGAACGCCCGTGCCTTGCACACGGCGCCGAGCTTCTTGATGTCGTCGATGATGATGTCGCAGGCCTGGGTTATCTGATAGCACAGCGCCATGTCTCCCAAGTCGCTGCTCGTCATGCCGTAATGCACCCAACGGCTTGGGGGCTCCCAGCCTTCCGGCAGGTCGACGTCGATGTACTCGGCCATGTTCGTGAGGAACGAGATCACATCGTGGTTGGTGGTGCGCTCGATCTCGTCAATGCGCTCGACGGTGAAGTCGGCATGCTCGCGAATCCAGGCAGCCTCCTCCTTCGTGATACCCGCTGCCCCTAACTCAGCTTGAGCTTCGCAGGCAAGTATCTCGATTTCCTTCCAAATCTCGAACTTGTTCTGCATTTCCCAGATACGACCCATTGCCGGTCGCGTGTAGCGAGTGATCATGAAGCCCCTCCTTGCCGTCGCCATGAGGATTCAAGGATACCACGTAGCACGCAGCTAGACTAACCGCCATACAACGTATCGACGGTTAGCTTCTTTTAGACGATTTCAGCTACGCGCCCGGCGGGTCGGCGTCTCTTCGGCGCCTCGCTTTTCTCCCCCTCCAAACCGTGCTGACAGAAAGCGGCGTCCAGAGCGACTAACGGGCAGTGCGCCTCGGTGTTCCCGACTGCGCTCCGCGCATTCGGGAAATAGTCCTGGAAGAATGCACGGGGGCAAGCTGAAGCTTGCCCGTCCTCGCTGAGAACAGCCCACTGGGCTGTTCTCCGGGCGCTCGGACCTTGCGGGTATAGCCGCTTTCCTATGCGCGCGGTTTTCCGGGGGCGCTCGGAGGCCGAAGAGACGCCGATCCGCCGGGCGATTAAGCGAAACAAAAACTAATGCGATCGTTCGCTGGTCGCATCGAAAGCGCTCATAATCGGGAGGCGGACGCCCGACAAGCTTTCGTGGGCTGCGACAAGCGCAGGCGCGGCGGGAGCGAGGACTGTCTGAGCCGCCGAAGGCGGCGAGTTCTGGACCGAGCGCCCGGAAAACGAGCCAGTGGCTCGTTTTTAGCGAGGTCGGGAAAGCTTCAGCTTTCCCCCGGACAATTCCTGAGCTGCCGCGCCGGAGCGCAGGAGCGGTTAGCCCACGCTTGCTTGGAGGGCGTTCGCCTCCCGATGGATTTCGATTTTTTAGAGCTCGTGGAAGACGGCGCGGACTTCGGTCAGCTTGTCGCGGTCGGCGGCGATGACGGCGATGTCGCCGGGGTAGAGGCGCGTCTCCTCGCCGACCACTTCGACATCGTCCTTTGACGAAACGGCCACGATCAGGCTGTCCTCCGGCATCTCTACATCGAAGGCGAGCACGCCGTCGTCGTTCGAGTGATTGTGCATGTGCGGCACGGAGATCTCGGTGAGCACCACGTTCCCATGCGTCAGCGACGACACGACGCTGACCGACCCCATGAGCGTCTCCTCCTCGATGAGGTTGGCGATCATCTCGGTCGAGGAGATGGACTCGATGTCGAGCGCCCGGAAGATGCGCTGGTTTTTCGGCGCGTTCACGCGGGCGATGCAACGCGGGACGTTGTAGATCCTGGAAGCGATCTCGCATGCGACGAGGTTGTTGTCGTCTTGGCCGGTCGCGGCCACGAAGACGTCGGCCTTTCGGATGCCCGCATCCTCTTGGTAACGCGAGTCGCATCCATCGCCGCGGATGATGAGATAGCGGCCCTCCAGAATCATGGAGAGACGGTCCGCCACTTTCACGTCGCGCTCTATCAGGGCAACTTCGTTTCCGCTTCGCAGAAGGACGGTTGCAAGGTACTCGCCGACCTTGCCACCTCCGGTGATGATGATGTACATGCGCCCTCCCGCCTACTATTGGATGAATTTCGAGAACGAGTCGACCAAGCTGTGGTGAACGCAGGCAAGGACGGTATCACCATGGTAGAGCGTCGATTCGCCTGTGGGGATGGACGAAGCCGACCCGTCCTTGCGCTCGAAGGCGACGATTCGTATATCGTGGTTGCGCTCGATTTCGCTCACGTGGATGGCCTTTCGCTCGTGCCATGACAGGTTGATGGAAAAGCGCAGCACCTCGTAATCCCCAAACGTGTCGATATGGGACCCATGGCCGGAGAGCGCCTTGCTGAACATCTCCTCCGCCACAAGCGTCGTGCCGCATACGTAGTCGATGCCGAGCTGCATGTACGCGCGTTCGTGGTCGTGATTGTAAAGCCGCGCGATGACGTGGGGCACGCCGTACAGCCGGCTTGCCACCTCGGTCACCATGAGGTTCGCGTTATCGGATTGCGTTACGGCCGCCACGACATCGCAGTCTTCCACCCCTGCCTTGACGAGGATGTCCTCGTCGTAGCCGATACCCTGGACGGTCGACCCGTTGAAATTGCGCCCGAGGTTGTTGAACGCCTCCGCACGCCAATCGACTACGCATACATTTGCCCCGGCGTCGGAGAGCATGTCGGCCAAGCTCGACCCGACGCGTCCGCAACCCACGACGATCACGTTGCGCATCTCAGTCCCTTTCGGTAGGTTTCTGGGCGTATTTTCTCACAACCTGGAAAAACTTTCGAACAGCTTCGAGAGCGTATGCGATTTGCCAATTGCTGGCAGCCAGATTCTGCAGATGGGTGGCAAGAAGCATCCCGCGACGCACGGCGATGGCTATATCCAGCTCATTTTCTCGTAGGTGTTGGAATACCAGAAATCGGAATTCGGCGGGCAGTATACGACGGCAGCCGATGAAGTCACGCTATAACCGTAACCTTCAGCAAGGCCCCTCACGTGCGATCGGATGGCGGAATCCCAATCATCCCAAGAAGACTGCCCCCATCCCCACGCATTGCATGGCAGGAAGCAAACCGAGCCCTTGCCGCTCTCGGTATCGGCAATGGCAGGCGACCAGCGGGGGTCGACCCCGTAATCCCAAGCCGCCTCTGCGAAGGCGTAACCATAGCCCGATAAAGCCGAGCCAGACAGAAAGGCGTCGATGCGGGAGGTCCACTCTGCGACGAAAGCCTCGCGTCCAACAGACCAATCGACTTCCGCCAAGCCGTAATCGGGCATGCCCTGCATCGCCCTGTTGTTGGCCACACGCTGGAGAGCCGCCGCGTTCTCGGCCTCGATTCGCTTGCGCTCTTCCTCTTTCTCGGCCTCGATGCGCTTGCGCTCTGCCTCTTCGCGCTCCTCAATCATTTCAAGGCCTGCGTCGATAGTGCGTGGAGAAGCGACGACGAGCGCCGATTGCTCATGGTAGCCGCCTTCGGATGCTTCCACCTCCAGCCCTTGCCCCTGAAGCGTGGATGTAGCGGCTTGCGTTGCCTCGTCGAAACCCAAGGCGCCCGCGCGCGCGACGTCATCCGAGGAGTCGGCTGCGGCCACGCCGAAGCCGACGCCACAAATGACGGCAGAAATAAAAACGCCGGCCAGGGTTTTGAACACCACATTGCCGGCTGTGCGTTTAGACTGTTTCCGACTCATATTTCAATTCCTCTAGGCGATGAGGCCGCCATCGCATAAAGTGTATTTTACCGTAGGCGGGTAACTCGGGGCAATTTCCCGAGGATTGCTCTTCACCGTTTGTTCGCTTCGTAACTGCCGCCGATTGTCCAAGATGAACAAAACCCCAAGATATCGCGATAACTTCACTGTCAATCACAACATCTCAGGAAAAGTGAATTGTGGAGAAATCGAACGGAAAACGCTTGCCGAGCATCTCGTCACGTAGAGAGAGCGACCGAATCGTCGCCTCCGAGCAGCGAGACGGCTCAACAAAGGAGCAAAGCCACACTTATGGCTATGCGCAACGAACGGCCATCGGGCATGAGGATCAGGAGATTCGCGACGTCTCCGGGTATGGCGAACAACGCGATGGTCGACAAGCAGAACACCGCGACCAGCAATGACCCTAAAATCACCAGAGCCCCATTCGAGCGATGCAGGCCGATGACGAACAGCACGGCTGCCAGAGCGAGTAGGATCCAGAGCCTCTCCAATGCATACGAAAACGTTTGCCAGGAAAGAATGCCCAAGCTCATGGGCAGACACGATATGGCAAAGGCGGTAACCACCACGCCCAACGCGTGCCAGGCGGCTTCCCGGCAACCGTGTACCGGGATGACGATAAGGCCGACTCCGACGATCGACAACGCGAGGGGCCAGAACTGCCACCATCGGGAGCCTTTCACCATGGGGGAAACGTTCAAGGCGACCAGCAGGAAGAGAAGCATGAGGCAGATGGCCACTATGAGCCATACGATAATCGAGAGGCTCTCTCCATCCCCACGAAGATGAGCCGACTTGGAACAGTCCACGCATCCATACGCGCTTGACTCAGCCTGCTCAGGCGCAATATCGTAGAGCTCGCTCGAAAGGGGTTCCTGCGGAAGCGCAGCCCAGAGGGCAACGTACACGAGCGCCGCAAGCCCAAATGTGACGGCTGCCACAAGGAGGGCGAGGATCCTGATGATAATCGGGTCGACATCGTAGCGCTGGGCAATGCCCGCGCACACGCCCCCAAGACAAGCGTCACGCGACCTGCGCAGCCCTGCTATGGCTTCTCGCTGCATCATGGTCGTTCGATACCCTAGCCTTCATCGGACGCCCCCATGCAGCGCCCCGTTACTCCGCCGACTCCAATCGGGCAACGTGGAGGTTTCTGATGCGGCGTCGGCGCATTTTGAGCACCTTGAACCGGTATCCATCGACGACGAGCTCGTCACCGACTTGGGGCACGGCATCTGCAGTATCGAGCAGCCAACCTGCGATGGTCTCGTACTGATCCGATTCTTCCACAGGCCAGCCGAGCTCTCGAGCCGTCTCGACCGGACAACGTCCGTCCACGCGCCACTCCCCCGAACCAGCCTCCGTGACATACGCCGTCTCGGACTCGGTTTCGTCGATGATATCGCCGACGATCTCCTCCACGATATCCTCGAGGGTTATTAAACCATCTGTGCCACCGTACTCGTCTACCACTATGGCCATCTGTTGCCGATTCGTTTGCATCTCCGACAACAATGGGAACAAGTCCTTGGTTTCAGGAACATAGAGGGCATCGTGCATGTAGTCGGTGACAAGTCCCTCGACCTCGCCGTCGAGCACGGCGGGTATGAGGTCTTTGTAATGGACGATCCCGACGATATGGTCGAGGCTTTCATGGTAAACAGGCAGGCGGGAATAACCCGTCCCACGCATGCGCTCGAGCGCCGCCCGGACGGTCTCGCCATCCTCGACGGCCATGATGTCCACACGTGGCTGCATGACGTCGCTCACCGTCAGCTCGTCGAGATCGAGTATCTCGCCGATCATGCGCTTCTCGTCTTCCAGAAGTTCGTCGGCGTCGTCGACAAGCTCCTTGATCTCGTCTTCCGAGACTTGCCTACGACCACGACTGAAAGCATCCATCAAGCCGTCGAAAAAACCGGGCTTCGGACTATCGCCCTCCCGGGAGTCCTTTGACATCAACATTCTCCTAGATCACGAAAAGCGCCACCGACAAGAACAGGCACACCGAACCCGCAAGCACGACAAGGTGCGACACGAACCACATATACGGCACCTTGCGCAAAAGGTAGGACACGATGCCCAAGAAGAAGCAGGCAACGGCCGCAACGAGCAGCCACCAGCCAGCGGGAGCCAGCGTTGCGAACAGCGTAGACGAAAGCGGAAGACCCATTGCCACCATAATCAGGCATAAGGCAATCGGCAACCATTTCGGCCTCGAGAACCAGATTGACTCGATGAGCACGCCGATGAAAGCAGCTGCCCATTCAAGGCTGCAGAGCGTCAACCCTCCCGCATCGGCCAGGAGCAAGACGCAATAGGGCGTGAAGGCCCCGGCGATGTAGAGGAACACGAAATCGTGACCGAGCACCTTGAACACGCGCTTCGGCGTCTCCCCGGGGAGGGCGTGGTACAAAGTGGACATGAGGAACGCAAGCAGCATGGGGACCGCGAAGACCAGGGCCACCAGAACACGCACGCCGCCACCGTGGAGAACGGCCATGACGATAAGCACGACGAGCGCGGCTATGGACAAAGCAGCGGCAACGCCATTGGACACCGCGTTGGCGATGGTCTCGCCAAGCGAACAGGTCTCGAGCGGATCCCCTTTGAAGACGCTCTTGGCAGGGCTCCTGAATTGCGAAGGAGTCCATACCGGCATATTGGGAGAATCCGGCTCAAGGCTTGGGTGTAAGAAGTTCTTCGAATTCATGCGTGCACTCTAGCTATGGTCCCCCAGGCTCAAACGACCCCTGAACGTCCGGTAAACGAGCACATGATACATCAGCACGAGCGGTACGCCAATGCAAGCTATGCCCGTCATCCACCCGAGCGCAGTATCGGACGATGCAGCCGTTGCGATGGTAATCGACGATCCGATGCTGCTCGCCGACGCGACGACGAGATTCGGGAACATGGACGTTGCGAGCAGGAACACGAGGGCGACGGCTGCCGCTGCCTGCAGCACGAACACGAGCAGGTCCTTCTCACCATCGCGGCCAACCACGATGGATGCGACGAGCATGACGGCGAACAGCGCCGCGCAGGCGAAGCGCGCTACGACGAGCGAGGGGTCCATGACCGGATGGATGAGGAAATGCCCATACACCGATAGCAGCACGAACAGGACCACCGCCGCCAACTGCCCCACGAAACGGAACTTGATCGCCCGTTGCCTCAGCTCAGAGTCGAGCGGAGCCTTGAGCGCAACCCACGACGCACCGGCCACGATGAACATGGAAAGCCCGAGGAGGCCGCACAACAGGGTAAACGGAGTCACAAGCCCGAGCAGGGGGATGCCTACGTAGTTGCCCGCAGCATCCATCGGGATTCCCGCATAGACGTTTCCCACGGCAACGCCCAACAAGAGGGCAGGCAACAGCGAGCCCACGAAGAAGCAGACATTCCAGATGCGCGCCCATTCGGGGTCCCTGCTTGCGAATTCCACCGAGACGGCGCGAAGGATGAGCCCGAACAACACGAGCATGATGGCCAGGTAGAATCCGGAGAAGGTGGTGGCATAGGCGGGTGCGAATGCTGCAAACAACGCACCTCCCGCCGTGAGCAGCCACACCTCGTTGCCATCCCACACGGGGCCGATGCTGTGGCGCACGAGCTCTTTCTCGTCATCGGTTTTTGCAAGGAACGGGTACAGCACGCCGACGCCGAGGTCGAACCCATCCAGAACGAAGTATCCGGCGATCAGCAGGAAGATCAGGAAGAACCACAAGATACCGAGCGCAGTCATGCTACTCACCGCCCTTCTGGCCAGCCGCCCCATCTAGGGCAGTTTTGCTCGCGCCAGACGCTTCGGCCGCATCAGCTGCCACGGCCTCCGGCTTCGCCTCGCCCGTAAGCCGCGAGATGAACGTCGGCATTCCGCCCTCGTCTCCGCCAGATTCGTCGGACAGAAACTCGGGGCCTTCTTTGACGTACTTGCCCGTAAGCCTGATCCAGGCCACGAACAGCAGCAGGTACACCGCGAAGAAGAGCACGATGATCAGCAAGAGCTCTGGAGCGGTGACGGATTTCGAGGCCGCCGCCTCCGTGAGCAAGGCAACGCCATCGGGCCCGGAAGTCGAGGGATACACGACCCATGGCTGGCGACCCAGCTCGGCGGTGAACCAACCCGCCTCGATTGCGATCAGCGGGAAAATCGGTGCTATGACCAGCAGTTTTTGCAGCCATTTCCAATTGCTGAACTTCTTGGTCGCCAATCCGATGAGAATCAGGACGATGAGCAGCGCCAAAACCCCCGATATGGCGACCATGAGGTGGTACATCTGGAAGATGGCGTTGACCGGCATTTCAGCGGGGTTCATGTCACCGTACTTGTCGGTCTCGGAGAGGGAGTTGAGGCCCGGATACACGGTGTCGAACGTGAAGGTTGCCAGGAAGCTGGTGAATCCCGGCAAGCTCGGCCCGATTACCGTCTGGTTCTGCTCGTCGACATAGCCGAAGAAGTACAACGGCGGCACCTCATCAGCGTACTGCCCTTCCATGGCGGCGAGCTTCGTGGGCTGCTCCTGCCAAACGCCTACGGC
The DNA here is from genome assembly GCA_017434045.1 of Eggerthellaceae bacterium. Lineage (GTDB taxonomy): Bacteria > Actinomycetota > Coriobacteriia > Coriobacteriales > Eggerthellaceae > UBA9715. The sequence goes on from JAFRGA010000064.1 coordinate 18,892, forward strand.
CGTGGAGTGCGCTGAGACGAACAGCGCGCAGGTCCCGACGATGAGGACGACCAGGCCCGTCTTGAGCGTCTTCTGCGCGAAATCGACGTTCTTTTCCTTGATGTGATGATACGCTGCCACCGCAACGGCCACGAGCCCGCCCATCACCAGGGCGGCTGTTATCACGTGGAAGTAACGCAGGCCCGTCGTGGGATTGAACGCCGCCCCCAGGAAGTCGGTGAGCACGGCCTTCGAACCGTCAGCCACCAACTCGGCGCCGGCGGGCGTCTGCATCCACGAGTTCGCGATGAGAATCCACAGCGCCGAAAGACATGAGCCGCCCCACACGAGCCAGGAGGATACGCAATAGAACCTCGGCGAGACCTTGTCGCGCCCAAAGAGCAAAACCCCGAGGAAAACCGACTCGAGGAAGAACGCGAACAGCGCCTCTGCTGCCAACGGCGCTCCGAAGATGTCGCCGACGAACCGCGAGTAGTCTGCCCAGTTGGTGCCAAACGAGAACTCCATCGTGATGCCGGAGGCCACGCCGATGGCGAACGTGGTGGTAAAGATCTTCAACCAGAAGCGGGCTGCTGCACCATCCTCCGGTTTTCCCGAACGGAAATGGCGCGTTTCCGCGATGGCCGTTATGAGGCCGAGGCCTATGGAAAGCGGTACGAACACGAAGTGAAAGGCCACCGTGAGCGTGAACTGCAATCGCGCGAGAAACACGACGTCACCGAACACATCCATCGCATGCTCCCTTCCAACAAACAGGGGTATCTACCAGGTTGCTACATAATACCACCACAATTATCCCTTGACTATTGCCGATGACCGACAAAGTAAAAGGCGACCGGTTGGCATTACTGTCAAAACCCGATGCAAACCCCGGGCCTTGCATCAAGCTTTCGTTTCCAGCAGCCCGTCCGCCCGAAGGGGTTCATCTGCAGCGTCCCTGGCGGGCTTGTCGGTGCGCGAATCACGGTCCAGCCAGCCAGCAGCCCTCTCCTCGCCTGCGCGGGCTAACCGCTCGTCGCTACGGCGCGGCAGCACAGGAATTGTCCGGGGGAAAGCTAAAGCTTTCCCCCGTGCATTCTTCCAGGACTATTTCCCGAATGCGCGTAGCGCAGTCGGGAACCCCGAGGCGCACTGCCAGGTAGTCGCTCTGGACGCCGCCTTCGTTTGCGCGGTTGGGGCGCGGAGAAAGCGCGAAGAGGGCCGAATGCAGGCCGGGCGGACGGACCTGCCGAAAGCGCCGAAAGACCTGGCAGGGTATCCCCCTTTCCTGGTCGCACGGCTGAAGGGGTGAGCCGCTTCCGAAGGCGGGCAGCGATGCGGCGTGCAGGAGAAGCCATTACCGCCGGAGGGCTGTAGGCGAACCCCTTCGGCCGGGCGACCCGCTGAAATCGCCGAATGCGGGCCGGGCGGGCGAGCCGCCGTAAGAACCTGACGCGAAGCCGGGGTCTGTCGGATTCCTAGAACGTGTACGGGTTGAACCCGTTGCACGCCATAACATACCAAGCTGTCGGCGCTACGTGAGGATCGGTGTTGTAGGTCCAGGGGGTGCCATCGGACAAGTCGATGCCCGTCGTGAGGCCGGGTATGGTGGCGGCAGGGAGCAACCCACCCTCCAGCTGCACCGCCTCTAGCGCGCCAAGCGCAGCGGAGGCCTTATCCCGCTCCCCACGTTGCAAGTGCATGAGCGCCGTGAAGGCGGTTCCCTCGCACCAGTAGCCTTTGTCGTCGCAAACATGGAAGCGGTAACCGCCCTCGTCGGTCCGCATGGCATCTAGCTGGGAGAGCGCTTGCCCGTAAGGCTCGAAGCCCTCGCCGAGCGCGAGCGCCGACCACACCTGGGCATCGAGCACGACATTCCCCTTTTCGGGCGTGATACCGTCAGATTTCGTGCCTGTCAGGAACAAACCCGCATCTGCGTCGTACATCGACTCCACGAATCGACGGGCGCTCTCCGATGCCTGCTCGTAACGCGCGTCACCCGTGAGCTTGAACAGCTCGGCAAACGCCGCGTAGGCGTCGATGTTGTGCTCGGTCGACTTGTACGTGAGCGCAGTTGCGCCCGAGGGCCCGTTTTCCGGCCAGCCTTCGTATCCCGCCGTGAATCCATCCCTTCCGTCCGAGCATTCGTCGTTCACCCAGTCCATCAGCTTCTGGGCGCAAGACAGGTAGCGCTTGGAGCGCTCGGCATCGAAGTCGCCCGTTTGGCCGTCTTGGCTCCTCGCTGCATACTGCAGGAGCGCGAGCGCCGCGTACGACGTGTTGCCCACATTGGCCCCCACCTGATAGGAGTCCTCGTACCACGCACCGGCTTGAGCGTCGTACCATCCGGGAAGCTTGGCGCCCGAACCCCAGCCTGGCGCAGGCGAGATATCCCCCGACGCATACGCATTGCGAATACGCCCTGGTTTATACCGGTCGTTCTCGACGGCATAGCACAGTGCGTCGAACAACTCTTCAGCTTGCCGGTTCATGCCCTCAGACAGAAACGCCATGGCCGCGAGCGCGTTATCGTAGGTGAACGCGGCATTGGCGATTTCCACGGTGCCGGTGTCGTACGAGCGCATCATCATGGGAGCTGCCTGAGCCGATTCGACCGCGCCGACGAAGCGGATGTCATCTAGATAGAACACGGCATCTTCGCCGCCGGGGGTTTTCGAATCCAGATACAGATGGTGATTCTCGGAATCGTCCATGGCATAGCCGAATCCGTTGGCGATGCAGGTCAGGTCTGCGCCATCCAGCGGTATGGAGTACTCCTTCCACTCCTTCTCGAGCCGTACGTTGCGCAGGTTGATCGAAGCGTTGGAATCGGCCGCCGTGCTCTTCGGATGGACGAGCTGACCCGACGTCCAGTCGAACCCGAGCGTGAAGAAGTCAACGATTTCCCCGCCCTTCTCGCCGCGCGCCCAGAAACGCAACTCAACCGCACCCGTCAGGTCCATGCCCGCGCCGATTGCAGCGCTGTCGTTGATGACCGGCTCGGTCTTGCCTTCGGGCACGTACCCGTTCAAGAACATCCAACCGCCCCAATCCCGCATCGATACGTTTTGCGAGCAGCGGATGCAGCTCGAGCCCGAATGCGGGTTGTCGCCGCAGTCTTCATCCATAGCGCGAATGGCCTCGGGGTACTTGCCCGCCATTCTCGAACGCTGCGTGAAATGGTTCTCGGAATCGCCGTAATCCCGATAGACGTACACGCACTCCCGCATGCCGTCGAGGCGGTTGGCAAGCGCGTTCGCCGCAGCTGATTTCGCATCTTCGTATACCGCCGATTGCGACAGGTCGGAAGCGGCAAGTGATGTCGGGCCCTCCCCTGCGCAACCCCCAAGCAGGACGCATCCCAAAACCGCGATCGCAACGATCAGCCACTGAAAAACTTCGATGTGAGCACGACCTTCCAGAGCATTCCCGACGATAGCAGTCTCGCTGGCCGCACGTGCCGTTTTCCGTCTCATGGCCTCCCCCGTTCGCGTATCCGGTTGACTGTTTCGCGGAAACCCCGATGCTTCACAGCACGTTATGCGGAGGCTTCGTGCCAGATGCTTTCCGTCATAACCGAGTCGGGGCCGCCGTCGTACCAGCCGTAAATCAAGTCGACTGCGTCTGCGAGTGCACCCTCGTCGTTCATGGGCACGATGATATGCCTCCGGCCCGACCTGTTCTTCCAGCGCTGCGGCACCGAGGCAAACCCGTAGCTGTAATAGCCGGTAAAGTAATGCTTGCCATCGTAGGCGCAAGGCTCGAAGGCGTTCCCAATGCCGAGCTCGTCCAGATAGGTGCACAGGTAATCGCAGTGCAGGTTCCTGCGCTTGTTTCCCATCAGGAACGACGACCCCCAACCGCCGCCCTTGCTCGAGCCCCGATCATCACGCCATGCGCGTTCGTATGCCTCTGCACGGTAGCGCGCAGCATAGCTGCACCATTCCTTCAACGTTGTACGGTTTGGCAAGAGGACCACGGGTGAGTTCTCGCTATCCACCTCGCGCCCCTCGCATAGGGGATACCCGTCCGCATGCATGTTGACCAAGTTCACCGGCGCCAGATACGCCGAAGACGTCGGGCCGAGGGCGTTCACCGCAACCAAGGTAGACCCGACGAGCCCCTGATCGAAGAAGAACTCCTTTGGGTAGAACTGGAAGACATCGCGGTCCCCCCATTCCCCTGGCGTGTCCATGTGCATACCAGACGCCTCCTTGCGCGTAAAGCGCTTTACTCGCAGACGTGATTCATCCCTTGCGCGATCATAGTGTACACATGGTCATCGGCCAGGGAATAGAGCACGTTCTTCCCGTCGCGCTGGAATTTGACCAGCCGAGCCGTCTTCAAGATTCTCAGCTGATGGGAAACGGCGCTTTGGGTGGCGCCGATGGTGTCGGCTATGTCGGCAACGCGCCGCTCGCCCGACATCAGCGAATACAGTATCTTTATGCGGGTCGTATCGGAGAACACCTTGAACAAATCGGCCAGATCGTAAAGGATCTCCTCGTCGGGCATAGCGTCCTCGAAAGCCATGCGGGCTTCCATATCCATATGTTCGTGCGTCATAGCGTCTCCCACCGAACGGCGCGCCCTGCTGGAAAGCCGGGCATTCTCCAATGCATTATCTTAGCCTGTCAGTTTAGCGTAAAAGCGCCTCGGACATGAACGCGCCGAGAAGCAGCCCTCCTTCCGGTTGTTGCTATTCACGTTGATCCCGAACCAATCTGCCCTGTTCAGCGGCGGGGCGCTAAGCCTACAGCTGCTCGCGTTTTGGAATAATAGAAGTTTGTAGCTGCGCAAGCGGCTACGCACCCCGCCGCTGACCAGGACTGCTTGGCCATGAATCAATGTCGTTCAGTTAAGCGGGCCAGGGTGAGGGGTGAGCGCGATTCCGCAGCCACTGTATTAAAACAATCTCATGTTAGCCGAGGACAAGCGCGAATCCCCTCATCCTGGCCCGCTTAACTGAACGACATTGGGCATGAATAACTTCCGGCAATTTCCGACATACCCAGCAACCTAGCAGGAGGCAGCCCCCAAACCCGCCAACGGCAATCTCCCGAACCATGCTCTCCACGCGCGACAAGGCTCGGATAGTCGGCGGTTCAATCCTGTACAATGGGTCTCGGCCAAACCAAGGAAAGGATGTCAGGATGAAGATAACCGATGACATTGTTTACATAGGCGTAAACGACCACGAGCTCGACCTGTTCGAAGGGCAGTACGAGGTCCCGAACGGCATGGCATACAACTCGTATGTCATCATCGATTCGAAGGTGGCCGTCATGGACTCGGTCGAAGCCCGCTTCGGCAGCGAATGGCTTGGAAACCTCGCCACGGCACTCGACGGAAGGGCGCCTGACTACCTCGTCGTCCAGCATGTGGAACCCGATCATTCGGCAAATGTCGAACGGTTCATGAGCAGCTACCCGGAGGCGCTCATCGTCTGCTCGGCGAAAGCCCTCGAGATGCTGCGCAGCCTCTATGGCACGGACTATGCTGAGCGCAGCATAGTCGTCAAGGAAGGAAGCGAGCTTTCGCTCGGAAAGCACACCTTGCGCTTCATCGCGGCGCCGATGGTCCATTGGCCCGAAGTCATCATGACGTACGACCTTTGCGACGAGGTAGCCTTCACCGCAGATGCCTTCGGAAAGTTCGGCGCCCTCGATATCGAGGACGATTGGGCTTGCGAGGCGAGACGCTCTTACTTCGGCATCTGCGGCAAGTACGGAAAACAGGTAACCGGCGTGCTCAACAAGATCGCCAACCTCGAGATCGCCGCCATCTGCCCCCTCCACGGCCCCATGCTCACAAGCGACCTCGATTATTACATCGGGCTTTACAAAACCTGGTCGGCGTATGAAGTCGAAAGCAAAGGCGTCGCTATCGCCTTCTGCTCCGTGTACGGACACACCAAGGAGGCGGTCGAGCTCCTCGCATATGAACTCGAGACGGCCGGATGCCCAAAGGTCGCCATCTCGGACCTGGCCTGCGACGACATGGCCGAAGCCGTGGAAGACGCGTTCCGTTATGGAACGCTCGTTCTTGTGAGCACGACCTACAACACCGACATGTTCCCGTTCATGAAGACCTTCATCGACCACCTCGCTGACCATGCGTTCCAGAATCGCCGCGTCGCCTTCATGGAGAACGGCAGCTGGGCCCCCAACGCCGCACGCGCCATGAAGGCAAAGGTAGAAGCGCTGAAGGACATCGAGCTCGTCGAGCCGGTTGTGACGATTCGGGGGGCGTTGGACGACGACTCCCGCAATCAGATCAAGGATTTGGCAAAAGCCCTGATCGGCTAACGGCGCACTACGGAAAGCACGAAAGTTCAGGTGAGGATCATGGAAGACAAGAAGGCTTATCCATCGCGGCAAACGCTCGTAGAAGACCGCGCCGCAAGTCGTGTGTACGCCAAAGACGCGACGCTGTACTCGTTCTCGGAAGAGGCTGAAGAACACTCCTCCAACTTCATGGGGTGGACCGACCTCGCCACGAACCCGCCCTGCCCCCTCGACGAGATCACGGCGCTCGCCCGGTCGTTCATCGACCGCGGGTTCGAGCTCGCCATCCTGATCGGCCAAGGCGGGTCCACGCAAGCTGCCATGACGATGACCAAGTACTTCAAGGACGAGGCCACGGGCATGAAGTTCCGCGTTCTCGACTCTGACTCCCCCGTCCGCCTACGCGGAATACTTGCAGATGCCGATCCGCGCACCACGCTCGTGATTGTGTCATCCAAAAGCGGCGGCACGCTCGAGATGAATTCGATGCTCAGCGCCGTGGTGGAAGCTTTCTCGGCGGTCCTCGACGAGGACGAGCTTCCGCTCCACCTCGTGGCGATCAGCGATCCCGATTCGCCCTTGGCCAAGCGTGCGCAGGACGAAGGCTGGGCGGGCCTGCTGCTCGGCGAGCCGACGGTTGGCGGGCGTTTCTCCGCGCTGACGGTGTTCGGGCTGTTCCCAGCAGCTCTCGTGGGCATCGATCTCCAGAAGCTCATCAAGAGTGCCGGCGAGATGGAGCTCGCCTGCAGGGAAGACTCCCTCGAGAACCCCGCGATCGAGCTCGCCGCGTTCATGTACGACAACTGGCTTGCCGGACGCGATAAAATCTCGTTCCTCACGCAGAAAAGCGGCCGAGTGCTCGGCCTGTGGGTCGAGCAGCTCGTAGCCGAGAGCACTGGCAAACAAGGTCTCGGCATCTTGCCGCAGCTCGAGATCGACCCGCTGTTCCTTCGCCGCGACACCGGCGACCGCATGGTGGTCTCGTATCTCACGCACGAGCACTCGTGGGACGACATCAAAGAGTTCCAGATGGCCCTTGGATGCGTAAGCGAGGAGATCCCCCGCCTCGATTTCGAGATCGATTCAGTCTACGACCTGGCGAAGCACTTCGTCATGTGGGAATATGCCACAGCCCTGTGCTGCCACCTCATGCAGGTGAGCCCCTTCGACCAGCCAGACGTGGCCTCCGCCAAGGAGAAGGTGCTCGAGATGCTGGAGGGGGAGCTGCCCGCACCTGACTTCGTCGAGGAGATGGTGGTTGGCTCGAATGTCGGCAGCGCCGAAGCGTATCTCTCCAAGTGCTGCTCCGATGCCCTGAACATCCGCTCGGCACTGCGCGCGCTTCTCGAGTCGTTCAAGCCGGGCGATTACTTCGCCCTGAACGCCTTCGTTCCTTTCGCCGGCGAAGGCCGTCGCGAAGCGCTTGAGGCCATAAGACGTGATGTGGCCTCCAGTCGCATGATCGCCTCATGCCTCGAAATCGGCCCCCGTTACCTGCACTCCACAGGTCAGCTGCAGAAGGGCGGCCCGGACACGGGCGTGTACCTGATCTTGTCGGCAGGAGAGCTGAAAGACATCTCCATCCCGAACGGCAAGGCCCCGACCCTGGGCGCCCTCGCGAAGGCGCAGGCCTGCGGGGACATGGCTATCTTATCCGAACGCGGCAGACGCTGCCTCCACCTGCACCTCCCGGACAATTCCGGCGTCACGCTTCGCTGCCTATCGAACATCGTCGCGCAGGTGCTATCGGAAATCGAGCGGAGCGAGCAGCAGTAGCCATTCGTCTCAGGCATACCGAATGTGGAAAAGGGTCTGACCCTTTTCCACATTCTTTTACATCGGCAAGCGTCATGCAAGGAGGTCCTCGGTTGATAGATGCGCTCGACATCCGCGTGCGCGGCATTGTCCAGGGAGTCGGCTTCAGGCCATTCGTCTACAGGCTTGCACGTCAACACGTCATTTCCGGCTGGGTGCTCAACGACCTTGACGGCGTGTTCATACACGCCGAAGGCGAGAGCAAGCTCCTCGACGAGTTCGTGACCGAGTTGCACATGAACCCTCCCGCAGCCGCGCGCATAACCGAAGTCGAGCTCAAGGAGGTTCCCCTCCAAGATTGCACGGGCTTCGAAATCAGGGAATCGCAGAAGGCAGCTGCCGAGGAGAGCACGCTGGTCTCGGCCGATTTGGCGACATGCGCTGACTGCCTGGGCGAACTCTTCGACCCGGAGGACAGGCGTTATCGCTACCCGTTTGTGAACTGCACGAACTGCGGCCCCCGGTTCACCATTATCGACTCGTTGCCCTATGACCGACCGGCGACGTCCATGGCGACGTTTGCCATGTGCGACGCGTGCTCGAAGGAGTACGCCGACCCCTCCGACAGACGTTTCCACGCTCAGCCTGACGCCTGTTTCGAATGCGGTCCCCATATCGTGCTGTACAAAAAAGCGTCGAAGGAAACAGCTTGCTCCGACGGCGAACCTGCCCCCTTCGACGACTCGGGCACGTGGGGAACAACGAGGCAGGAGTCGGACGCGATCCTCGCCGAAGCGGTAGACATCCTCGTTGGGGGTGGAATCCTCGCCGTCAAGGGGTTGGGCGGCTTCCATCTGGCTTGCGATGCGGGCAACGCCGATGCGCTGGCCCTCCTGCGTGCGCGAAAGCATCGCGACGGGAAGGCGTTCGCGGTGATGATGCCCGACGTCGACGACGTGAGGGAAACCTGCCTGGTCTCGAAAGCGGAAGCGGATGTGCTCGAATCATCGGCGCGCCCGATCGTGCTCTTTCGCAAACGGCGCGATGCGCTTTTGGCGCCTGGGTTGGCCGACGAGCTGCCCGAGCTGGGCGTCATGCTTCCCGCTACACCGCTCCAGCATTTGCTGTTACATGATTTCCAGGAAGCTTGCGGTCGCAAGATGCTGGTCATGACATCCGGCAACGTCCACGACGAGCCCATCGTCGTGGACGATCGCGAGGCCTTGGTGAAGTTCCGCAGCATAGCCGACGCCATCATCGGCAACGACAGGCCCATCTTGTCGCGCTACGACGATTCGGTCGTGCGCGTGCTCGATTTGGAGACGGCGTCGCCCGAAACACCTTTCCCTGACCCCACGTCCGACAACGCAGCCGATGCGCTCCAGCTCATACGCCGCGCCCGCGGTTACGCCCCCATTCCCATCGCCCTTTCTCCCGCAGCACACGATGACGAGCCGAAGGGATCGACAGCGCCTGGCTCTTCGGTGTTTGCCGCCGGTTCCGAGCAGAAGAACACGTTCACCTTCGCAGCCGACGGGAAAGCATACGTTTCCCAACACGTCGGCGACATGGAGGATGCCGACGTGTTCGACGCATGGCTTGAATCGAAAGCGCGTTTCGAGAAACTCTTCCGCTTCTCGGCCGATTGCCTGGCATGCGATCTCCACCCGGAGTACCTTGCATCCAAATGGGCACGCGACGAGGCACGGCGTTCCGGACACCGAATCGTCGAAGTGCAGCACCATCATGCGCACATTGCCTCGGTCCTCGGCGAACACGGCCTGTACGGGCCCTGTTGCGGTATCGCGTTCGACGGTACCGGCTACGGAGCCGACGGCGCCATCTGGGGTGGAGAGGTCTTGCTGGCGAACAGGTCCGACTACGAACGGTTCGCCAACTTCCCGTACATGCCCATGCCGGGCGGCGCGGCGGCGATCAAGCACCCGCTCCGCATGGCGTACGGTCTGCTTTGGACCTACGACCTGCTCGACCACCCAGGTGCCGCACCTGCCCTCGAAGCGCTTGGCCCCGCTGCCGAAGTTTGCGAGAAGATGATCGAAAGCGGCTTGAACACGCCGATGACATCGTCTGCCGGCCGATTGTTCGACGCCGTATCGGCGCTGTTGGGCATCTGTCAAGAGCCCACTTACGAAGGCGAGCCGGCTATCCTCCTCGACGCAGCGCGCACCCGGGCTCGAGAGGATTCCTCAGCCGACCCGAAGGATTACCTGGAACGCTATGCGATAACCTTCGCGAAGAACTCGGCCACGCCATCGAGCACGGCTCATGACACCTCGGTCGTGCTGCTGGACGCCCGTGAAACCATACGTGCCCTCCTCGACGACTTCGCCGCGGGCATCCCGGTCGAGACGATCTCGCTTCGGTTCCATGATGCCATGGTCGAAGCCGTGGTGCACAGCGCCGAGCTTGTGCGCGCCCTCTACGGTATAACGCTCGTCGTGCTTTCCGGAGGATGCTTCATGAACCGCCACCTTGTCGAACAGAGCGTCAAGAGGCTTGGCGAAGCGGGCTTCACAGTGGCTTTGAACGCCGACCTTCCGCCAAATGACGGATGCATTTCTTATGGTCAAGCGGTTGTCGCAAGCTCTGCGCGCTAGAATCGATGGGATCTGACAGGAAGGGCGGAGATACTATGTGCCTAGCAGTACCCATGCAGATACAGGAGTTGTTGGATGGCGGTTTGGCGCGCGTATCGGCAATGGGCGCCGAACGGAACATCGCGCTCGATTTGACGCCGGAAGCGAAAGCCGGCGATTACGTGCTCGTGCATGCCGGCTTTGCCATCGAGATCGTAGACGAGCAGTACGCTGCTGAAACGCTCGAGCTCATCAAGTCGATGGCCGAGCTCGTCGATGATCCGATGTTCGCTCAAGGCGCGCTGTCATGACGTCGAAGGGATTTGCCGCTGAACTGGCGAAATTCAAGGACCCCGAGCTCGCGCGCGAACTCGTGCATGCCATCAACCTGCTCGCGCCCGACAGCGAGACGACGTTGATGGAGGTATGCGGAACGCACACGGTCTCCATTGCGCGGGCCGGCATCAGGAACCTCATGCCAGAAGGAGTCCGACTCGCAAGCGGGCCGGGTTGCCCTGTATGCGTGACCTCGAACCGCGACATAGACACCGTGATAGCGCTCGCCCGCATTCCCGAGGTGACGATAGCCACGTTCGGCGACATGACACGTGTCCCGGGCTCCACATCGAGCCTCTTAGCCGAGCAAGCCGCAGGACGCTCCATTCAAATCGTGTACTCACCGCTCGACGCCTTGGCACTCGCCCAGGCGAATCCCGATCGGCAAATCGTGTTCGTCGGCGTTGGGTTCGAGACGACGACGCCCCTGGTCGCCCGTTCCGTCAAACGCGCCGCCGACCTCGGATTGGAGAATTTCACCGTTTTCGCCGCCCACAAGAACATGCCCGGCGCACTCGAGGCCATCGTCGCCGATCCACAACTCAAAGTCAGCGCCCTGATCCTCCCCGGCCACGTGAGCACGATCATCGGCGCGAAACCCTACCGATTCCTCGCGGAGAAGTACGGCATTCCCGGCGTCGTAACCGGGTTCGAGCCCGTTGACATCCTGCAAGGCATAGCCATGATATTGCGCCAGCTGCACGAAGGCCGCTCGGAAATCGAAATCGCCTATGCGCGTGGCGTCATGCCCGAAGGCAATCCCACAGCCCTCGCCGCAATCGACGAGGTGTTCGAAACCTGCACGGCCACGTGGAGGGGGCTCGGCGCCATTCCCGGCAGTGGATATCGCCTACGCGAGCGCTATGCGGGCTTCGATGCCGTTCGCCGCTTCCGGCCCGACATCGAGCCGACCGTGGAGCCGAAGGGGTGCCGTTGCGGCGATGTCCTCAGAGCGCACATGGCGCCAGACGAGTGCCCGCTGTTCCGCAAGGTCTGCACCCCCGAAAACCCCGTGGGACCGTGCATGGTCTCGAGCGAGGGAAGCTGCGCGGCGTACTTCCGCTATTACTAGGAAAACGCGACTCGGTTATGCAAACCACGACGGGCTGGAGATGTTTCTCCAGCCCGTCTCGTGATTTCGGAGGAAACCCGCTTAAGCTTTGCCGAGCGGTGCCCGCAAGGGCATCTGCTTAACCTTCTTTTGGCGTCTCGCCAAACGTAGCCTGCTCCTGCTGCCAGGAGGAAATCTGCGCATCGTATTGCTGAACCTCCGGTGAGATCGACGGTTGCGCAGGTTGGACGGCGTCGGGTTGCGCATATCCAACCTGATTAGGCTGCGCGGTGACAGGCTGGCTTGCCTGCTGGTAACCCACGTTTTGGTAGTCCTGCTGAGCAGGGGCAGCATATGCTGTAGGCTGCTGTTGGTACGCCTGGACGTTCGGTTGAGCTTGAGCGTACTCGAATGGCATCGGCTCGTTCTGCCCGCGCCATTGAGGAACGTCGAACTGCCAGGTCCAGTAACCCATGGCCCGTGCGACGAGCATTTCGACAAACACGCTCACGAGATTCCCGAGGAACACGGCGACGATCAGGAAGAGGAAGCCGACCAGGCCAGCAGGGCCCATGAGCTGGAGGGCGAAGCTCGTAACCTGCTCGTCGCTCATGTATTGCAGGGATTCCGGCGTGTAACCCATGCCCGCCATCGCAGCCACGATGATGAAGATGAAAGCCACGACCATGATCGTGATGATGATTGACAAGATGATGCCCAGTATGAGGCCTACGAGCAGATTCATGCCGAAGATGCGCATGATGCCGCCGGTGTCTTTGCGGAACATCTTCCAAATGCTTCCCAGCTGAAATCCGGCGGACAGGCGATCGTAAATGGAAATGCGCATGGATCCGACCCAAGCCAAGATGGAAACGAACAGCGCGGCCAGAATGCCGATGAGGTAAATGATCCCGCCTATCGCAACGGTCGGCTCGAGTTTCGAGGACGTGTCGTACAGCGCCGAGTAGTAACCCGCCTGCTGCATGGAGGACCCAACTCCCGAGATGATGGCCGGCACGAGCGAGAATACGAACACCAACACGAAAATGAACCAGCCACGACGGTACAGCTTGCCGTCCTCGTTGCCGAAGATTTTCGCCGGCATGAGCTCATGCACGCCCCAGGCTACATCCCGCGCCCAACCGTACAGGTATCCGAAGATGACGATTTGCCCGAAAATGGGAATAAGACCTACGAGTGCGAGGAGACAGAGTTTACCGAACCACCCCTTGGAGTTCTTTATATCGTTCCAGGCGGTCTGGTAATACTTTATTTGCATGAGATTCCCCTTTCATCGCCTCACTCCACTATATACGAAAAGGGAGTGCCGAAGCACTCCCCCAAAAAAGCTTGAAGCAGATTGGTTACTTCAGGGTAACAGCAGCGCCTGCCTCTTCGAGCTTGGCCTTGATTTCCTCAGCCTTGTCCTTGGCAACGCCTTCCTGGATGGCCTTCGGAGCGCTCTCGACGGCTTCCTTGGCTTCCTTCAGGCCGAGACCGGTGATCTCGCGGACAGCCTTGATGACGGCGATCTTGTTGTCACCGAAGCCCTCGAGCACGACGTCAAACTCGGTCTTCTCCTCTTCCTCGACGGCGGCGGCGCCAGGAGCGGCGACGGCGACGGCAGCAGGAGCGGCGGCGGAAACGCCAAACTCTTCCTCGATCATCTTGACGAGCTCAGAAGCCTCAAGCAGGGTCATGCCCTTCAGGGCCTCGAGAATTTCAGCACTGGTAACAGCCATTTCAGCTTTCCTTTCGTTTCTTGTCGTCCGCTACGTTTCCTTGTAGGGACTTGCCCTCGGCCATCTTGACCGGGAGCGGTTGTCTTCATTTGCGTTACGCGGCCGCTAGGCCGCGTTCGCTGCGGTTAGGCAGCCTTCTGGTCGGCCAGCTGCTGGAGAGCACGAGCGAGACCGCTCGGCACGCCGTTGATGCAAACAGCGAGGCCACGTGCGACACCGGAAATGGCGCCGGCGATCTGGGCCATGAGCACCTCTTTGGGAGGCAGGGACGCGATAGCCGCGATCTCCTCGGCCGTGACGAACGTTCCGTCCATCATGCCGCCCTTGACTTCCAGCTTCTTGTTTTCCTTCGCGAACTCCGTCACGGCCTTGGCGGCTGCGGCGACGTCGCCCGTGCAGAATACGAATGCTGAAGGGCCTTCGAGGATCGAGTCCATGTTGACCAGATCGAGCTCGGCCAAAGCCTTCTTCATGATGGTGTTCTTGTACACGGTCATGGCGGCTCCGGCTTCGCGGATGGAGTTGCGCAGCTGCTCGACTTCCTTGACGGTCAGACCGCAAGCGTCGATGACCCACATGGCGTTAACGCCTTCGAGGTCAGCCTTGATGCTCTCCATCATCTCAAGATTACGAGCGTTGGGCATATTCTATTTACACCTCCTTCTTAACCAACTCATGTTCCGCACCTTTGGCGGGATCGAGCCAGATAAGAAACGACCCCTGCAGTCCAAAGACAGCAGGGGTCGCACACGCTCATGTGATACAACCACCTCGGCGGGCCGCTTGCGCGTTTGAGCCTTTCGGCACCAGCTGTCTTCGGTAGCGGAACTGCTTACAGTTCGCACTGCTTTTCAGCAGTCCGTGTATCTTACCATACTGGAAGCATAATGCAAGCTCTCTACGCTCCCTCCACATGGTCGGGGCTGCATACGCTAACTTCTCGAACATTCGCCCCGTCAGCCCGCCCCCCGAAGGGGGTTCGCCTACAGCTTCCTCTGGAGGGTTGTCCGGCTGAAGGGGTGAGCCGCTTCCGAAGGCGGGCAACGATGCTGCGTGTAGATGAAGTCATTACCGCCGGAGGGCTGTAGGCGAACCCCTTCGGCCGGACGGCCTGGTAGGAGACGCTGTAGGCGAACCCCTTCGGACAGACAGCCCGCAAAACCTGACACAAGGTCCGAGCGCATGTCGGGTCGGACTCACATAAGCGAAGAGCCCGGCTTGCGCCGGGCTCCCAGGGTGTCTCGTTACGAGGACGCTGACGATTGGCTAGGCGGATCTTCCCTATAAGCCATTCCCGCATCGGCCGCATCTCCCGCCGTGCCGGCTTCATCTTCCGATTCGGGTTCGGCGACGACGACTTCGACGTCGGCCCCAGTTCCGGCGGTGATATCGCTCACGGTGTTCGTCGGCGAGTTCTCGATGTACGAGAAGCCGATCTGATCGCCTTCGCGATACGTCACGATGCCGATGAGGGCAGGTAGCGTGAAGTCGTAGATACCATCATCGCCTTCAAGCGTGACGTACACGTGGGTGTTGCCGTCGATGACCGCCTGGGTCATCGTGCGAATCTTGCCCGAAGTCTCGCCGTAGGTCTCGGAAGTGGCCACATCATCGGCCTTGAGGGCGCCGTTGGTTGCAAGCAGCGTCTGGTACGATTTCTGGCATTCGGCAACGGTATCGCCCACCGCAACGTTCTGGTAACGCTGGATGTCGATCATCGCGAATTTCTTCACGAGGCCCGCAGCATCCTTCAACGCCATGAAATACGTCGGCTGGTTCGCCACGTTTATGAGCAACGGGAACGTTGAGACGTACCGGAGGTTCTGCACCTGGCCTTCTGCGGAGTCCATCGCAGAGGCCTCGGTTGCGCCGGCCACGGCATAGTAATGCGATTCGGCGGTACGCTGGTTGACGAGCACAAAGCCGACGATGGAGCTGTCGGACGTTGCCGAGGTGACGCCGGTGTAGACCCAGACGTCATCGTCCTTGGCGATGTAGTTGTACCCGAGCAAGCCATCGCTGCCGGGAGTCGTCTGAACCACGCCGGACTGACCGAGCCAGGAGTTGAACCAGCCGTTCTTGTAGCGGCCCGACCAGTTGTACTGGCGAACGAGCAGCTCGGCGGGATACACGCGGTCGACCCACTGGGGCACATCCTCGACGGACAGCTCCGTGCATTCGCCCGTGCAGGCGTCGCACATGACGACCCGGCTTACCGTCTCACCACCGAACAAGCCAATCGTGTATTTGCGGACCGGGCAGATCCACCACGGATGCCCGTTGTCGTCGATTTCGAACGATTTTTCGTCGAAGATGAAGAACGGGTACTTAAGCTGAACGTAACGGTCGATGTTGCGCGCAAGCGGCTCGGAAGCCGTGTACTTCATCCCATTGCCCTCGCCAAGTCGCACGATCTCGGCATCCTGGGTCGTCATGTCAAC
This sequence comes from Eggerthellaceae bacterium, assembly GCA_017434045.1. Classification (GTDB taxonomy): domain Bacteria; phylum Actinomycetota; class Coriobacteriia; order Coriobacteriales; family Eggerthellaceae; genus UBA9715. The sequence continues at coordinate 35,080 of JAFRGA010000064.1, forward strand.
AAGCGAGTAGGCGGGAATGCCCTCGCCGCGGTTCGTGAACCACTTGAACAGGTCGGCATAGCCAAGCGGGCTCACGCGAACCGGCTTTTCCTTGTAGTTGATCTGGCTGTAGAGGTTGCTGATCTCGAACTGGCTGACGTAGTCGGGGATGGTGCCCATCTCGCGGTTGCCCAGCAGAATCGCTGAATCGCGGTCGATGACGGGGATTTGGGAGTAGTTGACCTCCTGGATGTCCTCCGCGAACGTCTGCGTCTCGGTCTGGAGCACGTTAGCGTACTTCTTCGCATTGCCCGGGAACAAATCCAGCGAGGCAACCCACCCGATCAGGGCGAAGACGAGGATGAGGACGGGCACGAACGATAGGATCTTGAAGGTCTTCGCCTTGCTGGGACTCGGCTCGATCTTGCCGCCGCCCTTCTTGTAACGTCGCGACTTCCCGCTGAAGAACAGGAAGCAGGGCGCAAGGATGAAGATGGTGACGAACATCCACGTGTCCATGCTGTTGATGCTGATGGGTGGATGGAACCACCAGTAAGCCGCCAAGAGGATGATGATGGCGACGATTACAGCGATCGTAAGCGTGCGCTTGCTCCACTCGGCCATGCGGTCGCCAAGCGAGCTTGAGAATTCAACGTTCGGCGGCTCGTCTCCCGACCCGCCGCCGGAGCTGTCCCTGCGGGCCCGCCTCCGTCCGAAACCCCCCACAAAGGGGATGTCGCCGAAGGGCATGTCGCCGCGGCTCCGAGAGCCTCCGCCCGACCCCTCGCCACCGTCAGATACCGCGCCGGAGCTTTCCGACGGAGAGCTTTCGGATTCGCTCGAAGAGGAGCCTTTTCCCAAGTCGTCCACGTTCATGCCCGACTGCTGCAGGGCATCGAGCAAGGACTCTATTCCTGATCGCGCCATATGTCACCTCTTCCTTCCAAAGAAGCGTCGCTTCGCGTGAGGAATCCGCATCCTCGGCATATGCCGGATATGGGATTCCAGTAAAACCGTTAAAGCCTCTCGGCAATAGCCCTTATAAACTCCTCGGTCGTAAGCGTGACGGGGTTGTCGATGGTCGTGATACGCGCCAAATCGCCCGTCATCTTCCCAGATTCAATCGTGTCGAGCGTCGCCCGCTCCAAACGGTCGGCGAAAGCTACGAGCTCGCAAAGCCCATCCAGCTCACCGCGCTTGCGCAAGGCGCCCGTCCAGGCGAAGATGGTGGCGACGGAGTTCGTCGACGTGGGCTGACCGTCCAGGTGCTTGTAGTAATGGCGTTGCACGGTGCCGTGAGCGGCCTCGTACTCGTAGACGCCTGCAGGCGACACCAGCACGCTGGTCATCATCGCGAGGCTGCCGAAAGCGCTCGAGACCATGTCGCTCATCACGTCGCCGTCGTAGTTCTTGCATGCCCAGATGAAGCCTCCCTTGGCCTTCATCACCCGCGCGACGGCATCGTCGATGAGCGTGTAGAAGTACTGGATACCCGCCTGCGCGAAAGCGTCGGCATATTCGGCCTCGTACACCTCGGCGAAGATGTCCTTGAAGCGATGGTCGTACTTCTTCGAGATGGTGTCCTTCGTGGAAAACCACAGGTCCTGGTTGGTATCGAGCGCGTACCTGAAGCAGCTGTGCGCGAAGCTCGTGATGCTGGAGTCGAGGTTGTGCACGCCCTGGGCAACGCCCGGGCCGGCGAACTCGTGCACGAGCTCGCGGATTTCGGCGCCGTCGGCACCCGTGTACACCAGCTCCACCTTGCCCGCGCCGGGAACGACGATCTCGACGTTCTTGTAGATGTCACCGTACGCGTGACGCGCGATGGTGATGGGTTTTTCCCAATTGCGCACGACCGGCTGGATGCCCTTCACGAGGATGGGCGCGCGGAAGACCGTGCCGTCGAGCATGGCTCGAATAGTTCCATTGGGGCTCTTCCACATTTCCTTGAGGCCGTATTCCTGCACGCGGGCGGCGTTGGGCGTGATCGTAGCGCATTTGACGCCGACGCCAAGCCGCTTCGTGGCATGTGCCGCATCGACGGTGACCTGGTCGTCGGTGGCATCCCGGTTCGCCAGCCCCAAATCGAAGTATTCGGTCTGCAAGTCGATATGCGGCGCCAGCAGCTCGTCTTTGATGAGCTGCCAGATAATCCGGGTCATCTCGTCGCCGTCCATCTCGACGAGCGGCGTTTTCATCTGAATCTTGGTCATTTCTCTCCTCGTATTGGCCCTTATGGCCATGGTGTCTGGCGGTGCGCTTCGGAGTCGCAGCCCAGTATAGGCCTGACCCCATACGCTTATGAAGGTCTTATGACATAAGGTTCCTCAAAACGTATTGCAGTATACCGCCGTGGGAGTAATACGCGCCTTCTGTTGGCGTATCGACACGAACGACAGCCTTGAAATCGCACGACGACCCATCGCCGCGTACGGCATGCACGCCGACAACGCTCGGCTCGGGAAGGCCGTTGCTGAAATCGATGGCATCGACCGTGTATTCCTCGGCACCGTCCAAACCCAGAAGAGAAGCGCTTTCCCCTTCCATGAACTGAAGCGGGAGAATGCCCATGCCGATGAGGTTCGACCTGTGGATGCGCTCGAAGCTCTCCGCGATGGCCGCACGCACGCCGAGCAGCATCGGGCCCTTGGCGGCCCAATCGCGCGACGAGCCGGAACCGTACATCTTGCCAGCGACCACGATGACCGGCACTCCCGCATCCGCGTAATGCATGGCGGCGTCGAACAACCACGTTACCTCGCCTGTCGTGAAATCACGCGTCCATCCGCCCTTGCGACCGTCCGCCAACGCGTTCGCCAGCTTAACGTTCGCGAAGGTTCCCCTCATCATGACCTCGTGGTTGCCGCGCCGGCTGCCGTAGGTGTTGAAGTCGGCTGGACGGACGCCACGCTCCTGCAGGTACTGGCCTGCTGGAGTTTCCGCGGAAAACGCGCCTGCGGGCGAAATGTGGTCTGTCGTGATGAAATCACCGAGTAGCGCGAGGGCGCGGGCGCCCTCGACGGGCGCAGGAGGCTCCGGGTCCCGTCCCATGCCGTCGAAGTACGGCGCATGGCGAACGTAGGTTGACTCGTCGTCCCAGGCGAACAGGTCGCTCTTCTCGACTGACAGCGCCCGCCATGCCTCGTCGCCGTCGTACAGGCCCGATGAGCCCTGAGCGTACAAATCGGCATCGACATACGCCATGAGGTCCTCGACCTCGGCGGTCGACGGCCAGAGGTCGCGGAGGAAAACGTCGCGCCCCTCGGTATCCTGGCCGAGCGCATCGGCTCCCATGTCGAAATCGACGGTGCCGGCCAAGGCGTAGGCGATGACCGCCGCGGGTTCCATGAGGTAGTTCTGCGCCACGTCGGGGGAAATACGTCCCTCGAAATTCCGATTTCCCGACAACACGCTCGCCAATTCAATATCGCCGCAGATGCGATGCATCTCGGGCAGGACGGGCCCTGAATTGCCAATGCAGCTCATGCAGCCGAATCCGCAGGTGGAGAAGTTCAGCTGCTGGAGGCTTTCCAGCAAGCCGGCACGCTGGAGCAACAGCTCGGTTGCATGGCTTCCCGGCGCGAACACGGTCTTGACCCAAGGTTTCGGTTTCAAGCCAGCCGCTGCCGCCTTCTTGGCCACCAACCCGCACGCCAGCATCATGCGGGGGTCGGTCGCCGTCGTGCAGCTGGTGACCGCCGCGATGGCGATGGCGCCATGCGTCAGATCGTGCAGCTCGCCAGCAATGCTCACCTGGGCTATCGCGCTTTCGTCAAGGCCGCGTTCGCCGCAGATTTCCCGGAAGCGGGCCTTGCCCTCGGCGACGTCGAAACGGTCGTGGGGTCGAGACGGGCCCGCCATGGAGACGGCGATGTCTTCCAGGTTGATTTCCACGATTTCGGAATACACGCGCGGCGCATCGTCCTCGTGAAGCCATAGGCCTTGCGCCTTCGCATATGCTTCCACAAGGGCTACCTGCTCGTCGCTGCGACCGGTCATGCGCAGGAAATCGATCGTCTGGCCATCGACGGGGAACAGCGTGCACGTGCTGCCGTATTCGGGCGTCATGTTGGAAATGCAGGCACGCTGCGTGGCAGACAGGGCCGCCACGCCGGGACCGAAGCATTCAACGAAACATCCTACGACGCCCTTCGCACGCAAAACTTGGGCAAATGTCAGCGCCACATCCATCGCCGCAGCGCCTTCGCGCAGCCTGCCGGTCAGCTTCACGCCGACCACGCGCGGCACGAGCGTGGTGATGGGCTGTCCGAGAGCCGCAGCCTCGGCCTCGATGCCGCCAACGCCCCAGCCCAAAACGCCAATGCCATTTGCCGTGGGCGTATGCGAGTCCGTCCCAACCACTGTGTCGAAATATGCCACAGGGCAATCTGTTCCAACTGCATGCGATTCGCTGACCTGGCCAAGGTCAGCGAGGGTTTCCCCAGTGCCCGAGATTCGGCTGAAAGCGGAGCCGTCGTGTACTTCGGTACACGAGGCTTCGCTTGAAGCCGAAGATTGGGTGCTGGGGGAAGCCGCAGCGTCGGCAGTGCCGCCGTTCGCCAGAACGGCGGAACCCGTAGAAGCCGCAGCGTCGGCCATGGGGTTGTTCGTCAAAACAACCCCCGCAAAGTTCTCGATGTTAAGCTGATGGCAGATGCCTTGCCCGGGCGGAACGATCCGAACGTTCTCGAACGAGTCTTGCGCCCATTTCAGGAAGTTGTAACGCTCCTGATTGCGCTCGAACTCAAGGGCCATGTTCGCCTTGAGGGCCTTTTCGCACCCGAATTCGTCCGCGATGACGGAATGGTCGATGACCAAGTCGCAGGGTATCTGGGGGTTGATCTTCGCTGGGTCGCCACCAAGCTCCGCGCACGCTTCACGCATCACGGCGAAATCGACGAATACCGGAACTCCCGTGAAATCTTGGAACAAGACGCGTGCAGGCGCGAACTCGACCTCGTCACCCGCCTGACCCTTCAAGCCCGCATCGAGGATACGCTGGGCGTACGTCAGCGCCTCAGCATCAGTCCTCGCGCAACGTAGCACGTTTTCGAGCAGCACCGTGAGCGAGTACGGCAGGTTTTCAGCGCCTTCCAGCTGCTTGACGGAATAGTATTCGTACGTTCTCCCTGCTGCCTTAAGGCTCCTCTTCAGATCGTCTCGCTTTTCGTTCATACCCTACCTCTTCAGTCTTGGGCGCTATTCGCAGATGACGCGCCCCCTATCGTTATCGCGCATCGTTGTGCGCTTCTCGCTCTTTTGCGTAGCTTCTATTATAAAGACAGGCGGAACGACAACCCGTTCCGCCTCGTATTTTAGTTTTTTGGAAACGCAAGCCCTAACTTAGATTCTGCATTATGGTAATCGCCCGTTTCTTCAACGTCCCCCTCGCATTCTGGGCATCGAAGTTCATCCTGTCGGCGAACGATTTCTTCACGTCCGGGGAGAGCTTTCCCTTCGAGAACTCTATGAGGGCTACGAGCATATCGTTGAACTCGAGGTCTCCGTGGTAGCACTGTATAGCTTCATCGATAAGCGGCCAAACTTTCTCCGAACGATTTGCCGTAGTTGCCCCAAGCTTGCAGAGGAATCTCATGGCGCCAAGCCTCACCGGGCCGCTTTCCTCGTCGAACAGGGACGTTTCTGCTTCCGGCAATGCCTTGAAGCAGCCGCGCGAATCGTAATCGACAAGAATCGTGAGGGTCTCGAGAATCTCCCACCTTGTTTGAGCCTCGGGACGATTGAGCGCGTCTATGAATACGTCGATGTGCTCGACGAGCTTCTGAGGATCTTCAAGGGCAATTCCGTAAACCGCCGTGGCAGCATGTTGCCGCTCGCGTCGTTGCCCGGTTTCGAGGGTCCGCACGAGCTCCTCGAGATTCACCTGCACGTTATCGTCCGCTTCTGCCGGGGAGTCGATGGTTTCGTTGTTATCGCTCATGATTTACCTCCAGGCAATAGGGCGATGTAGCTATCGCCTTTTCAATTATACTAAACAGCCAGGCCAACGTACTCGTGTTTATTGTCTTCATCCCATTTCAGCAGGGGAAATTCATCAGAAACAAGAAAAGGCCCCTCAGGGGCCCTTGTAAAAACCGAAGCGCCACGCGCGAGTGCGGCGACCTATCCTCCCGCAGGCTTCCCCTGCAGTACTTTCGGCGAGGGCGGGCTTAACTTCCGAGTTCGGAACGGGATCGGGTGATCCCCGCCTCCATGGCCGCACTCGCG
>JAFRGA010000003.1 GCA_017434045.1 Eggerthellaceae bacterium
ACACTCCGAGCGTCATCGCCGGAGACTACGACGACATACCTTTCTAAGCGCAACGGAGGCGGCCATAGAGCCGCCCTCCTCTTTGTGTCATGTTATTGAATCTGTCGTTAGGCTGTTGCGACAATTTGTCGTTCAACAGTCAGGCAGTGTCGCTTGTCTTTTCCTTGAAGTCTTGTGGCGCATGTTCGAGGATGCGCGGGACGGCCGCGAGTTGCCTGTGCCTGTTCGAGTCCGCGCCCCGGGCGGATCGGATGTCTCTATGTGCGGGGCGGGGCGTCTATGCGGCAGCCCCCTCTCCTCGCTGCTCATCCTGCACCTGGAACCCGATGACCCAGATCCAGCGGACGAGCTCGTTCACCACGGCGACCTTGGCCTTGTTCGCGTTCTTGTGCCTCTCGGCGGTCAGGTGCGAGTAGCGCCCGTAGAGGCGCTCGCTGGCGCGCGCCGCGATCGACTGGCAGGCGGCCGAGGGCTCCGCGCCCTTCGGCACGGCCTTCTTGCCCGACTTCCACGTCGCGATGCCCGAGTAGCCCTCCACGAGCGCTCGCCGGAGATACCTGTCGCCCGCCTTGGTGATCTTTCCGTGCTTGCCGCTCTCTCCGCTCGAGCCGTCGGCCGGCACCGTGCCCAGCCAGCACGACACCTTGCGCCCGGACCCGAAGCGGGAGAAGTCGCCGATCTCCACGCGGGCGAGGATCGCGTTCTCCACCTCCATGCCCTTCAGGCACGTGAGCGCGTCCACGTAGGGCCTGTGCTCGGGCCGGGCGGCCAGCTCGCGGACTTCCGCCTTCAGCGCCTTGGCCTCCTGGCAGGCTTCGCGCACCTGGCGGCGGTACGCCGCGAAGGCCCTCTCGGCCGAGGGCTCGGCGAAGCTTATGGAGTCGAGCCACTTCTCGAAGTCGCGGGTCCAGGCCTTCTTCGGCCTGCCGGCCCCGGTCCTCTCGTCCCACACGCGGCCGTGCCGCAGCAGGAACATCAGCAGGCGCTGCTTGGCGTGCTTGGCGGCGTCGACCGCGACGCGGTAGCAGCGCACCAGGTCGCGCTCCGCCTCGGTCTTCTCGTCGGGGACCCAGACCACGCTGTAGCCGGAGTCGGGGTTGGCGATCTCGCGGCGTATGGCGCGCGCGTCGAGTTTGTCGCACTTCTGCTTCTTGTCCTTGGTCGACCTCGGCAGCGTGGAGACCGCGATCACGTCGCAGTCGAACCCGAGCTCCCGCAGCCCGCGCGCCAGCACGAATCCGGTGCAGCCCGACTCGTATGCGCAGTATAGCGGCTGAGGCAGAGCCTCGAGCCATTCCGCGACGTCGGCCGCAGTCGGGCTGTTGCCGAACGAGCGGCCGAACACCTCGCCCGTCTCCACGTCTATTGCGCTCGCCTCTATCGAGCGAGCGTGCACGTCCATTCCGACATAGGTGGTATACTTGCGCATCGGGAAGCCCCTTCCTTGTTTGTGGCTCTGACAGCCAGGTTGTTAAGAGGCTTCCGATGTTAACCCACGCGCCTAGAATAGGCTAATTGTTAACAAGCGGGGCTTCCTTTCCTGCCCGTCTCACGATGGGCATATTGTCTTGGATGCGCCTTTCCAGCAAGACCCATGCATGCAGCTTCGTGAATCCGAAGTGCCTATCCCCTTCGATGCGCCACTACTCCATCCCCGTCCACTGCCTATCCGTTTGTTGCCACTCATACGTCACTTTTCACAGAATATTGCACAATTTTGACAGTCAGTGTCAATCGCATGGCAGCGGCGCTACAATTGTAAAGTTAAAACGCATAACTAGCAGCATTTCGGATTAGGCGTTTTGGGAGCGTGCGCGTGAAAACATTCATTAAGCAATCAAGCGAACGTCAAGAGAGCGATGCGGCCGTGATGAACTCAAGTGGTCATGAAGAAGGCAATCGCACCGCCGATGCAGATTTGAGCGGCGAGAAAACGCCGATGCTCGTAGCGTTGCGGCAGAGGCAGGCTTTACGCAACCGAGCCGTTGCATTGTTGGGCGTGCTCGTGGTACTGGCGACGGCGGTTGCCCTCATGGTTCCGGCTATTGCCATGACCCGCGGGGATCTTGTCTGCAATACCGAAGAGCACACCCACTCAGACGCCTGCTACGAGCAGGTCCTCGCATGCGGTCAGCAAGAGGGCGAGGACCACGTCCACACCGACGCGTGCTACGAAACTAAGCTCACGTGCGACAAGCCCGAGCATACGCATTCCGATGCTTGCTACGCCGAACCGGAGCCTGATCCGGAGCCTGCGGCCAACGGGCAAGCAGAGAATCAAGACTCCGCGAAGGATGTTGAAGGCGGGGTTCAGCAAAGCGATAGCCCAAGCTCTTCTGATACCGGCGAAGCTTCGGGTGTTTTGGCGAATGCTACCGTTGAAGACGGCGCATCAAACACTGGTGCCGAGCTGGAGGGCGAAACCGGCAGCTCCGGTGCCGTTGTCGAGGACGAGGCTGGCAACGCGATCGTTGCAGCCGAGAAGGACCAAGCAAACCCATCTGCTCAAACCTTTAGCGAAGAACTGAAGGACGCCGACGGCAACGTGACGCTGGCCGTCAAGGTCGAGGCACCGGCAGGCGCGCTGCCCGAGGGCGCCACGATGCAGGCTACCCCCGTCACCAGCCAGAAGGTCCTCGACGCCGCGAAGGACAAGGCGGCCGACGAGGTCGACGGCATCGACGCCTCCCGCGCCGAGGTGGTCGCGGCCGACATCACGTTCTTCGATGCCGATGGCAAGATGGTCGAGCCGACGGCCGACGTGCACGTGTCCATGTCCGCCCCCGTCGCGGCCGGGGCCGCCAAGGGCTCCGAGGCGAATACCCCCTCCGAGCTCGCTGTCGTGCACGTTGACGACAACCGGAAGGCTGAGGTCGTGGCATCCGCCGACGTCGACGCCGCAACCGCCTCCGCCGAGTTCGACTCCGCCGATTTCAGCGTCTACGCGCTCGTGTACACGCTGGCTAACGAGCTGGTGGTTGATGGGAAGACCTATAAAATCACCGTAACTTATGATGACGCTGCGGGAATTCCGGCTGGGACAGAGCTCATTGTCACGGAGATAGAGCCCGAGACAGACGAGTACATAAAACGGTACATCCAGACATGGGGCGAGGTAAACCACGAATACCTTGAGCAAGAAGAGTTGATGAACAGTCTTCCGGACGGAATTGACGGTGAATACAAAGACATAAGACCGGTAAATCTAAATGACGCCCGATTCTTTAACATCACTCTGCTCTACAACGGGGAAGCCATCGAACCGAAGGCGCCCGTTCAGGTTGATGTTCAATATGCAGAGGGCCTAAAGGCCCTTTCGGATGAGATGGTTATTGGCGTAACGCATTTCAAAGAGAATGAAGAAATCGAGCTAATCGAAGACGTGGAAACGACTAAGGACGAGGAAGGCGGAGTAGTCAATTTCGCCTACATGCAAGATAGTTTTTCAGATGTTGGAACGTTTGTCGGGCAAGAAGCTTCTGACAATCGCCCGCTTTCATATACCCCGTCGATAAATCTTCCCATGTCAGCAACAAAAGGCGCAGAAACAGAATTGGGTGAGCCCAAAGCGTCAAAAACGCTTGAGCCCAACAAAGACGATAGTGGAATTAATGACGGCACATATACCTTGTCCTTAAACGTTACTGGTCAGTCAATAGAATTGGAAAGCTTAACCAAGGCAAACGTGCTTTTCATCATGGATCGTTCCAGCAGCATGACAAATAATGTGTATGAAAAGCACGAAGGGCCGCCAGCGTGGGAGACATATTACGGCCAAGATAGCCTAGGCAATTTCATTACGTTGGCTACCTATAACGGGAAATACTATTATCAGTATAGCTATAACGAATACACGGGAACCGTATATACGAAAACATCGACGACTCGGCTTGCGGCTGAACAGGAAGCCATGAAAGTGTTGATGGGGAGCTTGCTGGAACAGAACGAAGAACATCCTGGCACAGTCATGATGTCTGTGATTAGCTTTGCAGATACCCGAGGAGACAAAGAAAACCAAACAGACTCTACTTGGGATACAAGTGTTACAGAAACCGCATGGACCGATAATGAGGAAACTCTTGAAGCTGCGGTAAATAGCCCCAAATATCACTCAGGGACCAATTGGGAAGAAGCATTGCTGTATGCGCAGGAAAAAATTGACGCCATCCCGGCTGACCGAAAAGACGAGAAGACATACGTCGTTTTTCTGACAGATGGAGAGCCAACGGCGATTCACGGAGAAACCGGCGGCGCCCATCATTATGACAACGCTAATGGAGAACCTGTATATAACGGAGATGCTTACGGCTATCATTATGATGGCGTTGATTATAACCTTGGTGGATTCGACTACGCTTATAACCCAGCCCGAGACGATGCGCGGGATATTGTAGAAGCGGGGTATGATTTCTACACAGTCATGACGTTCAACCCGCTTATCTCTGCGAATAAATACCTGAAGCGTCTGACGAACTATGCCTATGATTATGATGGTGATGGGGTTGGCGGAGATTCTATAGACGAAGATGATGACGTTGATACAGGCAGTGTCTACCTTACGGACAAGTACTTCAACGCAAGCACCCCTTCGGAACTGGAAAGTGCTTTCGAGAAAATTTTCAAAAAGATATATACCAATATTGCCCATGGGCAGGTAAAGCTGACAGATGGTCTGACCGCGGGCGCTATGACAACAACCTTTGTATCAGGCAGTCCGACCGGTGTTAAGTATCTTGTTACCAAGAAAGACGATAACGACGAAGAGGTTGAGCTTTATTCGGTAACAGCAAGAGATAACCCAAATGATCCAAATAGCCCCATTGTGACTTTCCATATCAACGGGGAGGATTATTCCACGACGGATACAGGAGATCGTCAGGTCCAGAAAATAACCAACCCGGAGGGTGCGTATGATGCCGGGACGTATTACACGATTACGGTTGGTGAAACAGAATACAAAATGGCCCTTGCCAACATCGACTCATCGCATGCTGACCAATCAACATCAGGTTTGTTGACTTGGGATCTTTCGCCGATTGGGACGTTGTGGGGTGATTGCACCTACACTGCCGAATTTATCGTATGGCCAAACCAGGCAGCATATGATTATGTTGCCGCCTTGAACAATAAGGATTCTGGTTACAACGTGGACGGCTCGGAGGGCGTCGAGTGGGATGAGAGCAAAGAGGATGATGCCCATTTAGTCGAAGATTCAGAAGGTCACCACTATTGGTTTGGCGGAGTGCCCCAGTATCCTTCTATTGTTAAGTATAAGGACGGGCCTAATGCGGGTATGTTTGCGGTCCTTACCAACACCAGCCAAAATCTGGACTACTCCATAGTTACAAAGGAAGGCGACAAAGAGCCGGTAGTTGTGCCTCAACCTCAAATTCCTCTGGATACCCCGAATCCCATGCCTCTTACGAAGACTCAGGCAAAGATCGAAAAGATATGGAACGTAGAGAACGGCAAAAAAGAGCTATATGACCTTCTATATGGCGATATCGACGAAGAAACCGGAAAAATAAAGCCGTTCGAAATTCAGTTTGATATTGACCAAGGAGGAAACCCTTATACAACTATCTCCCTCCCGGGGAGTGAATGGATCGACGCCCAACAGGATTACGACTGGGAAAATGACAAGTATTACAAGTCCGCCTATATGACGAGCTATGGAGACGGTGACGCTCAAAGATCGTTTAGCACGCATTGGATAAAGGATTTTTCAATTTCAACGGGACTCATGTTAAGCCGCGAGGAGATGCTGGCGATTGGGCTAGATCCTGACTTGTATACAGATAACCTTGTTAGCGATAAAAATGGAAGCGATTACTATCTCCTCGAGGATGGACACGACTATACAATTAAAGAGAAAGAAAACTACGAGCTAGGCTATGAATTTGATTTCTCTGAACCGAGCTATCATCCTGTTCTTGTAGATGGCGTACTCATGGATGTGTCCTTTGAGGTCGTTGATGGCGAAACAACCATTACAAAGATGGAAGCCATACCGGTGGATGGTAATGGGGTATCCTCGCTGACGGCTGAAAATACTATGCGCGGTTATATCCACCTGAATAAAGTCGTCGTGGACAAAGACGGCAATCAAATCGATGATGATACAGAGTTTGAATACTCGATCACCTTGAACAATCAAAACGGGTTGTTCACGGGCACTCACATTCCTTGGTACGCCATAAATGGTTGCTTTTATCGCACTGAAGAAGGAGGCGAACGTCATTACTATCAAGTAGATAAGGTGAGCGGAACAACGTGGAGCCTTAAGACCGAGGACGGGAAGACGTACGAATTCACGGATCCGTCCTTCGACAAAGACAACGCAGACGCCCAGACGATTACCTACCACGATTCAGAGGCAGGCGACGACATTCAGCTTACTCTTCTCGGCAATCAGATGGATGCCAGTGGTACTACAATAGCAACAAAGACCTTAAGCATTAAACAGGGTCAGACCTTGTCAATCGGAAACGTTCCAGAGGGAACCCAATACACCATCGTTGAGACACCGAAACTGGGTTACTCGTTGGTCGATATTGATAATCCGGATGCGGAAAATGCCCAGTATGAAGACTATGAGATAGACATCGATCGTGATGCTGGCAAGATTACTGGCATTATCATTCCAGACCACGATAACGGTACGACTTATACAAATCGGCGGGTTGAGGCAGATTTGGTTCTATACAAGGTGACGAAAGACTCTCTTGATAGTGAAGAGAAAGAATTCCTGAAGGACGCGGAATTCACGATCACCATGTTGGATGAAAAAGGAACTGGAAGTTATAAGGTTGATTCCGAAACTGAAAAACCCGTCTTTGAAAAAGCGGTTTCAACGGGCGAAGACGGAATGGCTGCATTCCCAAGACTACAGGAGGGATACTACGAGATTAGAGAAACCGTCGCATCGCCAGGATACATGCTTGCCCCTGAGCCGGATTATTTCAAAGTTAAAGATGGCGTTTTGACAAGGCTGAGGAAGATTGTCGAAGACAATGCTGCTACAGAGCAGAACGAAATGCTGGTAGAGAATTGGCCCGAGAATACGGATAACACGGGACTGTTCCGGTTTGCGGCTGCGCAAGCGGCCGTAGAGGACGATCCGCAAACCGCGGATGTGGATGAGACTGCGGCTGCCACAAACGCAACATATACGGTTGGCAATGAGCCTGGTAAGGCCCTCCCCAACACCGGCGGCCCCGGCACGGCCCCGTTCTACCTCCTCGGCACCATGCTCATTGCCTTTGCAGGCGCTGGGATAATCGTGATGAGGAGAAGAAGGAAGGCAGCATAACGTGCTAATGAAGAGCCCAGCCGCTTCGGTGGCTGGGCTCTTTAAGCTACGAGCCCCACAGTCATGCTGGGTTGGCACATCCAAGAGGACTGGCCCCTCCAGTAGGCGCATCAAAGGAGCCTGTCCCCTTCGATGCGCCATTTGTGAGTCCAAGCGCGGGAAATCTTGCCCGCACGCCGTGAATCAGAGGCTCCTGCCCCCTCTATTCGGTTTTGCCGTTTCGGGGTGACTTTGCCAAAAAAAATGGCAAACAAGAAAAACTTGGCAAACACTACAATATATAGTTATAAATACTCAAGAATAAATATTGTTCAGGGAAAACCGTCAGCCATATAGAAAACACCCTTAGTGAATATGTAACAAATAGGCTGTTAGCGTCGGGTTAAAGCGACCACCCAAAGTCAGACCAAAATAGCCAAATCCGAGTCAAGCTAAAACAGCCGATCAGCAACATCTATCGTGCTCGATGACCGCATGCCCCTCGCCCCACGGCGGGGATAAGCGTGCCGGAAACCAACAGCCATTGCGCCGCCATCGGTCCTACACTGGTATACGCCAATACGCCAGCGAGAGGAGGACCATGAATGACAACGAACGCAATGGCTTACAAGAGATTATAGACAAGGCCATAGAAGAGATGGCCCGCGAGGCCGGCGATTCCTTCGAACTCGACCACATGAACCTGGCCGAGTTCTCGCGCCGCACGGGCCTGTCGCGCTCGAAGGCGCGCACGCTGAAGGCCAAGGGCTTCAAGGTGACGCCCCACGGACGTTGCGGGATGAAGGCCGAGGTTACGGTGATCAGCGGGTTCGAGGGCGTAGTGAACGCGCTGCTGATGGAGGGCGTGACCAATTCCGAGGTGATCTTCGACCGCATCGAGCCCCTGGGCTACAAGGGCGGAAAGACCACCGTCAAGAACTACGTCAGCGAGCACGCCGACCTCGTGCCGGCCAAGCGCAAGCTCGCGAAGGCCGAACCGCAGGGCAGCCGCGGGAAGCGCTTCGAGACGGAGCCCGGCGAGGCCTACCAGATGGACTGGGGCTTCGTGAAGGTCGAGGACTGGGCCGGCGGCGAGTTCAAGATCGCGTGCTTCGCGATGATCTGCCACCGCTGCGGAACCTGCTACGTCGAGTTCTTCCCGAACGCCCGCCAGGAAAACCTGTTCATCGGGATGGTCCACGCGTTCATGGTGATGGGCGTGCCGGAATGGGTGCTGACGGACAACATGAAATCGGTCACCACCGGTAGGGACATCGAGGGCAAGCCGGCGTGGCAGGCCGACTACGCGGCCTTCATGGCGTGCGTCGGATTCAAGACGAAGCTGTGCAAGCCGCGCCACCCGTTCACAAAAGGCAAGGTCGAACGGCTAATCCAATTCGTGAAAGGAAATTTCCTTGCCGGGCGCAAGTTCTTCAACGCCACGGACCTCAACGTTCAGGCGCTGGAATGGTGCGCCAGGCAATCCGGGCGCTACCGCAGGGCCGTCGACTGCGTGCCGGCTGACGAGCACTCCCGCAAGTGCCTGCCCGCGGCGACCGAGGTGGTGAGGACCGAGGAGCTGGCAATGTACCTGTGCCCGCGCCGGCGCATCAGCTTCGACGGGTTCGTCAGCTACGAGGGGCGCCGCTTCGGCGTTCCGTACTGGTATCCCGGCAAGATCTGCCGCGCCTGTCGCGAGGGCGAGCATCTGCACATATACGCCGACGACCTGTCCCGCGAGCTGGCCGTGCACCCGGTCACCTGGAGCCGCAAGGACAGCTTCTGCGAGGACCAGTACGCAGACGTCCAGCCGGTGGAGCTGCCCACCGCGCCGGTCACGACCGTGATCGCGCAGCTCGAGCCGCCCAGGGCCAAGCCCGGGTTCGAGAAGTTCGACTTCGAAGGGAGGCTGTGATGGCGGAGGCTGCAACCACCAACGTCGGCGCCAGGATCGACGCCAGCGTCGCCGCTCTTTACAAGCGCGTGAGCGAGCACGCGGCCTCGTTCGACGTAGCCATATCCCCGGAGGAGCTCGCCGAGCTGGCCGTCCGCAACGACATGGGCGCCGACGAGCTCGCGGCGCTCGACGCGACGTTCGCGTACCTGGCCGACAAGTACCACGACCAGACGATAGAGACGTTGCTCAGGCTCAGCCGCCTCCCGCAGAAGGCGCCCAAGACCTTCGGGGGCTTCGACTTCGACCGCATACGCGGACGCGATGCTGCGAAGCTGCGCAAGCTGCCGGCGCTCTCGAACCTCTACGCCCGCAAGAACTTGGCGTTCATCGGCCCGTGCGGAGTGGGCAAAACGCACCTTGCCCAAGCATACGGCAGGGAATGCTGCCTGAACGGCTACAAGACATATTACCTTAAGGCCACCGAGCTCAGGGACAAGCTCAAGAAGGCCTGCGACTCGGGGAGCACCTCCAGAATAGCCACCACACTGGTCAAGCCGTCGTGCCTGATAGTGGACGAGGTGGGACGTTGCACCTTCGACAAGGCGTGCACGGACCTGTTCTTCGACATCGTCGACCGCCGATACGAGAAGGAGTGCCCGAACACGATGATCATGACGAGCAATACCCCCACCAACAACTGGGACGAGTTCTTCACGGGCGATGACACGCTGCTCTGCACTTTGGACCGCCTGTTCGACAGGGGCTCGGTGTTCATCATGAAGGGGGCGAGCTTCCGGGGCGCAGACCTCGAGGTTTTCTCGGTCGAATCGTCGCCGATGGCGATCAAGGTGAATAAGTAGCAAGATTCGAAGAGATGAGGAAATAGAAAAAGACAATCGTATCAGCTGGCGTATTGGCGATTATCGTTTGGCTGAGATTGGCGATTATCTCTCGACTTGGGTGTGGCTACTTTAACCCGACTCTAACA
>JAFRGA010000065.1 GCA_017434045.1 Eggerthellaceae bacterium
CGTGCGTCGAACCAGACACGCCAACGGCGGACGCGGGGCGCGGAGCGGCCATAACATCGGAGAGGCCAGGCCCGAGGATTTCGGGGCTGGCCTCGCTTTGCCTCTTGACAAATCAATCTACATATCAGTCCCCTCCGATTCAATTTACAACTATCTCGGGCGTGTCAAATTCCCCGCCCCTTCAGCACGCCCCGCTCGTTCTCCAACGAGAAAAAGCCCGCATTAGCGGGCTTTCTTCTTCGCTCTGCGTGAAGATGAAGAGCTAGGCGCGCTCCACCTTGCCGGCCTTCATGCAACGGGTGCAGACGTTGGCCTTGCGAACATGGCCGTTGTTGTCGCGAATCGTAACCTTCTGGATGTTGGGCTTGAACCAACGGTTGGTAACGCGATGCGAATGGCTGACGTTACGACCAGCGGCCGGCTTCTTGCCGCAAACTTCACAAATCTTAGACATTGCCATCAACTCCGTATAAACGCATTTCATAACGGTAAAACCGCTTTTGCCAAACTAGCCAAGAAACTATAGCACACTCGCAAAGGTCCGTCCAAGCATTTTTTCGCTCTTCATGCAATGCCGACACGAGCGACCACGCAAGCCCATGACGAGGCGCGATGGGAAGCAGCGAGACGACCGCGCGTGCCCCCTGCCTAGCTCACGCACTCCTCCAATGCGGATGCGAAACGCTCGAGCTCGTCGCGGGTCGTCAAGCTCCCAAAGGAAATGCGCAAGGCGCCGTAGGCATCGTCGGGCGATACGCCGAGGACCTTGAGCACGTGGCTCGGCTCAAGGGAGCGCGATGCGCAGGCGGAACCTCCGGAAACACCGAATCCTTTCGCATCGAGCCTCAGCACGAGCGTTTCGCTCTCGAACCCATCGACCAGAACGTGGACGATATTGGGAAGGTAATCTTGCGAGCCTTGGGGAACGTCCACCGTCGCTCGAACTCGGGGTATTTCGCTCAGGCGCGCGTACAGCCAGTCGCGCAAAGCCCTCTGGCGCTCTGCCTCAGCCTGGACTTCTTGACATGCGGCGTGCAAGGCGGCGGCAAAGCCAGCGATACCGCAGACGTTCTGCGTCGTCGAGCGCCTCCCCTCTTCCTGACCGCCCCCCAGCATCTGCGACTCAAATGGCGTGCGGGCCTTGAGGTACAGCAGGCCGATTCCCTTCGGCCCCGAGATCTTATGCGCCGAGAACGAGGCGGCATCGATGCCGAGCGCGCCCACGTCCACGGGCATCTTGCCGAGGGCCTGGGTGGCATCGGTGTGGAACAACGCCCCCGCATCATGGGCGACCCGCGCAAGCTCGGAAATCGGCTGCACAGCACCTACTTCGGCATTCGCCATCTGCACCGAGACGAGCACCGTGTTGTCGTCGACGAGCTGCTCGAGGGCTTCGGGCGAGATGAGACCACGGCGATCGGGCTTGACATAGACGACCTCGAAGCCTTCTGACACAAGTTTTCTAGCTGGTTTGAGCACGGCCTCATGCTCGATATCGGACGTGATGACACGCCCGCAGAAACTCTTTCCGCGGCGTTTCCTGAACAGTGCCTGCGCTGCATGGGCAATCCCGATAAGTGCCGCGTTGTCGGCCTCGGTGGCTCCCGATGTGAAGACGACCTCGCTCGGTCGGGAGGCGCCCAGCTCGGACGCAACCTGCTTGCGTGCGAGCTCCATGGCCTCGAAGGCCGCCCTTCCAGGCGAATGGAGCGAGTTCGCGTTCATTCCGAGGTTGAGGTTGGCCGTCCCGGGAAGGAGGTAGGGCTGCATGGCCGCAACCGCCTCTTCGCACAGCGGGGCCGTCGCAGCCCAGTCTAGGTACACATAGCCGTCGGGAACCGTGATGGTCATAAACGGCCCCTAGCCCACGGCATGCGCCGAGAGCGCCTTCTGGCGCGCGGCGTTTCCCAGCGCTTCTATCTCTTTTATGGCAGCTCCGGGGTCGTCGGCGGCGTACACGGCGTTTCCGCAGACGATGACATCGGCTCCGGCAACGCAGACGCGCTCGACGGTCTTGACCCCGATTCCCCCGTCAACTTCGATGAGCAGCCCATCGTTGCCGGCGGCCTTCGCCATCTCGGCGACTTCGGCAATCTTGTCCTCGCTGCCCTCTATGTACCCTTGACCTGAAAAACCCGGCTCTACGGACATGACCAGAACCATGTCGAGATCGGCAATAGCCGTGGAGAGCACATCGGCGGGCGTGTTGGGCTTCAGCGCCACGCACGCTTGCGCTCCACCGTCGTGGATAAGCGAGACGGCGCGCTCGAGCCATTGACCCTCGAGCGTCTCGGCATGAACCGTCAGCATGTCGGCTCCCGCCTCGATGAACCAGGGAAGCTGCTCGAGGGGGTTGGCGATCATGAGGTGGACGTCCAATGGGAGCTCCGTAATGCGCGAGAGCTGCTTGACATGGGGAACGCCGATTGTGAGGTTGGGAACGAAATGCCCATCCATGACGTCAACGTGCACATAGCCGGCGCCGCCGCGCTCGATTGTGCGAATCTCGTCTTCCAAGTTCATGAAATCCGCCGACAGGATCGACGGGGCAATTTTGACTGGTTGGAACATAAGGCCCCCTCGTGGTGTAAATGCGAAATCGTTGCTAGCCTAGGCTGAAAGCCATTCTAACCCATTAGCGGGCTTTGGATTCGAGCGCTTGGAAAGCACGGTAGATGTTCGCCTGCTTGCCCGTGGCGTTCGGGGCGAGCGCACGATGCGATGGCACGAACGGGGCGAGCTTGTTCTGGCGTATCGCCGTCCCCACGGACCGATGGGCGCCCGGCTTCCCCAGAGCTTCGGCGATGTCGGCTGCCGTGCGCGTCTGACCATAGGGAATCGCGCACAGTTCGGTCCAGACGGCTTTCTGGAAAGCGCTCCCCTGCAAATCGAGCGCTACGGTGAACTCCCTGCGTTTGCCGGCGAGGTACTCTTGGAGCTGAGTCGCCGCCTCGTTCGTGAAAACCGAGGCGACATTGTCGCCCTCCAGCGCCTGCTGGCCGAAGACCACCTCGGCTACGCCGTGACGTGTGGCGCGGAGCGTGACCGGCCCATGAGGAGTCGCGTACGTGAAGTATGTCGATTGCTCTTTGGCCATTACGGCCCCACCTGCATATCAGTAGAACTCGGGTTTCAGCGAGCGCGAAGCGAGGAGGGAGGCGACTTCCCTGGGATCCACGTGCTCCCATACCATGCTGCGCACGACATCGGTGATGGGAAGCTCCACCTGGTAGCGCTCCGACAGCGCCTCGAGCGTCCGGCACGCCTGCGCTCCTTCGACCACCATGTGCATGCGCGCCTCATACTGCTCGACGGTCTCGCCGCCAGCCAATGCCTCGCCGAATGTGCGATTTCGGGAATGGCGCGACATGCAGGTGGCGATTAGGTCGCCGGTCCCCGCAAGCCCCATGCAGGTCATGGGATTACCGCCGGCCGCAGCCACGAGACGGCTCATCTCGGCTTGTCCGCGGGTCATCAGCATGGCAGCCGTGTTATCGCCGTAACCAAGGCCGTATGCGACGCCGACGGCGATGGCAATGACGTTCTTGAACGCCGCGCACAGCTCCACGCCCATGACGTCGTCGCTCGTGTAGACCCTGAACGTCTCGGAAGCGAGCAGTTTCTGGAAAAACTCGGCGGTCTCCTTCGACTCGCTGGCCACCACCGTGCCCGCCGCCACGCCCTTGACGATTTCCTCGGCGTGATTGGGGCCCGAGAGCGCGGCCAGCCTGGCTGGATTGCCGAGCACCTCCTCGAACACCTGGCTGGGAACCAACCCGGTACCCAACTCGACGCCTTTCGAGCACACGACGATGGGAAGGTCGTGCGAGACGACGGGCGCAAGTAGGTCGGCCGTCGAGCGAACATACTTGGAAGGCGTGACAGACACTACGGCCAAGGCTCCCTCTATGGCTTCAGCTATAGAAGACGTGGCACGCACCCGGGAATCCAGACGGGCGTCTTTCAGGTAATCGGGGTTCCTGTGCTCCAAGTTCACGTAGGAGGCGACTTCCGGCCTCCTCGCCCAGAGCACGACGTCATACCCGTTCAAAGCTGCGACCTGCGCAAGGGCAGTACCCCAGGACCCTGCGCCTATGACTGCAACGTTCATCGCCTCGCCACTCCCAATCCTCAGCTTCGGCCTAGTGCCCCAAACGCCTTTCCTCGCCTGCGCGCAGACGCGCAAGGTTGCCGCGATGCGCCCAGAGCACGGTCAGGCCCACAATGGTGCACAGGAGCCATGCCGTCCAATTACCCCAGTAGAAATACAAGGCGAAGAACGGGCAAGCGATCGCAGCAGCCATCGAGCCAACTGAAATGTACTTGGTCAAAGCAACGAGCACGATGAAAAAAGCCAGTTCGAGCAAGGCGCCCACGGGGCCGAAGATCACGAAGAGACAGCCAACTGCAACCGCGATGCCCTTGCCGCCCTTGAACTTAAGCCAGGGAGAGAAGATGTGGCCCCAGGTGCAACCGAGGAACGCCGTGCACAGGGCAATTCCGCGCAAGGCGTCGTCGAATCCCAGAGCCTGTGCCATCCAAAGCCCGATGAAGCCGGAAAGAAGCCCCTTCCCGAAATCGAGGACGAACACCGCGTATCCGCCCACCTTTCCCATCGAGCGGATGGCGTTCGTCGTGCCGATGTTCCCCGAACCCTCTTCCCGCAGATCCTTATGATAGAAGACCTTGGAAATGACAAGGCCCCATGGAATGGACCCCAATAAGAACGTGGCTACGAAAACCGCCACGATAGCAAAGACGTGCTGCACCGAAAACCCTTTCACACGGCCTTGAGCATCAATGCCATTATAAGCCTGCTCTTACCGAATGAAGCTTCGATTAATAGCGCAATTGCCAGTATAATTCGCACTGGTTACGCATGTCGGACATTGCGGGAATGGGCCAACACATGGAAAACGTTTTCATTGCCTGGAGCGGTAACTACGAGCTGGCAACATGCGTGGCAGCTCAGCTCGAGAAGCGAGGGTTCCACGCCATAGTGGGCGGCGGAGCCCCCCATGACATGTACATCGGCGTGCAAGTTCAAACCCAGATGAACGCATGTGCCTATGCGGTGATTCTTGCGCAGAAGAAGCCGGACATCACCGATCACGCCGAGTTCAGCGACAACGTCATGTTCGAATGGGGCTACCTGATCTCGCGCCTGCCCTCGAAGAACGTGTTCGTGTTCCTCATCGACACGGGCGAGCGCGAGCTTCCAAGCGACCTTATCGGCTCGTGGATCATCCCGGTCGAGCGGGGCGAGGCGGACAACGAAGAGCTCTCCCTCGACATCGCAAACCAATTCGAAATCGAGATCCAATCCCTCGACAAGCTCGAAATCCTCTCCCGTTGGAAGGAGATGAAATCGGCCATCAAGAGGCATGAGGCCCGGAGGCGCTACTCGGATTACGAGATTGCCCAGTTCTCGCTGTTCAGCCTCAAATCGGCTTACTATCACGACGAGATGCCCTCGTTCTATCAAGCGCTGTCCAACATGTCGACCGCCACTGGGACGCTCGGTGCTGTAATCGAGCTAACCCAGGCCATCGCCTCGATATTCATCAACACCGCCAATTTGGCCCGCCCGCTCGAAATCGAAGACTATTTCGAGCTCACCACCGCCCTCTCGCAGCCCTTCGAAGACCGAGTCGAGGAAGACGACCTCAGGCAATGGGCTCAAATACTCAGATACGACGCCATCAGCCTGTGCAACATCATGGTTGCAAGCGGGGAATCTGAGGAAGAGAAGGCGTTCTACTACGAGGAATCCCTTACATGGGGACGAAAGACGCTCGAGGCCATCGAGGCGAACATCGCCGAGACTCCCGAGAACGAGTTCTTCGCCGACCTGATGAAAAGCTACCAATACCGGAACCAGGCCAAGGCGTACCACGAGCTCGGCGAGGTCGACGAAGCCAAGGAGTGCCTGACGCTCGCCGTCAAGAACCGCGAGCGGTTCTACTTCCAGTACCGACGCGCCTATCCCGAAGACTCCGTGCTTCGCAGCAAGCTGTCCCAGGAGTACTACCTCTCGCTGCTGGAGAGCGCGAAGTACGAGGACAATCCCCTCGAACGCCGCAAGATCGTCGCGACGGTCAAAAAGCTCATGAGATCTTGGAAAGAGGACTTCGAACGCCAGCAGGCACTGTTCGAGATGGTGAGGAAGGCCTACGACGCACTCACCGTCTAACGACATCTTTCCGTGAAAAGACTGCAGCATTGTTGGGGCGCTGCCCGAAAGGCGGCGCCCTCTTCTTTTCCACCCTGCCTCCGCGCGGCAACGTGGAGGGAGTTCTTTTTTTCAGATGGTGAAGCTCCAAGTCCTAATTGGGGAGAACCGCTGTTATGCCGAATGCGCCTCTGGATCACGCGCCGCCATCAACAGTGCGCTTCGTTCGTTGGGAAGATCGCCTGACAACACCAAATCGAATAGGCGCTGAAGCTCGGCACCGAGGCCGGGGCCTTCAGTCCAACCCTTTTCCAGCAAATCACACCCGCTGATCTCGAGATCCCTCACCGTAAAAGCAGCGTCTTCCTCGAGCGCCGACTCCATGAAGACGCCGAATTGCTCCAACTCGTCGAACTTGCCTTCAACCGAATTGGGGGCATGCGCACGGCGATCTGCTTTCATGAGCGCAAGCAGCCTGCGAGCCCTCTTCTCGTCACCGCAACGGGCCAGGAAACGACGCGCCGAGCGCTGGGTCGGTGCAGGCCAGCTATCATGCTGCGCAACCAGGAAAACAACCTCGTCTCTGATTCGATGAGGAAACTTTAGCCTGCTCAGGAGTGTCTCGGCGATTCTTGCGCCCTTTTCCGCATGGCCAGGGTAGTGAGCGACGCCGTCTTCGCCCTTGACCTTGCAAGAAGGCTTTCCCACATCGTGTAGCAGCGCAGCCAAGCGTAGAGCAAGATCTGGTTCCATCTGAGCCATCACGTCAACCATATGCGTCCAGCAATCGCGATCGTGATGTGGGTTTTCCTGGTCCAATCCGTAAGCGGGCGCGAGTTCGGGCATGATCTGGAACATGACATCGGAGAACTGGCTGACGATATCGGCAAGATGGTTCCCGTCCGGAGACTCCATCATCCTGGTCAGCTCAGCGCAGATTCGCTCCCCCGAGACCGCGGAGAGCATTCCCTTCTTCTCGTGGACAGCGCATGCGGTGCCCTTTTCGACCGAAAGGCCGTAGTAGGCGGCAAACCTGAGCGCACGCATGACACGCAAGCCGTCTTCCGAGAAGCGCTCGCTCGCATTTCCAACGCAACGCAAGAGTTTATCCTGGAGGTCGCTTATCCCCCCGAAGGGGTCGACGACACCGCTTTCGTCAGACCAAGCCATAGCGTTCACGGTGAAATCACGCCTGGACAAGTCCTCTTCCAGAGTTGTGGCGAACTCAACCGAATCGGGGTGGCGGCCATCGGAATAGGCCCCTTCGATCCGATACGTCGTCACCTCTATGGGCTCATGCTCCACGATGAAGGTTACCGTGCCGTGCTTGAGGCCCGTATCGATCGAATGGAAGCTCACAGCTTCCTTCATCTGCTCGGGCGTCGCGTTCGTGGTCATGTCCCAATCGTGGGGATCTCGACCGAGCAACGCGTCGCGTACGCATCCGCCGACGGCATAGGCGTCGTATCCAGCCGATTCGAGCTGTGTCATGACAGCGCGCACCTGCGCAGGCACGCGCTGCACCATGCTTCTCGGCAACTGTTCGAGCATATCTGCCATTCCCGGGACCCTCCCGCGCAAACCCGGCTTCGGAACGAATCGTCGGCAATTCCTCAACGGCCTGCGTCCGACTCAACTTACAGCAACGTCACGTAAGCAGCATACTCAAGTGCTTTTTTCTTGGCAGCATCGCGGTCGCTCTGATCCCCGTTGGCGGGTCGTACGGGAACGGTCAGGTACACCACGCTCGAGGGGTCAACCGACGGAGAGCCTATCTCCACCACGGCCATGTCGCCCTGCGGACCCCAATCGTTGCTCAGGCAGACCACTTCGAAGAGCAGCTCATCATCCACTACGACGCCCGTGATTGCTCCGGCTGTCGTTGGGCCTCCGAACCTACCCTCTTCGTAAGAGACAGCAGCACCCGAGAGTTCGGGAGGCAAAGACACGACATAATAGTCGTTCTTCGGCAAGGCCGACTGCCCAGCCGCCTCCATCGTCATCGGGTCGATTTCGCGCATCAGGACCTCGTCATACATCGAACCGTCCTTGCCCACCGAATACCAGAACCAGGTGGCATTATGGGATGCGCCACCCCCATCGTTGACGACTTCGTAACCGTGGATCACATAGCGGCCGGCATCGGTCATGTGATCGAATTCGATCTTGGGCGGCATTTCCTTTCCTGCGTGCATGAGGCAATCGTGTACTCGGTTCAAGGCCTCAGTTTCACTTCCGACCGGCCCGGAAAGCGGGTCGGCCTTAGTTTCGGAAGACGCAACGCCAGCCGGCGTTGTCGAGCTGCTGGAAAGCACCGGCACCGTTTCATCTGACTTCTCGGCAGCCTCCGCGGCATGCTTCACTTCGATATGCTCGCGTACATAGAACTCGTTTTCCGCTGAGATGTTATCGCTTGCATGGAACTCAACTTGCCTTTGGCCCGTTGAGCCAATACTCGCATCGCCATCGAGTGAGAACAGCTTGCACTCGATTGTGAACTGCGGAGCACCATCGTACGAGAAGGCGTATGAATAGTTGGTCGCGTCCATGGCCGACCTGTACTCCTGGCCCAATTCGACGCTCCAAGCATTCCCCCATGATGGAGGGAGCTCGACGACGAAGTACTCGGTCTCATACATCGCGGTTTGTTCAGCAGACGACGAACCTTCCGAAGCCGCTGAAACGCTTGAGGAAGCCGCGCTCGAGGAAACGCGAACGTCGTTCGATGACGAGCACGCTGCAAGGCATGACAGCGCCACGACGAACGCGAGAACCAGAAGGGACGGTTGTTTCAAAGCTCGCATCAATGACCCCCATCGCTTGAACAGGCAATCAAGTCGCCGCCTATGGGCAGCCGATCACCCCTGGAATAATAATCGATAGGCCCGCGGCTAATCCTTCTTCTTGAACTTCAGCCTGATGGGCGTGCCCTCCAAGTCGAAATGCTTGCGCATGCGGTTCTCGAGGAAGCGCTCGTAGTTGTCGTCGACGATGTCGGGGCGGTTGGCGAAGAACGTGAACACGGGCGGGCAGGTACCGGTCTGGGTGATGTACTTCATACGCAGCACGGCCTTGCCCTTGCTGATGGTGTGGCCCGTCTCTCGAATCTCGGCAAGCCAGGCGTTCAGCTGGTTCGTGGGAATCGTCTTGGAATAGTTCGCGTACGCCTTGTCGATGGCGCCCCAGATGCGATGCACGCTCTTTCCCGTCAAAGCGGAGATAGCCACAACCGGAGCATAGCCGACGAACGTCATGCGGTCCTCGATACGCTCGCGGATCTCGGCCTTCGCCTCGGGGCCTTCGACGGCATCCCATTTGTTCAGGGCTATGACCATGGCGCATCCTCGCTCATGCGCGAAGCTCGCCACACGCTGGTCCTGGTCGGTCAGACCCAAAGTCCCGTCGATTACGAGAACAGCCACATCGGCGCGATCGATGGCGCGCATGGCGCGTACGAAGCCGTAGTACTCAACATCCTCGTCGATCTGGGCCTTGCGGCGAAGGCCGGCGGTGTCGACGATGGTGTAGCGCTTGCCGTCGTGCTCTATCGTCGTATCGACCGCATCGCGCGTCGTGCCGGCAACACCTGACACGATGGAGCGCTCCATGCTGGTCATCTTGTTCGTCAGCGACGATTTCCCCGCATTCGGGCGGCCGATTATGGCGACGTTGATACCCGTCTCTTCCTCTGGCTCGGCTGCCGCCCGCTCCACCGCGCCCGTCTCGCGCAACGCCTTCACGACTTCATCGAGCAAGTCGCCCGTGCCGTAGCCGTGCATGGCGCTTACAGGCCAGGGCTCGCCCAGTCCGAGCTGGTAGAACTCGTACATATCGTCGTAGCGGTTCGGCGTGTCGAGCTTGTTCACCGCCAAGAACACCGGCTTCTTCGACTTCCGCAGAATGCGCGCGACTTCCTCGTCATCGGTGTTGATGCCGGTGCGGCCATCGACGAGCAAGACGATGACATCGGCCTCGTGCGTTGCCGTGAAGGCCTGGTTGGTGATGGAGGCCTGGAAGTCGTCATCGCTTCCCACCTCGATGCCGCCGGTATCGACCAACGTGAACGTCACGCCGTTCCAGTCAGCTTCATGGTACGAACGGTCGCGCGTGACCCCGCGCATCTCGTGCGTAATGGCCTCGTCGGCTCCGGTTATGCGGTTGACGAACGTCGACTTGCCGACATTCGGACGACCTACTACAGCAACAAGCGGCAATGCCATGGCAGTTCCTATCACTTGAACATGTGGAAAAGGGTCTGACCCTTTTCCACATCGGCTAGGTTGGTGATTTCCTCGAAGTATCGTAGCGGTGAACAGGATACCACGTGAAGCGGCACGCCTGCGACCTGCCGAATATCTTCAAGAGTCATATCGTCGAGGGTCAGGCCGTCGTCGTTGAAGACGACGCGCGGCACGAGGAAAAGCGGCGCTGACCGTTCGCCCTCATCGTGAAGGCAACGGTATTCGGCGACGGAACGGGCGATGTCCTCCCCCACGAGCAGGCCGGTCACATCGACATTGCCCCCGAAGTAGTCGTTGGGAACGTAGAGCGGCTCGAACACGTCGGAAATACCCGCCTCGTCGATGAGCGGGTCGAGAAACTCGCGCTGCGCGCATCCGACCGCCATGACGGTGCGCATGCCCATCTGGCGAAGCCGCTCGGCACAGCGGCCGATGGCTCCCTTTTCCTGCATGTTCCGCCATTCGTCGACAGTCGAGCGGATGATGCCTATGCCGTCCTCGAAC
The DNA here is from genome assembly GCA_017434045.1 of Eggerthellaceae bacterium. Classification (GTDB taxonomy): domain Bacteria; phylum Actinomycetota; class Coriobacteriia; order Coriobacteriales; family Eggerthellaceae; genus UBA9715. The sequence continues at coordinate 10,918 of JAFRGA010000065.1, forward strand.
ATGCTGAAATCGCCGTAGAACTCGGCCGGAGGCAGGTTGTCCAACAAGGCGAGACCATAGGCGTTTCGGTAGAACTCATCAGCAGCATAGACCCAAGGGCCACCGCGCTCTGCTAGCGCCCGCTGCTGGAAAGGCAACACCATCTCAAGCACGTCGAGCGAGGTCCGCGCATCGTTGAAGCTGTGGTCGAAAGCCTTCTGGAATCTCGTATAACCGAGCGGCACGATACCCACGCTCAAGACGCCGGGACGCGCATAGGCCCACTCCAACGACTCGCGCAGCGCATCGCCGTCGTTTCCGTCGGGCACGAGCACGATTTGAGCATGGAATTGGATTCCCGCTGCGAGCAGGCGATCGAGCGCATCGAGACCATGTTGGGCATGCTTTCCCAACAAACGCGCGCGAACTTGCGGATTGCTAGCCTGGAGCGACACGCGCAGTGGGGAAATCCGCTGCTCGATGATGCGCGCCTCGTCCTCGGCGGTGAGGTTCGTAAGCGTCACGAACGTTCCCACGAGGAAGCTCAGCCGGAAATCGTCGTCACGGACGAAAAGAGAGGGTCGCAATCCGCGCGGCAACATGCGCATGAAGCAGAACGTGCAAGCATTGCGGCATTGCTTCACCCCGTCGAAGACGAGCCCCTCGAATTCGAAGCCCCAGTCCTCACCAGGATCTCGCCAGAGCTCGACTTCCCCCTCGTCTCCGTCAAGGTCGACATACCCAACCGTGATGCACTCCCCATCCGAAAGCCACCGCCAGTCGATGATGTCGCGCAAGGGCTGCCCATCGACTGAGGTCACGAGACAATCGGGCTCGAAGCCTGCATCGTAGGCCGGCGACTCGACCTGGACGGCGACGATCCGCGCACCAGCGCGGTACGTGCCAGCGCCAACTAGCAGCTTCGGAGCACCCGCCTCACGTGAGGCATCGGATGTGGGATATGTCGGAATGCTTTTCATGAGGCCTATTGTATCCAAGCGCACGGGCTTCCGAAAGGACGCCTATGCGCTTGGAAATCAACCTCGCAAACAGGCTCTCATGAGGCCATGAAAAGCCAAAGGCTCCTATGCGCGGTAAGCGATGCACTCGATTTCCACGAGGGCATCTTTGGGCAGGCGGGACACCTCGACGCAGGAACGCGCCGGCTTGCTATCCCCGAAGTACTCGGCGTAGATCTCGTTCACGACGCCGAATTTCGACAAGTCGGTCAGGAACACCACGGTCTTGACGACGTCGGCCTTGCTGAAGCCCGCTGACTGCAGGATCGCGTCGATATTCGCGAGGGACTGACGTGCTTGCGCCTCGATTCCCTCCGGAAGGCTGCCATCCTCGGGAACGAGCCCGAGCTGCCCGGAAGAGTACAAGGTATTGCCTGCGACGATTGCCTGGACATACGGGCCGATGGCGGCAGGTGCCTGGGTCGTGCTCACGATTTGCTTTTCCACGTTGTCCTCCTTGTCTTGGCTTGCGATGACCGATGGTTGAAAAGGCGTTTTACTCTTGAGGGCCTCCATCGATTCGCTTCACGTACACGTTCATGTTAACAGCGCGAGATGACGAAGCGGCTTTCAAAAACATGATATCGCGTTACAGCGACTCGAGATAATCCACGACCTCGCGAATCTGCCCTTCCGGAGTCGACGCGCCTGCCGTGACGCCCACAGCCTCGCATCCATCAAACCAAGCGGCATCGATTTCCGAAACCGACTCGATGTGATGCGACTCCCTGCACTCTTGAGCGCAAATCTCAGCTAAACGCGTGGTGTTGGACGAATTCCGCCCCCCAATGACTATCATGACGTCCACTTGCCTCGCAAGCGAAGCCGCGGCATCCTGCCGCGAACTCGTCGCAGAGCAAATGGTGCGCTTGACCTCGGGAGTAATGCCCTGTTCGCAAATCCGGTCTACCACGTCGTCCAGGTTCTCCCGACGCTGCGTCGTCTGCACGACCACGCCGATGGGCGCACGCAGATCGTCGGGTACAGCATCGGGATTCGGTACGACATCGACTTTCGCGCCCTCGCGACGTGCGTACGCGCGCAAGCCCTCGACCTCGGGATGCCCCTTTTCGCCCACGACGATAACCCGGCATCCCTTGCGCGCCAAATCGGCTGCCGCTTTTTGGGCGCGCAATACATGCGGGCAGGTCGCATCCACGACGGGCAGGCCCTTGGCCATAACCGCGTCGTGCACTTCAGGCGTGACGCCATGGCTGCGGATGATGATGGTGCCGTCCTCGATCTCGTCCAGGTTGGCCGCAACGGTCACGCCGCGAGATTCCAAGTCCCTGACAACGCCCGGGTTATGGATGAGCGGACCGAGCGTTTGAGCGCTCGTCGCGCTTTCAGACGCCTTGAGCGCCATGTCGAGCGCTCGCTGCACGCCATAGCACGCACCTGCATGATCAGCTAAAACGACCTTCATGTTCCACTCCGTCCTGTGACGGTCCCAACCGCTTCGCCCTCGATGGCGAGCTCTTGCCGCCTGCAACTTCCTCTGCAGTGTGCTTGGGAATCGGATGCTCTGTGAACACGTCGGTGAAATCGCGATCTTCGGGGAAGAGCGCGTGCATGTCGACCTTTTCGGGTGCCACGCCCTGGAAAAGCGCGAAGCTCTCGCGCAGCGCATACCAGACGCACCCATCCAGACGTTCGTCCTTCGGGAGGAAGTTGAAATCCTCGAGCAAGACCGGGTCGCCGAACTCAACCGTGATCTTCGGGAAACGGAGCCGTTCGCCCTTAACCTTCACCTTGTCGACATTGTGCACGGCCATGGGGAGAATCGGCGCCTTGCCCATGCGCGCGATGAGGGCCGCGCCCCCATGCACGTGCGATTCTGCGCTTCCCTTGCCGCGGCGCGTGCCCTCGGGCATGATGCCTACGATCTCGCCGTTTTTCAGCATGCGTGCCGCACGCTTGATGGCGGTGCGGTCGGCGGAATCACGCTTGATTGGAAATGCCCCGATATGAGCGAAAATCCAGCCCAACGGTTCATGTTCGAACAGCGACTCGCGCGCCATGAAACGCGGCCAGTATCGCGGGAACATGCCCAGGTACATGAACACGACGTCAAGGTAAGACGTATGGTTGCTGATGGCGACCACGCCCGAGTTGTCTGCGAGCGGCGGCAGCTTTTCGCGGCCAACAACGCGGTAGCGCCACAAGACCTTGCAGATGAAGGAAACGACCCCGACAATCACGTACGCAGGCGCGCGGTTGAAGCGCTTCTCGCCGCTCGCATACTCGTCCACGCTGATGGGGCGGTCGAACAGTGCCTCGTATCTCTTGGGTTTAGGGCTCGACGCCAACTGTGTGTCTTCGGAATCCACCATGTCCCTTTCCCGTCTGGAATTCTCCACCTTTTCATAGGCAAATACTACCAGAGGCAAGCCCTACATCCTCTCGCGTGCTAACTCGCAAATCTTGTCGATGACCTCTTCCATCGTCATATCGGACGAGTCGACGTGCACGGCATCGTCCGCAGGCTTCAACGGGGATGCCGCCCGCGAGGAATCGTATTCGTCGCGTCGGATAATGTCGGCGAGCACCGTCTCGAAATCGGTCGACCCAACACCTCGCTGCTCGTTCTGCAACACGCGACGACGGGCGCGCGCTTCGTTCGATGCCGTGAGGAACACCTTGAGGGGCGCTTCGGGGAACACGACCGTGCCGATGTCGCGCCCTTCTACCACGTAATCGCCCGAACGCCCGATACGCTGCTGCTGAGCCACCAGCGCCTCGCGCACGGCCGGCACCGCCGAAACGGGACTCACCGCGCGGTCGATCTCCGCTGTGCGGATTGCCGAGGTTACATCCGCGCCGCCGATGGACACGCCGACCGGCTTGGGATTTCCCGCCTCGTGCGTGAAGGTTATATCGTACGTGCGGGCGATTTCACCGAGCCTCTCGGCATCGTCGAAATCGACGCCGTTCTGGACGGCCTGCCACGCCACGCTTCTGTACATGGCCCCGGTATCCAGGCAAGAGAACCCGAGCGCGCGGGCGACTTCCACCGAGACGCTAGACTTGCCTGCCCCACTCGGGCCATCGATTGCGATTATCATCCGCGCACCTTTCCAAACGTCTTCCCCGCGCAACAGCGCGCACGTTCCTTAAGCTTACAACATCGAAGGGGACTGTCCCCTTCGATTCGATTTGCCATCAAAGGGGACTGTCCCCTTTGATGCTTTTTACGGTCGGCTCAGACGTGCCATATCGTCGAGGAACGAAGGATAGCTGACGTCCACGTTCTCGAAGTCCGTCACCTGGACGGGCACCTTGCCCGTTAACCCGACAAGCGCCCAGGTCATCGCCAAGCGGTGGTCGCCCCTGGAATCGAAGACCAGCCCCTCGGGAACCTCGAAGCCCGGTTGACCCTCGATGAAGAGGTCCGAACCCTCGGTCCATGCGTCGATGCCCAGTAGGGCGAGGCCGCTCACGATAGCGTCGAGGCGATCCGACTCCTTGGCCCGCAGTTCCTCTACGTTGCGGAACACCGTGATGCCATGGGCATGAGCTGCCACAAGCGAGAGCACCGGCACCTCGTCGACGAGGCTCGCGATCTTATGGCCGGGAATCTCGCAGCCGTGAAGGCCGCTCGTGTAGCATGCCGAGATGATGCCGTACGGCTCCTTGCCCGCCGACCCGGTGCGGCGTGTAGCGACATCTGCCCCCATCCGCTCAAGCGTCATGAGGAAGCCGGTACGTGCCGTGTTCAGGCTGACGTTCTCGATCTGCACCGCGCTGCCGGGTTTCATGAGCGCAGCGCAGATGATGAAAGCCGCCGATGAGGGATCGCCGGGAACGCGCACTTCGGCGGAATGCATGATAGCCGGGCCCTTGACCTGCGCCGTGCGCTCCCCTGCCGTGGTCTCGACGCCGTATTCCGGGAGCATGAGCTCGGTATGGTTGCGCGATACGGAAGGCTCGTTGAGCTCCGTCACGCCATTCGCCCGCACGCCAGCCAACAACACGGCGGTCTTGAGCTGGGCGGACGCCATAGGCGAGTCGTACGTGATCGCGCGCAGGTTCTTGCAGCCGCGCTCGGTTATGGGAAGCGTCTCGGCGCCGGCAGGCTCGAAGTTCACGCCCATCTTCATGAGCGGCGCCGTGATGCGGCGCATGGGCCGCTTGGAAAGCGATTCGTCGCCCTCGATGCGCACTTCGATGTCCCACGGTGCCAGCACGCCCATCAGCAAGCGGGCAGTGGTGCCGGAGTTACCGCAATCGATGGGTCCGTCGGGCTGCTTCGGACCCGTAGCCCCCCATCCTTCCACACCGCCGGCAAGGCTTCCGTCGGGCTCTTTCTCGAGAGCCACTTTGGCGCCCAGCTTCTGAACCGCGTTGATCGACGCGCGCACGTCTGCGGAATCGAGCACGCCCACAAGCCGCGACGTTCCCTCGGCCATCGCCGAGAACAGGATGGCGCGATGGGAAATCGATTTATCACCCGGTACGGTTATCGTGCCGTCAAGCGGCGCGGGCAACGGATAGATGGTCATGGGTTCGCGCGCTGTGCTAGACATGGAAGTGCTCCTTCGGGGTCAACGGGGCGAATGATACAGCGTATCCCGCTGTTATGAGCTTTGTAGACAGCTGGCCGACATCCCCCTCGTCGGTGAGGATCATCGAGAGGTATGCCCGGTCTTCCGTGACATGGTCGATTTCGATGGACTGGATATTGCAGCCGGCCTCGCTTGCGATGGCGGTGACCTCCGCCACGGCGCCGGGATGGTTCGAGATGGGAATGCGCACTTCCAAAAGACGATCGGACGAGGGCACCCAAGCAGCCGGCAACGAACGGCGCACGTCGGCGGCAGCCTTGAGCATCTCGGTGAGCTTCTGGCGATCGCCCGTTTCAAGCGCATCGGCAAACTGGTCGAGAATTCCCTGAAGGTCACGGAGCCCGGCCTTCACCTGCTCGGCGTTGTCGAAGGCTATGCCGCACCAGAGCTTGGGCGAACCAGCCGCTATGCGCGTCGTGTCCTTGAAGCCGCCTGCCGCAAGCCTCATGACGGACTGCTGACTATCCGCCGCACGATCGGCAAGCGTCACGAGCGACGAGGCCACGAAATGAGGCACATGGCTGACGACGGCCACTGCACGGTCGTGCTGATCCCGCGGTATGTTGATCATGCGGGCTCCCACGCCGGTTATAAACTCGTGCAAGGCGGGGATATGCTCTGGAGGCGTGGATTCGTTCGGACAGAGGATCCAGTAGGCGCCTTGGAACAAGTCGTCACGCGCACCCTCGATGCCGTTGACCTCCGAGCCGCACATGGGATGCCCCGGCACGAAGTTGTTCGGATGCGGAAGGATTCGCTCCGCCATCTCGGAAATGCGGACCTTCGTCGAAGCCGTATCGGTCACGATGCCGGCGTAGCCGCTTTCGGCTACAGCCTGAAGGTACGGTTCGTCGGAATCGACCGGAGTTGCGAGGATAACCAGGTCGCATTCTTTCGAAAGGACTTGCAGGAGGCGCTCGTTAACGCCTTCGATCACTTCGTCGGCAAAACCCTTCTCGACTGCGAGCCGCCTTGTTCGTTCGTCGGTATCAACGCCCACGATGCGCACATCGGGCCATGCCACGCGCACGGCGCCGGCAATGGAGGAGCCTATGAGACCCATGCCAACTATGACTACATCGCGAAACACTCAGTCCTCCTGAGGCTTGACTTCACCTCCATTCTACACCAGCAAACCCTTGAGGATGCACAAAGAGAGGTTACTAACTGCACGACGGCCAAACCCCGTCATCTCTGTAAGGAGACAGGAGGGTGGAGCGAGGTTAAGCCAAAGGAGCCGAGAAATCCACTTTTCCGCCTGGTCTTGGCGGAAAAGTTAGTTCGAGGCGACGACGCGTCGAGCGTAACCCTCCTGTCGCCGAACCGAGCGAATCGGGAACCATCCCCACCCACTTATCTCCCGCTATGGAGCGACTTGACTTCCTCTTCGGAGAGCAGGCGCCATTCACCTGGTTTCAAGTCTCCGAGCTTCAAGGTGCCAAACGTCTCGCGATGCAGCCGCACAACGTGGTTCCCAACCGCCTCGAACATTCGCTTGACCTGATGGTAACGCCCTTCGTGAACCGTGATGCGCACCTGCTTCCCCCCTTTGCCCACAAGGGAGACCTCTGCAGGTTGTGCAGGGCCGTCATCGAGCGTAACCCCCGAGCGCAGCTCCTCCGCAGCGCGTCGTGTGAGCGGGGCCTTGAGCTTCGCAAGATACGTCTTGGGCACATGGTGACTCGGATGAAGGAGCGCATTTCCCAACTGACCATCGGTCGAGAACAGGAGAAGCCCCGTGGTGTCGGCATCTAGGCGACCTATCGGGTACAACCCGGGATAGCGGTCGGTTGGAACAAGGTCTGCGACGATGGCCTGGTCCGACTGGGCCTTCATGGTAGTGATGACGCCCGCCGGCTTGTTCAGCATGAGGGTGACGGGCTCGTCGTCGAGCTTCACCTCGCGCCCATCGACCGCCACGGTGTCCACGAGCGGGTCGACCTTGGCGCCAAGCTCGCTCACCACTTCCCCGTTGACTGTCACGCGTCCCGCTGTCATGAGGTTCTCGGAAGAGCGGCGTGACGCGACGCCCGCACGTGCCAGGAACTTCTGCAAGCGAATGGGAACGACCTTGCCACCCCGACCGTCGTCTGGCCTCTCGTCATAGGGCATGTCTGACTTTGCCGACACTGGCTACTCGTCGTCCGTGTTGAACGTAAGGCTATCGAAATCGATCTTCTCGACGACGCCCAAAGCCCCTGCCATGGCATCTGCGGCAAGCTCCTCGACAGGAGCCATATCCTGTTCGAGAAGGGCTTCCGTCCCGTCATGTTGGTCGGCAGCAGGCGCACCCGGCACTCCCAGGCGCTCTCGGATCAGCTGAGCGGTCTTCTCGTCGGGCGCGAATTCCTCGAGATTCGGCAAATCGGCGATCGAACGCAAGCCATACCGTTCGAGAAACGACTGGGTAGTCCCATAGACAAGGGGATTTCCGGGCGCATCCGAGGTGCCGACCTCCCGCACATAACCACGGTCAACCAAGGTCGAGAGGGCTGTGTCGGACGCAACCCCGCGTATCGCCGATATCTGCGCACGGGTGACCGGCTGGGAATATGCGACGATCGCCAACGTCTCGAGCGCCGCACTCGACATCCGGCGCGTATCCCACGACAAGACGTACTTCTGGATGATGTCATGGTAGGCGGGATGGGTGTACAGACGCCAGCCGCCGGCGACTTCCCGCAGCTGTATGCCCCTGCCGTCCTCGTCCAGGCGCTGCTTCAAGTTTTGCAAGGCCAGCTCGATTTCCTCGACGTTCTCGTCGAACATCTTCGCCAGCACGATGGCGCTCACCGGCTCGTCGCTCACGAACAGCAATGCCTCTATCGCCGCCGGTAACTGAACCAGCTCGATGCCCTCGAACATCAGCGGGCCCTCCCCTCGTCATCTTCGTCGAACACGAGCTCGCCCGACCCTTCCACATACGTTATCCGTATGTCCCCGAACGCCTCGTCCTGCACGACATCGACCATGGCGCGCTTGTATAGCTCGAGTACCGCCAAAAACGTCACGACCACGACCGGCACGGGAACGTCGTTGCCCGATAACTCCGAGAAGCGCATTTCCTTGCGGTTCCTGATGCGCGCATGCAGCGCTCTCATATGCGTTTCAAGCGGAATGGGCTTTGCCGCTATGTGCTCGGACTCCAACAGGAGCGTCTCGCGGCGGGAATACACATTGGCGGCCAAAAACCCGAGCGACTCAAGCGGCACGTCCCTCAGAAAATCCGGCATGGCCGTTGTGAACTCGGCATCGGGGCCGAACGGTCGCACATGGAGCTTTTCCTGAGCCTCCTGACGGCTCTCGAGCATGAGCGCCGCGTTCTTGTACTTCTTGTATTCCAAAAGGCGGCTCACCAGCATCTCGCGCGCCTCGTTCGGCTCGAGCTCGGCAATCTCCTCTTCGGTTTCCCCCCTGTCGCGGGGAATCAAGCTCGCCGCCTTGATCTCGAGCAGCGTCGACGCCACCAAAAGGAAATCGCTCGCAACGTCCAGGTCGACCATGGTCATGCGGGCGATCTCGTCCAGGTACTGGTCGGCGATGTCGGCAACCGAGATGGACCCGATGTCCACACGTTGGCGGCTCACGAGGTAGAGCAGGATGTCGAACGGCCCCTCGAAGTTGTCGGTGCGAACGCGGTAAGACATGGTTGCCGATGTCCCTCTAGTAAGGGAACGAGAGGTTGAACAGGTTGTACGCCGCCACATTGAGGTAAACGCCTATGGGATTGACGTGCAGGACCTCGGGAAGCACGATGACCACGATCAGGAATATCGGCAGCGCATACTGCTGGATCCTGTAATACGTGTCCAGATGCTCGACCGGGCAGAAGAAGGCGAATATCGACGAGCCGTCCAACGGCGGGCTGGGCAAGAGGTTGAAGAACATCAGGAACAGGTTGATGAGCACGTAATACGGAAGGAAGTACAAAAACACGTACCCGAGAACCTCGTTCGAGTTCACGATCTGCGCCAAGGGCAGCGCCGTGTAGCAAATCCAGGCGATGGCAGTCCCCACGATGGCTTGCAGCAAGTTGGCAGCAGGCCCAGCCAAGCCGACGATGAGATCGCCTTTGCGTGGATTCTCGAAATAACTCGGGTTGTACGGCACCGGCTTCGCGTATCCGAAAATGGGCATGTTGGCCGCCATGAGCAAGAGCGGCATGATGACGGTGCCAAACGGGTCAATATGGTTCAACGGGTTGAACGAGAGCCTGCCCTGGCTCCGCGCCGTGGGGTCGCCCAGCTTGTAGGCCGCGAATGCATGCCCCATCTCGTGCAGCACGATGGCCGGCACGAACGCCAAGATGGAACAGATTATGTACGGAATGGAAATGTTACCCATAGCGGTAAATCATAATACAATGTGCCCGATGCCTCCCTCATAATCAGGAGGTTTCCATGCGAGGATTCCGCCTTATGGCCCCATAGCCACCGCAGCCATCGTTTTGGATCGATAATCGGCTGCAGTGCTATTTCACTATGGCCAGGCCCACCGTGGCCAACAGCGTGGGGATATCGCGAATAGAGCTGCGGTTCCACTCCCGCGCACGGTCGGGCAGCTCTTCCCAAATCAACAGGTAGGGGCTCTTCTTGGCCGCGATGTCCTTCTTGGCGCTGTACGCCCACCCAGCCGCCGTCCGCTCTTCAAGCCAACGGCGATGCTCGAGTACGGCCAGGCACTCGATCTCGCTTGGCGTGAAGGCGAGCACACGCTGCTCGGGATAACAACTTCCAGCTGGAACGATTCGATACCCCAGGATCTTGAGCTTGTCCGGGATGCTCTCGATACGCTCGAGCCCCGAGTTCTTCAGATTCTCGGGTTGAAGGTGGTAAGACCCGTACTCCGGGGCGATGCCCGATGCGCGCCTTACAGCCATATAGTTGGCGTATGCTCGCTCGGCGAGGTCTGTGATGACATCGGCGTTGGCAGCTTTCCCTTCAACCGACAGCATGTTGACGTCGTCGGCGAGCAAAGGGCGCGTATGAAGCGGGCCGTAAACGGCGCATACCACCGTATTCCATATGAGCTGTTCCTTCGCCGAAAGCCAAGGAGGCAAGCTGTCGCCATAGCCCTGCGTCTCGCTGTCGGGATGGGAGAGACGCGCCTCGTTCACCTGCTTGATGAGACTCGGAATGCCCTGGTTCGCGAACATGCTCTCGGTGGTCGAGATGGTGAGCAGGTACTCGTCAAGCGTTTCGCGGAACGAATCCATGAAGTACGTGCACAGCGTATCGCCGAACTTCATCTGCGCGAAACGATCCCGCATGCGTTCGGCGATGAGGAGCATGACATCGGCGTCATTCCACCAATCGCCCGTCACAAGCTCAATCTTCTCCTGCAGGCACCAGACGGGCAGCAGCTCGTAGAGCGCATCGAGCGGAGACTTTTGCTCGTAAGCGCCATAGGCCTGCGTCTCGGCCTCGATATCGGCCACGATCGCACGCAGGGCCTCTGCGCGTTCAGGTGTTTCCCGTATGGCTATCTCTGAGGCCTTGTCACGGAATGCCTGGATGGGGCCTTTTCCCAGCCCGTCGTTCTTGCTTCCCCGACGGTTGTTCGCCACGAGCGGCGGGCAGAAACGCTCGAACGTCGCCACGACTTCGTCGGCTTCAAGCGTGTTCAGCTTCAGGGTGTGGCTGTTCCAAGCGCAGATGGCCTTAAGGCAGGCACGCGCATCATCGGGAGATGAGCATGCGGCGACGATGCGGTCCTCGTAAGCTGCACGCCAGTAGTTCACGTTGAACAGCAGGCGGTCGACGGACGACTGGGTTCCACGACGTAGGCCGGCGCGATCGTCGGATTCCGCAACAGCCAGATTGCCTGTGCGAACACCTTGAAAACCGTCAGGAGCGCTCATCGCTCCGGCGGATACGTGCGCGTTGATCGATGAATCCAAGGCGTTTGCATGCGCTTGGTAAGCGCTAATGGCTACTTTCACGATCTCGATGGGCTTGAGCTGAGCCTGCCGGTTGGCTTCCGCGCGCTCGAGGGCGGCCTTCACCGCATCCAACGCGCGATCCGGCTTTGGTTTTGCTTTCGTCATGGCCTGTTCGCTTCCGTTTTTCTTCGTGAAACTCCTTGCCGCACATAATAACGTTGAGTATCCCGCTCATTGGGCAACGGTTGAGGAAAAAGCCGCCGATTCGCCCATCTCCGATTTAAGCCTTAGCCTCACAAGCACGCACATCCTGCGGTACGATTAGCCCATGGATTGCACGGCTTGTCATAACCAACTTATGGACGGTGCCGCCTTTTGCCCTAAGTGCGGCGCTCAACAGCCGCATGCGCCCGTTTACGACGAGTACGAATACGCAGCCTTCATCAGCTACCGCCACCGCTCACCCGACAAAGCCGTGGCGATCAGGCTGCACAAAGCCCTGGAAACCTACCGCCTGCCCAGCAGCGTCGCCCAAGCATACGGCGCCAAAAAGCTCGGCCGCGTCTTCAGGGACCAGGACGAGCTTCCCGCAACCGGGTCTCTTCCCACCGCCATCCGCGAGGCTCTGAAGCACTCCAAATCGCTCGTGGTCGTTTGCTCCCCCGCCACGCCGGAAAGCGCATGGGTGGCAAACGAGATAGAGCTCTTCGCCTCCTATCACGGACGCGATCGCATTTTCGCCGTGCTCGCCGAAGGGAAAACGAGGGAAAGCCTGCCCCTTGCCCTTCAGAAAAGCGTCAGCATCTCAGGAGGGGGATCAGGCGATTTGCGGGAGACCTACAGCGAGCCCCTCGCTGCAGACTTGCGCTCCCCTACCGCAAAAGGATTCAAGCGGGAAGCGCTCCGCATCGTCGCGGCAATCGCCGGATGCTCGTACGACGACCTTCGCCAACGGGACCGCTCCCGGAACCTGCGGCGCAACCTCATCGCCGTTGTGACAAGCGTCCTGGTGCTCGCCTGCTTTGGAGTCGCCTTTCTACAGGCATCATCCCATCGTCAAGAAGCCCTCGTAGCAGAATCCCTGCAACTCGCAGCCGAATCGCAGCAGCTGTTCTCACAGGGCGACCGATACGAGGCGATAGAGACCGCCCTTCGGGCACTGCCCTCCTCGGCTGAAGACGCTTCACGCCCTCTCGTCCCCGATGCCCAGAAAGCACTCGAGGATGCCCTTGAGGTGTACCCCTCGTCCTCCCCCTGGCGTAGCAGTTATTCCCTCACGGCGGATAACAGCATGGGCTACATCGGCAATGAAAGCCTGCTGCAGGAAAAAGATGGTCAGGTAAGAGGTGCCGCCGAGCTCGTCATCGACACTAGTGGACGGTATTTCGCAATCAGCGACGATGAAGGCGCCGTGAACACCTATGATTTGTCGACCGGCAGAAAGCTCGCGTCCTGCATCCTCCCCGACTCTGCCAGCCCGATGGACGGGGGAATCTACGTACGGAAGATGTGCGCGTTTCCCGACAAGCTCGTCATCTCCAGCCCCGCCAGCTCAGGTGCACTGTGCTGCTTCAACCCTTTGGACGGCGCTTCGCTCTGGAGTTACGAGAACATCAGCGTGGCGGGCCTGTTCCCCACTGGAAACGATGACTACTTCGGCGTAGCGGCATTCGGGTCAGATGGATCGTATTCCGTCGGAATCGTCGAGACGGAAACCGGAAGCCTCATTGCCAGCCAGTCCCTTTCCGATGTCACGCTGCCAGAATTGGGGAAGGGGCTGCAATGCGCCCACGGTTCACGCCCCGGCGAGGTGTTCTTCGCAATCGGCGACACCCTCGTACGCGTCAACGTCTCAGACGGCTCCACCTCGAAGGCCAAACTCGCCTACCCCGAGGCCGCATCGCTTGCCTGCTGCGGAAACCTTCTCGTTGCCTGCACCGTCGAGGAGTACGATAGCGCAGAGCTGGAGCTACACTACGCAGTCGAAGCATTCGACAGCACCCTGGAAAAACGCTGGGAGCACGCAGCTACCCTCTCCTCGGAGATGGTGGAAGGCGACGGCGTCGCTACACTCGTTATGGGATGGCCCGTTGTCCGCGAGGAGACGCTTTCGAACGGGGCGATCATCCTGCGAGTTGGCCGCCAAGTGCTCGCCTTTGACGCCCATACGGGCGAGATCGCCTACGAGCACGGATTTGCAAGCACCGTCCTCGACGTCTTCCCGATGACCAACACAGCAGGTAGTGAGCGCCTGCTAATCGCCAGCGTCGACGGCACGGTCGTCATGGAGAACCCCGAGAGCCCCACGAGGAACTACGACGGGGACGACTTCAGGTTGAAGCTCGAGGGCCAGCTCCGTTGGGCGAGGCTGACGACCACGACGGATTGCTACGTCCTCCTCGCCGCTTCCGCCACGAAACATAACCGCCTTATCTCGTATAGGACGGATCTCACCAACGGTTCTTCCCCCGACCACGAGCTGACCCTCGACGAACTCATCGCCTTGGCAGACGAGCAGCTCTCTAACAGGTAGCTGACACGTTTGTCTTCCCCCAATCGTTTGTCTTGTCTGGGGCAGGAGGGTTACGCTCGACGCGTCGTCGTCGCGAACTAACTTTTCCGCCAAGACCAGGCGGAAAAGTGGATTTCGCTCCTCCTTTGGCTTAACCTCGCTCCACCCTCCTGCCCCCAGACAGGACAAATGAGATACGAACGCATACTCCGTTCATCGCTCAATCTAAAGCACAATGCAAAAGCGGCCTGGGCAAACACCCAGGCCGCTCCGAGCTCCCTTAAGGTTTCCCCTACTTGAAGAAGCCTTCGTAGTTGTGCATCTTCAGCTGGCTCTCAACCTTCATCATCGTGTCGAGCGCAACGCCGATCATGATGAGGATCGAGGTGCCGCCGAACGCCTGGATGAGCTGATTGCCCGTGAAGAAGAACAGGATGGAGGGCACAACCGCCACAGCTGCGATGAACAGGCCGCCCGGCAACGTGATGCGCTTCAAGACGTTGCGGATGTACTCGGTCGTGTTCTTGCCCGGGCGGATGCCGGGAATGAAGCCACCCTGTTTGCGGATGTTATCGCTCGTCTCCTCGGGGTTGAACACCATCGAGGTGTAGAAGTAGGCGAAGAAGACGATGAGCACCAGCGTGAGGATCCAGTTCAGCCAACCGGTGGAAACGGCATCGGCAAACGCCTTGAGCCAACCGACGTTGAACAGCGCCGCAAGCTGTGCTGGGAAGTAACTCAGGCAGCTTGCGAAGATGATCGGGATAACGCCGGCTGCATTGACCTTCAGCGGGATGTAGGTGTTCTGGCCACCCATCATGCGGCGACCCTGCACGCGCTTCGCGTAGTTAACGGGAATGCGGCGCTGAGCGCGCTCGATGAAGATGATGGCCGGGATGCATGCCAGCACCACGAGCAGGATCAGCAACGTGATGGCGATACCCAGGCCGAAGTCGCTCGTCAGGTTGACCGAGCTGAAGATCGCCGAGGGAACGCGCGAGACGATGCTGATGAAGATGATGAGGGACATGCCGTTGCCCACGCCGCGCTGCGTGATGAGCTCGCCCATCCACATGATGAAGGCCGTGCCCGCGACCAGCGTGAACACGATGACGATGCTCGTCAGCCATTTCGGCACCTCGTCGCTGAAGACGACGCCGTACTGGGTCGACTGGAACAGCAGCAGGTAGCCGATGGCGTTGATCAGGCCAAGTACCAGCGTCAGGTAACGCGTGATCTGCGTGATCCTACGACGGCCCGTCTCGCCTTCCTTCGCCCAGCGTCCTACTGCCGGGATGACGCCCTGCATCAGCTGCATGATGATCGATGCGGTGATGTAGGGCATGATGCCGAGCGAGAACACCGAGAAATTCGAAAGTGCGCCGCCGGTCAGGAGGTCGAGCATCGTCATGGACACGCCACCAGCGTTAGCTGCGTTCTGCTCCGTGAAAGCCGTTGCGAACGCATGGAACGGGATGCCGGGAACCGGCAGGTACGCTCCAAGACGATACAGGGCCAAGATGGCCAGCGTGAACAAGATCTTGTTGCGAAGCTCTGGGACCTTGAACGCGTTTACTAGTGAGTTTAGCAAGGCTGTTCAACCTTTCCGCCAGCAGCCTCGATCTTAGCCTGAGCAGTAGCCGAGACCTTGTCGACCTTGACGGTGAGCGCCTTGGTGAGGTCGCCATCGCCCAAAACCTTAACCATGTCCTCGTAGCTCTTGATGATGTTCTTGGCAACGAGGCTGTCGCGATCGACGACATCGCCGGACTCGAAACGCTCTTCGAGCAGCTTGACGTTGACGGGTACGTACTCGACACGGTTGATGTTCGTGAAGCCGGGCAGCTTCGGCAGACGACGGGCCAACGGGGTCTGGCCGCCCTCGAAGCCGGCACGCTTGCCGCCACCAGCGCGGGAGAGCTGGCCGTTCTCGCCACGGCCTGCGGTCTTGCCCTTGCCGGAGCCAGGGCCACGGCCTACGCGCTTCTTAGCATGGCGGGAACCCGGTGCGGGATAGAGGTCTTTCAGTTCCATTTCGTGCTTCCTTTCGCTATACGGGGCTTCGGCCCCGTGCTGGCAGCTCGCTCGCCAGCAAACTTAATACAACCTTGGGAATTATATCCCACTTGAAACAATGGATATGACATCCACCGTTTAAACAGTTTTAACGACGCTTGACCATTGTCAGTCAGCGAGAAGCGTCCAGGTGCCCCGAATTCGCGGGAGAGCCCGACGAAGCGGCCTTCGTGCCGCGAGGAGAGCTCGCAGCGCGACGGCGGGGTGCCTGGGCGCTTCGCAGCGTCGGCCGAGTCGAAGAAATCTCTTTAGATTTCTTCGACTTCAATCAGATGTTTCACCTTGAATATCATGCCACGCACGGATTCGTTGTCGACGATGTCGTGCGTCTTGCCAATGCGGCCGAGCCCGAGAGCCTTCAGGGTCTGCTCCTGGTCGTACTTGCGGCCGATTGCGCTTTTAACCTGCGTCACACGCAGCATCTTCTGATCTGCCATGGTTAGGCCTCCTCGACGGCTGCGGTTTTGGCCTTGCGGCCCCAAATGTAGTCGACGGACACACCGCGACGCTCGGAAACCTCGTCAGGGTTCTGCATGCTCTTCAGGCCCTCTGCAGTTGCCTTGACGATGTTCATGGCGTTGTTGGTGCCCAGCGACTTGGTGATGACGTCCGTGACGCCCGCAAGCTCCATGATGGCGCGAACGGGACCGCCGGCCTTGACGCCGGTACCGCGGATGGCCGGCTTGATGAGCACGCGGCCTGCACCGTACTCGCCCAGAACCTCATGGGGGACGGTGCCTTCCTCGGTCAGGGACACCTTGAACATGTTCTTCTTGGCATCCTCAACGCCCTTGGCGATGGCGGTGGGAACTTCCTTGGACTTGCCAAGGCCAACGCCCACGTTGCCCTGGCCGTCACCAACGACTACCAGTGCGGTGAGCTGCATGCGGCGACCGCCCTTGACGGTCTTGGCAACGCGCTTGATGCAAACGACGCGCTCCTGAAGCTCGGGTACTCCGGCTTCTTGCTGTTGCTGTCTACGAGCCATGTACTCTCCCTTTCTAGAACTTCAGTCCGGCCTCGCGGGCGGCTTCGGCAACTGCCTTCACACGTCCGTGATACAGATGGCCACCGCGATCGAACACGATTTCGGTGATACCGGCCTCGAGGGCCTTCTTGCCGACGATCTCGCCGATTGCGGCAGCACCCTCGACAGTGCCGCTCTTCTTGCCCGTCGCCTTGAAGTCCGGGCCGAGCGTGGAAACGCCGAGGAGCGTCTTGCCAGCTACGTCGTCGATTACCTGCACGTAGATATTGTTGTTGGAACGGGTCACGCACATGCGCGGACGCTGCGCGGTACCGGAGATCTTGCCACGAACGCGACGATGACGGCGCGCCAGACCAGTCTCCCTCTTCCTTGCATTCTGAGTCTTCATCTCTTAGATCCCTTCAATCGGTCTGGCTATTAGTCGCCCTTGGCTGCCTTGCCAAGCTTGCGACGGACGTACTCGCCCTCGTAGCGAATACCCTTGCCCTTATAGGGCTCGGGCTTACGCCACTTGCGAATGTCAGCGGCCACCTGGCCAACTTGCTCTTTGTTCGCACCCGAGACGATGATCTCGGTAGGCTGCGGGCACTCGAACGTAATGCCTTCGGGGCATACGACCACGACGGGATGAGAGTAACCCAGCTGCATCTCGAGGTTAGAACCCTTGACAGCTGCGCGGTAGCCAACACCGATGAGCTGGAGCTTCTTCGAGAAACCCTTGGAAACGCCCTCGATCATGTTGGCGACGAGCGTGCGAACCAGGCCATGCTGTGCCTTGGCGTCGCGGGAATCGTCGATGCGAGAGACGATGATCTCCTCGCCTTCCTGCGTGATGGTGACGAACGGACGGAACGTGCGGGTCAGTTCGCCCTTGGGCCCCTTGACGGTCACGGTCGTGCCGTCGATTTTAACCTCTACACCGGCGGGAACGGTGATAGGCATCTTGCCGATACGAGACATTGCTCATCTCTCCTTTCCTACCAGATGTAAGCGATAACCTCGCCGCCGACGCCCGCCTTGCGTGCGTCGCGGTCGCACATAACGCCCTTGCTCGTGGACACGATAGCCGTGCCCAGACCGCCGAGAACGCGGGGCAGCTCGTCCTTGCCAGCGTAAATACGCAGACCGGGCTTCGAGATGCGCTTGATGCCACGGATGGTCTTGGCCTTCTTCTCGCCGTATTTCAGGGTTATCTCGAGCGTCGCGCGCGGCTCTCCCGGAATAACCTCGAAGCGCGTGATATAGCCCTCTTCGGCCATAACACGTGCAATCTCGACGAGCTTCTTGCTCGACGGCATGGAAACCGTTTCCTTGCCGACAGAATGTGCGTTACGCACGCGCGTAAGCATATCTGCGATTGGGTCGGTCATTGTCATGTTAGTTTCTCCTTATGAGTCTTGATGAACCTGATCCGCTTGGTTCACTGACACCCGTAGCGCCAGTGCCTTAACGATGAGGTACACCCGTGCGTCCAAATCAGTCTTACCAGGAAGCCTTCGTAACGCCGGGAAGTTCGCCCTTGTTCGCAAGCTCGCGCAGGCAAACGCGGCACAGGCCGAACTTGCGATAATAAGCACGAGGACGCCCGCAACGCATGCAGCGGTTATGCTGACGCGTCGAGAACTTGGGCTCGCGCTTCGACTTGGCGATCATCGATTTCTTAGCCATGCATTTCCTTCTTTCCTAATTCTCCGACCGCATATGCGGTTCGGTTTTCACCAATACGGTTCGCTTGAAACTACTGCTGCTCGCGTGCCTTGAACGGGAAGCCGAGCTCCTTGAGGAGAGCGTAGGCATGCTCGTCGTTCTCGGCGCTCGTCACGATGGTGATGTCCATGCCGCGCGTGCGATCGATCTTGTCGTACTCGACCTCCGGGAAGATCAGCTGCTCGGTGATGCCCAGCGAGTAGTTGCCGCGCCCATCGAAGCTGTTCGGATTGATGCCGCGGAAGTCGCGGACACGGGGCAGTGCCGTGGACAGCAGACGGTCCATGAACTCCCACATGCGGTCGCCACGCAGGGTGACCTTGCAGCCGATAGCCATGCCCTCGCGGATGTGGAAACCAGCGATGGACTTCTTGGCGCGGCACACCATGGGCTGTTGGCCCGTGATGACGCGCATGTCGGCGATGGCGCCGTCGAGAATCTTGGAGTCAGCTGCTGCAGCGCCAACGCCCATGTTCACGACAATCTTCGTGACCTTGGGAACCTGGTTGATGTTGGCGATGTTCAGCTCCTTCTCGAGCTTCGCGACGATCTCTGACTTGTACTTTTCCTTCAAGCGAGGAGTTGCCATGTTTTACTTTCCTTTCCGAAGATTTAAACCCAGGATTTCCGACCCCAGGTCCCCCGGGCACCTTACCCGAGGGTCTTATGTCATACGAGTTGCCTCGTTACAACCATCCTTGACGCCGCTGTGCTGACCATCCCTCGTAACAGCTACAGTTTGGTCGCTTTGCAGGCAAAGTCAGCGAGAAGTGCTGTGGTGCCTGAGATTGCCCCGCCTTCGCACCAAGCGGCCTTCGGGCCGCGCCGTGTGCGAAACAAGGGGCAAGATTAGGTGCCACAGCGCTTCGCAGCGTCGACTGGTTCCGCCGTTCGTAAGAACGGCGGAACCATCTTAGTCGATATCCTTGCCGCACTTCTTGCACACGCGGTGCTTCTTGCCAGCCTCGTCGAAACGATGGCCAACGCGGGTCGCAGCCTTGCACTGCGGGCAGACGAGCATGACATTGGAGACGTTGATGGGAGCCTCCACCGACATGATGCCGCCCGAAGGATTGGCCTGAGTGGGGCGCTGAGCCTTCTTGACGATGTTGACCTTCTCGACGACAACGCGGTCCTTCTTGGGCAGGGCGCGGATGATCTCGCCTTCCTTGCCCTTGTCCTTACCGGCGATGACCTTTACGCGGTCGCCCTTCTTAACATGCAAACCTGACATTATGCTTGACACCCCCCTACAGCGTTTCCGGTGCCAGAGACACGATCTTCATGTACTTCTTCTCGCGCAGCTCGCGGGCAACAGGCCCGAAGATACGCGTGCCGCGGGGGCTACCGTCCTCATTGATGAGAACAGCGGCGTTCTGGTCGAACTTGATGTAGCTGCCATCCTTGCGGCGAACTTCCTTCTTCACACGCACGATGACGCAGCGCACCACGTCGCCCTTCTTGACGCTTGCGTTGGGGATAGCTTCCTTTACCGAGCAGATGATGACATCTCCGATCCCGGCGTAACGGCGACCCGTTCCGCCCAGGACCTTGATGCACTGCACCTTGCGGGCGCCGGAGTTATCGGCAACTGCGAGCATGGATTGCATCTGAATCATTGCTGATACCTAACTTTCTTCCGTCGCCGGACTACTTCGCACGCTCGACGATTTCGAGCAGACGCCAGCGCTTCATCTTCGACAGCGGACGCGTCTCCATGATGCGGACGGTGTCGCCGATGTGCGC
>JAFRGA010000066.1 GCA_017434045.1 Eggerthellaceae bacterium
GCGATCCTCCCGGAAAAGGACAGAGCCTTAGGCGATAAACATTACGCGATCCCCGCCGTCTGGAAATTATGCCCCATATCCAATTGACTGGATTATTGGACACAAGTCGCCGGGAGGCGACGACTATTAGGATAAGAGGCGAGTATGGAAGCTTTCTTGTTGATACCGGCTTTGGCAATAGCTGGTTTGGTGATGTTTCTTCCTCAGATCATCATCGGTATCGTCGTGCTGATAGCAGGCTTCTACATCTGGTTATACGTGTCCTGCAAACAGACCGACCGCGCTTACGAGGAATACATGAAAAGATGGAAGATGTGATCAGAAAGCTACCATCTCAATTCAAGCGAATAGGCGAACGCATACAGATTAAGACAGGGCCCGGATTGATAATCAAGGTCCTGTTCTCTTATGCGGCATGCTCTTGTTGCATTTCGCAGACGCTTGCATACGGTGATTGCCACTGCTATCGCCTCCTCCTACCGCGCGTCCTTCACGTAGATGCCCACTCGCACTTGGTTCCAGGGCTCGGCCTCGGGATCGACCTTCTGGACGCGCGCCTCGAAGACACCCTTGTGGCCGTAGAACGCCATGAGGGCGAGTTGCTCGTTCTTGCCGTGGGGAACGTAGCCCCGCTTCCTCTTCTTGTAGCACAGCTTGAGTGCCTTGGGGTCGTGGGGGTTGTCGGGCTCGGGCACCATCTTCAGCTTCTTGCCCGGTTTGAGCTCGTCAAGCGCGAAAGGCCCTTCATGATGCTGGAAACCTGCGATGTGGAACGTGCTGATCTGCCTGGAAGGTTTGAACATGATCCTCTCCCGTCTGCTAGTCCTCTGCTTTCAGTCACGCGTCATGGTAGGGAATGGGGGATGCGTTCCGCGTACAACAAACGGGACAAGGAACCTCCTTCGTGCACAGTTGGCTGCGTTGGGAGATCGGCGCTGCAGATAAGGGCGGCGATATCGAGCGGTTGTACGCACGCGCAGTGCAACTCGTTGAGCGACAATGTGAAACGCGTCGTCTTGTCCCAAATACAGTACACATAAAACACCCCATCCAGTCCACAATATGCACGTCCCACTGAGAGTGAATTGTGGGAAGGGTGAAGGGTGGCAATCATGAAAGCGGGTAGGGCATCCCGTTGCTCTGCTGGTGCGCGATGCTTTCTTCAGCCATTGCAGATTGTTGTCATGCAGGTGGTCTGCGATAGGTTTGTCGCGTGTGGGAAAGCATGATGCAGTCCTTTCACTCAATCAGGAATCGAAGAGATAGTGAAAGGAGATCGCATGAAACGGCAACTGTTGGTATTGGCAATGGCAATCGTGGTCGCATTCGGCATAGCGGGGTGCGGCCAGTCGGGCCAGACAGGCCAGTCGGGGCAGGCGGCGTCCGGCTCGGCGTCTTCGAGCGCGGCGGCGCAAAGCTCGGAGCCGCAGCCGCTCGTCATCGAGGAGTCGGGCTACACGGTAACCGACCAGGGTTACGTCATGTACGGCTTCAAGCTCACCAATCCGAATGAGAGCTTCGGTGCGCTGTTCCCGACTGTGCAAATCACGGGCAAGTCGGCGGATGGCAAGATCATCTTCTCGAATGACCAGGTGCTGATGAAGATCTACCCCGGCGAGTCCATAACGTACGGCTTCCAGGCGGGAAACGGGACAGCCCCCGACGTGGTCGAGTTCACAGCAAAGGTCGACAGCAAGAACTGGAAGAAGACCGACGCCAAGCGCGAGGGCCTCTACACGCTGGAGAACCTGAACGCCAACGGCTCGAACTACGGCATGAGCTCCTACACGGGCGAGATAACGCTGAACAAGGAGGACAAGGAGGCGACCAAGCCGGCCATCACCCTCATTGTGCGTGACGAGTCCGGCGCCATCGTCTACGGCTACACGACGTACCTGATGTCGGAGCTCTCGGTTGGGGTTCCGACTCCATTCGAGATCACAGCGTTCGGGGTTCCTGAGACGGCGGCAACGTTCGAAGTGTCCGCTACGCCTTGGATGTTGGGCTGGAGCATGCGACCGCTGGAGGCGCCGTGGGCGTTTCCAGCGGGCTTGGGTGAACCGATTTAATCATTGATATTGCGGCATTGGAGGTGATGAGCCAGTGCCGTATCATCGGTTATGAAGCCTGGGGACGGGAAAGGATTCGCGATGCCAAAAGACAACCTGCTGGAAGATGCCGTGGAGTTTGCCGCACAGAAACACGCTGGCAAGTGCCGCAAGGGTTCGAAGCTGCCGTACATCGTGCACCCGATGGAGGCGGCTGCCATCTGTGCGAGCTTCACCGATGACGTGGAGGTGCTTGCGGCTGCCGTGCTGCACGACGTGGTGGAGGACGCTGGCGTGACAGTTGATGAGCTGGAAGGGAAGTTCGGCAGCCGCGTGGCCGCTATCGTGGCAGGCGAGTCGGAGGACAAGCGCGAGGGCGTGCCCGCCGCGCAGACGTGGAAGGTCCGCAAGCTCGAGGGCATCGAGCACGTGAGATGTGCCGACGATATCGGCGTGAGGATGGTGTGCCTAGGCGACAAGCTGTCCAACATCCGCTCCGTCCAGCGCGACTTCGAGGAGCTGGGCGATAAGGTGTGGCAGCGATTCAACCAGAAGGACCCGGCCGAGCACGCCTGGTACTACTCGACAATCGCCGATGTGCTGGAAGCCGATCTGGGGCACACCGAGGCGTGGCGCGAGTACCGCGAGCGGGTGGGAAAGGTGTTTGGGAGTGATGAAAGCTAATTCTTACAAGGCTTGCGTTCCTCAGATGGCTAAAAAAGTTATTATTGTTTAACTGGACATACAA
>JAFRGA010000067.1 GCA_017434045.1 Eggerthellaceae bacterium
GAAAAGGGTCTGACCCTTTTCCACATCCCCCGCCATCCGGGCGGCCCGGCCCTCTAACGCACCCATCAATTATTCAGGGAGCAAGAAGCGCGATTTAGCCCTCCACGACATGCCCCTGTTCGGGGTATCCTGTTCATGAGCAAAGACGAGAGGAGAGCCTCATGGCGGAAATCAAATGTCCGAATTGCGGGACCCTCATTTCCCTGAAGCAGTCGGACCTGGATTCGGTGGTAGCCCAGGTGCGCGACGAGCAATTCCAACGCGAGCTCGACGAGCGCGTCAGGCTTCTCGAAGAGGAGAAGGCAAGCGCCATAGAGCTGGCGAGGACTCAGGCACAAGCCCGCCTGGTCGAGAGCGAGGGGCGCAAGGACGCCGAGATAGCCGCGCTGAAAGCCGAGATGGCCTCACGCGACCAGGCGTTTGCCGTTCAGAAGGAACTGGCGGTGGCCCAGGCGGTTTCGGAGCTTGAGGAAGAGCGCCGCACGCTCGAATCGTCCTTGAAAGAGAAAGACGTTCAGCTTCAGGTGCAGAAGCAGCAATTCGAGTCGCAGCAACAGCTCACCGTTGCGCAAGCGGTTGCCGAGGTCGAGAAGCAGCGCGACGAACTTGACGCAGAGCTAAAAGTGAAAGGCGCTGAATACGAGGCCGCGCTGAAGCTGAAAGATTCCGAACACGCGGCTGAGCAAGCGCGCCTGCATGAGCAGCTTGTCGAGCAGGAACGGGTGAAAGACGAAGTCATCGCCTATCAGAAAGAAGAGCTCGAGCGCATGAAGGACATGAAGGCCCGCCTTTCCACGAAGATGGTGGGGGAGACGCTCGAGCAGCACTGCCAGTACGAGTTCGATCGAATTCGCGCCGTTGCCTTCCCGAACGCTTATTTCGAGAAAGACAACGAGGCAGCGGAAGGCACCAAGGGCGACTTCATATTCCGCGAGGAGGATGAGGACGGCAACGAGGTCATCTCCATCATGTTCGAGATGAAGAACCTCGGCGATACGAATTCCGTCAAGAAGAAGAACGAAGATCACCTTGCCAAGCTTGACAAGGACCGCACCAAGAAGAACTGCGAGTACGCCATCCTGGTGTCGCTCCTCGAGCCTGACAACGAGCTTTACAACGAGGGAATCGTCGACGTGTCCCATCGGTATCCCAAGATGTACGTCGTACGACCGCAATTCTTCATACCCATCATCTCGTTGTTGCGCAATGCGGCGCTCGGCTCGATGCAGTACAAGCGAGAGTTGGCCCTCGTTCGTCAACAGGAATTGGACATCACGACCTTCGAACAAGATCTCGATTTGTTCAAACAGGGGTTCTTCAAGAACTTCGGTGATGCGAGCTTGCGCTTCGAGGACGCCATCAAGGCGATCGACAAGGCTATTGCAGATTTGGAGCGCGCCAAGGACAAGCTGCTCGTATCCGAGAAGCACCTCACTGCGGCCAACAACAAGCTCGAGGGCTTGACGGTGAAGAAGCTCACTAGGAAGAACCCCACGATGAGGGCGAAATTCAAGGCACTCGAGGAAGCGGATGAGGACGAGGACGCGTAAAAAAGGCCAATCCCTTTACGTAACGGGGAAATTGGCGTTGCTGAGGTTAACTGGGGGTCCGGGCGGCGTTGTGAACAAAGGTTTATGCGGGTCTTGGAAAGGAGTCACCGCCCGGAAACAAAACCAAGAATAGCCCAAACCGCACATTTTTATGGGACTATTATGGGACAGTTGGATGTTGATTGATCGATTACTATTCAGACCCTAAGGAGCCCAGGTCAGCGGCAGGGTGCGAAGCCGCTTGCGCAGCTACTGACTTAGAACAGTCTAAAACGCGAGCAGCTGTAGGCTTAGCGCCCTGCCGATGAACTGGGCGGATGAGCGGAGGATCAGCGTGAGTCAGTGTCATTCAGCTAAGGGGGAAGCCGTGGCGGAATACGACGTGGTGTTGCTGCCGACGTTCGCGCAAGTCGAGAATTGGCGAAAGCGGCAAGCCGCCGAAACCGAAGCGGGCTTGTTCTCGCAAACCGTAACCACGTTCAACGCGTGGATCGCCGATCTGTGGGAACTTCACGGCGACGGGCGCGCAATCGTCGATTCGCTTCAACGCCAGGTGATCATGCAAGCTGCCTTCGAACAGCTGGCGGAAAGCGGGGAGCAGGTGGCCGCGTCGTTCAGCGGGGGCGAGCGCGCAGAGGTCTCCGTCTCGCCTGGCATGGTGGGACTCGCGGCGAAATGCATACGCGTTGGCGCAGGCGTGCCCGCATTCGAGGAGGCGCTCGCCCAGGCGTGTGCGGGGTCGGTTCCCGATGGGCTGTCTGCACGCGAGGCGCTCCTGTTGTGCTGCATCGGGTGCTATGGCAGGTTGTTGGCGTCTGCTGGGTTGGTAGAGCTGGGTCAAGCCGCTTCGCGCCTGACGCAAAGCGTCGAAACCGTCTTCCCGGCGCCCGTCCGTGTCCAGCTGGTATACGATCAGCCGCTCACCTGGCTGCAATCATCGTTTTTCGCGTCGTGTCCAACTGTGCAGGCAGATGTGATGCCAGCGTCATCGGGTGAAATCCTTCCCTTTAACCCCGACATCGAGCTTCGCTTCGGTTTTCCGTCCGGGCGCTACGCGCAAGCCGCCCTGGTTGCCGACATTCTCCGCGAAACGTTTGAGGCGTGTGGCGGCCTCGCTGAGGCCGAACGCGCGCCTGGCGAGTCCAGCGCCGGCGAAACCCTTGCAGTCGTGGTGGCTTGCAAGGATCCGCTGCGCATGTACAAGGCGCTGGAGCCTGAGTTGGCACGTGTGGGCTTGAATGCCTCCGTGCAGGCGCAGGTTCCGTTCTCCTCGACCGATTTCGGACGGGAGTTCCTCTCGATGTATCGCGCGGCAGGGGGAGATACCTGGTCGGTGGATGACCTCTCCGATGCCGTGCAAGCTCCCTTCTCGGGTTTCAACAGGGACCTTGCCCTCGCTATCGACAGGGGCCTTCGCGCTGACCGGACGCTAGAGCGTGAAACATGCCTAGCGGACCTGAGGGTGGGGTCTGACCTGTTCTCGCAGTTGGAAGAGCTTGTCTCCGATCCCGAGGCCGATATCCTGCTCGGCGTTTTCGAGCAGATGGCGTTCAAGGCGAAGGGCCGCTCCGACGCCTGGCGTTCCGAGCAGCTCACCGCGGCTGCAGCCGTACGTTCGTGTACCACCGCCGCGCGCCGTGTGGGGGCGAGTATGGCCGCATGCGCGAAGACGCTTGAGGACGTGAAGGTGACGGTATCGTACGGCGGTGGAGGCGACGGCGACGCGGGGCCGCGGATTGCGGTCACGACGCAGGTTGCCGCCGCACGGTTGGGTAAGGGATTCTTCTCCCAGGTCATCGCATGCGATCTCACGGCGGAGGACTATCCGCTGTCGAACCGCGACGACTCCGCCACCACGCTGTTCGCGAAGTTGGGGCTTCATCCAACGGAGACGGCGCTTTCCCGGGCGCGACGATTGTTCTCCCAGCTGCAGGAGGTGCCCACGCGAAACTTCACGTGCTTGCGTCCTCTCAACGACTGGGACGGTAACCCCACATACCCGGCTGCCGTTCTTCAGGAGCTCCTCGATGCGTATCGTGAGGGGACGTCGGGGGACGACGACCTCGATGCCGTGTACGGCCTTCCCGCCGAGCTGATGGACAATGTGCTGCATCGCGGTGAGGAGGATCTGTTCGCAAACGTGTCCACACGCGAAAAGGGCGCGGCACAGCCGCTTTCAGGCAAGGAAGGGCCAGAGGAGATGGGCGACATCATGCCCGCCTTGCGTCCGCTGGTAGCCCTTGCGCGGCGCGACGGGCAAGGGCGTGCGATGCGGTTCAGCCCTTCGCCCTCGCAGGTCGAGTCGTATCTGGAGTGCCCTCACAAGTGGTTCGTGCAGAACCGCGTCCGCGTCGAGGAGCTGGAAGAGGGCTTCGGGCCGCTCGAGCGCGGTTCGTTCGCGCATGCCGTGCTGCAGCAGTTCTATGCCGAGTTCGCGGAGGCAGGACAGCACAAGGTGGCTCCCGACAACCTCGAGCAAGCTCGTGCGCTTCTGCGCGAAATAGCCGAGCGCGAGGCGGAACGCCAGCACGAGCTCGAGCCGGGCAAGGGGCGCTTTGTGGCGATTACGCAGCTGGAACAGCATGAGCTCCAGGAATGTATCAGACAGCTCGTTTCCTACCTGGATTTCGAGGCAAGGCTGCTGCCCACCTTCAGGCCTGCTCATCTGGAGTACTCGATCGGTTTGGAAGATGGCGTTGAATACGCAGGCCGCCCCTTCGTGGGGAAGGTCGACCGCATCGACGTGGACGACGCGGGCCATGCCGTCATCATCGACTACAAGGGCAAGGTGAATGGCGCCCATGCGATCGCCGGCAAGGGACCGCTCGACCCTGGAAAGGTGCAGACGCGCATGTATGCGCAAGTCGTTCGCCGGACGATGGGGCTCGATGTCGTCGGCGCGCTTTACGTGGGTGTGGGGAAGACGCCGATGTGGGCTGGCGCCTACGATGGGCGCGTGCTCGAATCCGCGCATCTGCCCGGCGCGAATTGCGAGCGCAGCCGCTGCATGCCCGCGGAAAGGCCTGAGGAGCAAGCGGATGCGCCGGCAGTTGAGGGCGGCTCGAAGGACATGGCGTCAGGCCATCGCCGGCAACGCCCCACCATGGCGGGTGACTCTCATGTCAGCAAGTCGGAGATGCGCTCCCTCGCCCATCTCGAGCTTATTGACACGCCGGACTACGCAGGCCTCTCTTTCAACGAGATGCTCGACGCAACTGAGCAGCTCGTGGCCCGCGCTATCGGCCGCATGGAGGCGGGTGCCGTCGACCCCGATCCGATACGGTCCGACGTATGCAAGTATTGCCCTGCGAGCAACTGTCCGAAGCGAGGTGAGTAGCAATGGCCTTGACATCTGGTCAACAAGCTTGCATTCGAACGCTCGATAGGTCGCTCGTCGTGGCGGCTGGAGCAGGCTCCGGCAAGACGTTCACCCTCACGCAGCGCATAGCCTTCGCGCTTGAGAGCGGCGCGCTCGACGATATCGAGCGGGTATGCGCCATCACGTTCACCAACAAGGCGGCGGGCGAGCTGAAGGCGCGCATCAAGGCCGAGTTGCGTGCGCGCGGCTTAGCCGACCAGGCGTTGAAGGTCGACGATGCGTGGATATCCACGATTCACGGCATGTGCGCTCGCATACTGCGCGCCCATGCGCTCGAACTCGACCTCGACCCCGCGTTGGAAATGGCCGATCCGACGCTTGCCAACACGCTGCGCGATCGGGCGGTAGAGGCGGTGCTCGAGCGAGCCCAGCTGGAAAACGGTGACGACTCCGATTCCTATGGCATATCGGCCCAGGCGGTGGAGGCGCTCTTCGAGGAGTACCCGGCGCGTTCGTACGGCTCGTACGGCTCGTCTGTCGAGTCGATGCTCACCACGCTCATGGACGCGGCAGGTTCCAGCCCGCGCGGTTTCGACGCATTGGTGGTATGCGATGCGAAGGCGAATCCCGAACGGTTGGTCGGTGCCGTGCTGGATGCATTCGATGGTTTGGTCGCGCTGGTAAGCGCGCAGAAGCCCAACGGGGCACGTGAGGCGTGGGCGGCCAAGACGGCCGCCCAGACGGCGGCGCTACGCGATGCGTGGCAGCAGGGGCATGCCGCCGACGTTCTCTGGGCACTGCATGCCCTCGACGAGCTCTCGTTCCCCAGGAAAGCGGGGACTGATGCGTTCATTGCGCAGGTGGGCGAGGTGCAGCAGCTGTACCGCAACTGCATCATGGAGTTGCGCCTGGTTGCAGCCCAACCGCATCTGGAGACTCTCGTGTCCTTGGCGAGGTACGCGCAGGAACTGTTCTCGTTGGAGAAGCGGGTTGCCGGCGTGCTCGACAACGACGACCTGCTCGTGATGGCGTACCGGGCGATAAGCGAGCGCCCCGAGTTGGCGGCGCTCTATGCCGACAAGTTCCAGCTCGTGATGGTCGACGAGTTCCAAGACACCGACCAGATGCAAGTGGACATGATAAAGCTCCTGGCAGGACCGGGCGCGTGCCGTCTGTGCACGGTGGGCGACGCACAGCAATCGATTTACCGCTTCCGCGGCGCGGACGTTTCGGTGTACAGGCGCCATTTGGAAAGCGTTCGGGAAGTGAGCCCCGACGACATCGTGAACCTCCCCCACAACTTCCGCAGCCATCAGGATGTCCTGGCCCTGGTCGATCGTGTGTTCGAGCGCCCCGAGATGTTCGGGGGAGAGTTCATGTCGCTCGAACCCGCACGCGATGAAGCGCGCGTGAAGCTCCCGTTCGCCGAGGACGTGCCGCGCGTACAGGTGCAGCTGACGTCGAATTCGCCGAAGGGCCCGTCAGCTGATCAGATGCGCGAGATAGCTGCAGCGCGCATAGCCCAGACGTTCGCCGATTTGCGGGATCGAGATCATTCAGCCGGCGAAATGGCCTTGTTGCTCGGCAGCATGAGCTATGCCGACGTGTATGCCCGCGCATTGCGGGCGTGCGGGCTGCCTTGCGTCATCACAGGGGGTTCGGTGTTCGCGCGCACGCCTGAAGCAGCACTCGTGCTCGACTTGGCGAGGATCGTGGCAAACCCGTATCGCACCCAGGCCCTGCACAACGTGCTCACGAGCCCGTTGTTCGAGCTATCAGCCGGAGACTTGCTGTTCCTCACGACGGTTTTGGACCAGGACGACGGCATGCCTCGACAGCAGAACCTGTGCGCCGGCCTCATGACGGCTTCCCGAACGTTGCGGGAGCAGGGGGCGCAGCAGGCATGGTCTGCGCGCCTGGTGCTCGCGTTGCGCGTCATGGGAGAGGTTCTGGAAGGGTCGGGACGCACTGTCACGTCCCGGTTGGTGATGCGCGTCCTCGTCGATTCGGGATGGCTCTCCCGCATGCAGGAACGCGGCCCGGAGGGATTGGCCGCTGTCGGCAACGCCTACAAGGCCGTGCGGATGCTGGAGGAGATCGAGGATTCCTCGGCAGCGGGTTCCTCGCGCGTGGCGCAGCGGTTCGAGGCGCGGCTCTTGGAATCGAAGGAAGCTCCGGGCGCCTTGTCGGCCACCGATGGCGACTTCGTGCGCATCATGACGGTGCATGCCTCCAAGGGCCTGGAGTTCCCCATCGTGGCGGTCGCCGAGTTCAGGGAGTCGGGCGGGCCTTCGTCGAAGTTGCTGGCGAGCAGCATAGACGGCGAGGTCTATCTCTCCCTTGACCTGGGCAATACCGTGAACATGCTCGAGGGTTCTGCGAAATTGGGGGGCTATCCCAAGCTGTACGCTGCATTGACCGAGGACATTGTCGGCGAGGAGGAGCTTGCCCTCGCCGTAAAGCGCGCCGATCGGGCGCTTGATTTGCGGGCCGCCCTGTACGGATACGAGCGCGAAGGCGACGCCGAGGAATCCAAGCGCCTGCTTTACGTGGCGCTCACGCGGGCGAAGGAAGCGCTTGTCGTATCGCTTATGGGCAAGAGGACGAAAGACAATCCGCTGGGCACGCCGAAGAGCTGCCTCGGCGCGGTCGTCGAGGCCCTGGCCGGGCTGGGAAACGGCTTCGATGCCGGCGTTTCGCATTTCGAATTCGGGGGAACCGCCCCTGCGTCCGTGGAGCATGTGGCTTTGGAGTCGGCGGAGCCTGCCGAGCAGGGCGAAAGCGATGAAGCCGCCACGAAAGATGCGAAGGCGCCCTGCTCTTATTCCGAAGAAGCCTTCGCCATCCCGGCGCCCGAGAGTCGACCGCGGATTTCTCGAACGCCCTACGTTCCGGCACATGACGGGATATTCAGCTATTCGTCGATTGCGGAAGCATCGCACGGGTCCGACGTCGTGCGGAATCTGGCGGCAAGGCATTTCGTAAGCGCCGATGAGTCCGAAGTCCAGCAGGTGTTCACGCTCTCGCTCATAGCGACCGACGAAGGGGGCGAGGCGCACGGTTTCGAACGCGGTTGGCATGAGGCCGATCTCGTTGCTGCCACGGCGGATGAGGACGATGGGGCATGGGCGTATCGCAAGGCTCCCTGTGCTGATTCCGACAAGGCGACCGACTTGGGGACGGCGTTCCATCGGCTTGCGCAGTACGCGGTGGTGACACGTGGGAGCTTCGGGCTCGTGCGGCCTTCCAAGGAGCGGATCTCGTTTATCGCACGCGCCTGCAAACTCGATGAAGCTCAAGTTGGGCGGCTCAACGAGGCGCTCGACCGTTGGTTTGCCAGCGACATCGCCAGCCAGATGCGGGAATTCGACGACCTGCGTGCCGAAGTGCCGTTCTTCCTGCAGTTGCCCATCGAGGGCGACGAGAGCCCCGCGTTCCTCGAAGGCGAGATCGACTTGCTCGGGATCTCCGACGATGGCGAACGCGCGGTGGTCGTGGATTACAAGACGGGCGGGCGCGCCGACGAGACGGAAGAGGAGCTGGCGGAGAAGCACGTTCTTCAGGCGGCTTGCTATGCCCTGGCCATCATGAAGCAGGGGGTCAGCAGCGTCGAGGCCGTGTTCGTGCGCGTCGAGCGTCCTCGTGCCGATGCATCCGACCAGCCCCAATGCGTGCGCTACCGCTTCGAATCAGACGACATCGCCGAGCTGGCGCAAGCCATAGCCGCCACATACGCATCGCAATAACTGCAAGCTATTAAGAGGAGGTGCCAAGAACCGCATCCGAACACCCCTCCGCTTAAGCGCGGGCTAACCGCTCCTGCACTTCGGCACGCCCGCCGCGAAGTGCCCTCCGAGGCCGCTTCGCTTTTTTCCTCCTACCAACCGCGCTAACAGAAAGCGGCATCCAGAGCGACTAACTGGCAGTGCGCCTCGATGTCCCCCGCGCTTGCGGGTATCGCCGCTTTCTTATGCGCGCGGTTGTCCGGAGGCGCTCAGGAGGCCTCGTCGGACACTTCGCTGTGGTCGCGCCTGCGCTTGTCGCAGCCTGCGAACCAGCGTCGGGGCATTCGGATGCTTGCAACAGGCATCCATGTGCCTCGACTCGGGAAGGGTGACGCCGCTTCCGCAGTCGGAGGTTGACGATGGGATCGATTGTAGAAATCGCCGACGAGGACGCCGTAGGCGGAACCCCTCCCGAGTCGAGGCTTGTGGAGGCCTATAAAAGCTTGTACAAGCTTGTTATTCGTTAGCGGGCGTAGATCTTCTCGAACTGGTCGAATCCTTCGGCTTCAAGCGATTGTATCTGGCGCTTCATGTTTTTGCGCATGGGGACGATGGCGACCTTGCCACCTTTGAGACGCAGCTCCTGAGCACGTTCCAGGGCATCGCGGCGCTGCTCTGCGCTCGCCTTCGCGTCGATGAGGAATGCGGTGGAGCCCTGCGCCTCCTCGTCGTCCAGGCTCGTCACATTGGCGTCCCTGAGGACGGCGATGATGCGCTCGAAACCGATGGAGAAGCCGCAGGCGCACACTTCCTCGCCCGAGAACTTGCCGATCATCTCGTCGTAGCGTCCGCCGCCGGCGATGGAAATGCCGAAGTTGTCGACCGTGACCTCGAAGATGGGGCCGGTGTAGTAGCCCATGCCGCGAACGAGCGTCGGGTCGAACGCGATGCGCACGCCGCCGTCGGTGAGGGCCGAGGCGCTCTCGATGATCTCGTCCAGGTTGCCGGCAGCTTCCGAGAGGCCTTCAGGGTCGACGGCGCTGCAGAACGTCTTGCAGTTCGCGGTGGTCTCCTCGTTGCGGAACAGGTCGAGGTACGTCGAGACGGAATCCTGGGTTGCGCCGTTGTCAAGCAGCTCCTGCTCGACGCCCTCGAAGCCGATCTTGTCGAGCTTGTCGAGCGTCACGAGGACGCCGCCGAGCTCCTCCTCGGCGAACCCGGCTTTCAGGGCGGCAGCGCGCAAGATCCTGCGGTCGTTCACATGAACGGTGAAGTTGTTGATGCCGGCTTTGCCCAGCACGCGCGACAATGCCGTGGAAGTTGCGGTTATCAGCTCGATCTCGGCGAGGTTCGTGGCGTCGCCGAGCACGTCGATATCGCACTGGACGAACTGGCGGAAGCGGCCCTTCGCGGGCTGGTCGGCACGCCAGACAGGTCCGACTTGAAGTGCGCGGAACGGGGAGGGGAGCTGCTCTTTGTTGTTCGCGTAGAAGCGCGCCAGCGGGACGGTGAGGTCGTAACGCAGCCCGTTGTCAACCAGCTCGTCACGGTTGCCCGATTCCCAAGCGCGGTCGAATGCGGCACCGCGCTTCTCGATCCTGAAGATGAGCTTCTCGTTGTCGCCGCCCTGCTTCGATGTGAGGTTCCCGATATGCTCCATGCAGGGCGTCTCGATCTGCGCGAACCCGTATTGGGCGTACGTGCGCTTGATTTCGTTCAGAACCGAATCGCGCAAGCGCACGTCAGTCGGCAGGAAATCGGTCATGCCCTTGACGGGCTTCTTGGAAAATCCCATGCGTTCCTCCAGTCAGTTATCGGGCCGAGGGTCTATTCGAAGACCCAGCGCCCGTTGCTCTCGTTGAGATCGAAGCGCCAGTCATCGTCCTCTTCGTCGTAATCGAGATCGCGGACGGCGGATGTATCGGCTTGCTTGGGCTCGTCGGTTGGGAACTCCGCGTGGAACGCGTCGAAGTTCGGGCCTCCGGGGATGGCGAACACCACGTTCTCGAATTGCCCGGGATGCGCCTTCAGCCAGTCGTCGAACATCCGCGCAACTTTCACCGGGTCATTGCCGAAGATGCCGCAGCCGAATGCGCCGAGCACCAGCGTGTCAACCTCATGTGCGGCTGCGATATGCATGACCGTCTGAACGCGATGCATCATATCGATGTCGCACTCGGGCTCCGAGCGGTGGTTTTGGAGCGCGAAGCGCCTGTTGACAGCAGCGCAGACGATGACATCGCGCTTCTTCATGCCGCCGCCCGTCGTGAATATGACATCCGTCAGGTACAGCGCGCGGTCAGAATACAGTCCGCCACGCATCGTTTGCCTGTTGGGCTCGTAATAGACGTCGCGCAGGCCCTCGAGGATGGGGAACAGGTTGCTCTCGGCGCAAAGTGCCTCCTCCTGCGCCCAGCCTCCGTTCATGTAGCCGCCACCTGGCTGGCGGTACGAAGCGAAATCCAGCACGCATGCCTTGCCCTTGGCGCTCGACACCGCCTCAGCTGCGTCAATGCGCTTCACTTCGATTTTCGTCGTTTCGAAGCGCGCGTCGGGGGTTTCGAGGTCGCGCCCCTCGCCGTCTTCGTACAGCACGACGGTCTCGATGGTTTTGGCGATGTCGCTTGCAAACACGCCCCTGGCCAAGCTGACGTGCTTTTGGGCGTCTGCCTGGCGCTGCTCTTTCGTCGGCATTGCATGCTCCTTTGAACCCTTGAAATCGAACCTTGCCAGTATAGCCCAGAGCGACGCGTTGCCGCTAGGAAGAAGTGCCGATGCAAGAACCTGACAGAAGGCCCGGACTTGTGTCAGGTGACCATGTTGCCCGCCCGAAGGGGTGAGCCGCTTCCGCAGACGGGCAGCGATGCGGCGTGGGGGTTGGGAAATTGCCGTCGAGGACGCTGTAGGCGAGCCCCTCCGGGCGGGCGACCTGCTAAGGATGCCCTCGGACGAGTGTTTGGGTGTGTGTGCCAAGCAGGTCTTAACGCCTAATCAGAGTGTCCGCCGGCGGCGGTGACGCTCATGAGGTTGCACACTGCATCGACGGTTCGCGCGCCCAGGCGGGAGTCGTGCTCGTTAACGTGGTTGCACAACCGGTAGTAATCTTCGGGCACGTCGACGTCGAAGGCTTCTCGTAGCAAGGCAACCTTGAGGCCAAAAGCACGGCATACAGTTAGCGCTTCGGTAAGCACGCTGCCCGTCCCGTAATGCTTGCCTTCGAATAATTTCGAAAAGGGGGATCGTAGCCCGATGAGCCAGAAGCCCCCATCAGCCGAAGGGCCGAATACCGCATCGGAAGACGCAAGCGCGCTCTCGGCGAGCCTGATGTCGTCGGCCATGATGTTGGGCAGGTCGCTGCCCAGGAGAATGCATCCACTTGCGCCCTGCCGGAAGGTGTCCAGCATGGCATTTGCCATGCGCTCTCCCAGATTGCCGCCCTCTTGTGGGAGAGCCGCAAACGACGCTGCGCTTGCGGCAGCCCTGCGCATTCTCTCGATGAAGGCGTCGCGTGCCTCTTCGCCGTCAGCAAGGTTGCGCCATTCGTCCGAATAGCGCAGAACGAGGGGGTTGCCCAAAGCTGCCAGCTTTTCTGCAAGGTCAAGCGCCATAGCCTCGTGCAAGGCGGCGCACTCTTCAGGAGAGAGGATGGAATGCAGGCGTGTTTTGGTCCTGCCGGGGATGGGCACGCGCGAGAAGAGGACGACTGCAGATCGGGCGTTTTGGGAGCCGATGCCTTCGACGTCGCGATCGAGGCGGTTATCATTTGCGCAGCTCGGCATTTTGACGCCTCCCCTCGCCGTACATGTGCGCCAATTCCTCCACGGCTACGCCCTTGCGGTACAGGTGACGCAAGTGGCGCATAAGCACCATCGCGCGGATGTTCCCGTCTGACTCGAAGCGTCGCGGCGACGTGTACACTTTGTCCCGCAGCTGCTTAGGCCGGCAAATCGCCCTGAGGCGACGGGAGAGCTCGTAATCCTCCATGATGGGAATGTCGGGCATGCCGCCAACCGATTCGTAGATCTCCTGCGTCATGAACATGGTCTGATCCCCGAAGGGAATACCCGTCCAACGTACACGCGCGTTGGCGGTCCACCACCCGATTTTGCGGTCGAGCGTGTTCTTGGTGAAGCGCAAGGAGAGGCAGCCCCAGCTCACTCCAGAGGCCAGCGCGTCGTGTATGGCGCGCATGGATTCTGCGGGGACGATGGAGTCGCCATGCACGAACACGAAAGCGTCACCCGTAGCGTGCTCCGCGCCAAGCCGGCACTGCGTTCCGCGGCCCTTCGCGCTGTGAAGCACGTCCAGCCCCCCGAGCATCTCAAGCGTCCCGTCGGTGCTTCCGCCGTCTACGAACAGCAACTCGTGGACGCAGTCCCACTCGACAGCCGCGTCGAGATAGGCGGGCAGCGCCTCTTCCTCGTTAAACACGGGTGTTATGACAGATAACCTGATCATGCTACTGGGGAGCCAAGGGGGTTGGTGTTGCGGTCGAATTTGCGTTTGGCGCGGTTCAGGAATGCGCGGCTGGAATCAGGCTGTTCGTCTATGCCGAGCATCACCGAAACGGCGTGACTGCAATTGGTGCAGCCGAAACGCGAGAACTGCCCGAGGCACGATGCGCAGTAGGTGTACACCCGCTTTTCCCCAGCAGCGTCGATAATGCGCGTGGTCAGCTTCCTCACGTAGTCTGGGCCGCGGCTGGCGATATCCGGGCGTAGGCCGCAGCAGGCCACGCCTTTCATGGTCTCGACGGCGGACAGGTCTGCGCAGGCGCGTATCCGACCTTCGAGCGTGCGCGACTTCATGTCGGGACATGGTATGAACAGCTTGCCCTGCCCGAAGGAGCCCTTACAGCTTACGCCCAGCTCCTCGAAGATTTCGTAGATGCTTGCCAGCTGGCAGTCGATCTTCCCCTCGAAATAGGCGAGGCAGTTCGGGCATACGAGCACGAGGCGCTTGACGCCGAGTTTGGCGAAACGCCCGTTCAGGTTGCGTATGACGCGTTCGGCGCTTTGCTGCTCGCCGAACCCTTCCAACGGATTGCCGCAACAGTCGTAAGCAATGCCGATTCCCGCACTGCGGCATATACCTGCGAGCGCGTCCATCGTGCGCGGGAACTGCGAAGGGAAGGCGCAGCCGGGAAACAGCAGCGTCTTGCATTGCACAGTCGGGTACGACTTGAATGGATAGTGGGCCTTCTCGCCCACGCTTACAAGCTTGGCCACGTTCATTTGATATGAGCCTTCTTCTTCAAAACCCATGCAACGGCAAACGAGATTGCAAACAACACCACCGCAATCGCTATGAGGAGCACGCGGTTCTCGCCATCGACGATACCCGCTGCGCCTATGGTGTAGGCAGCCGTGCCGGGCAGGATGAACAACGCTGAATACAGGGCGTAAGGCGCGAACCGGATGTCCGTTACGCCATACGCGAAATTCTGGAGGTTGAACGGGAACAGGGGCACCAGGCGCGTGACCGCGAGCACGAATACGTCGGAGCGGTCGGCGCCTTCGAACAGGAACTCGTTGAGCATCTTGTTCTGCTCGAGTTTGGGTTTGAGAGCGTCTTTCAGGAAATAGCGCCCAGCGATGAAGGCGCCTATGGCGCCAAGCGACATTGAAAACCAACAGAGGAGCGTTCCCATTACCGGGCCGAAAATGGCGCCGGCGGCAAGCGCGAACAAGATGCCGGGCAATGCGAGCACCACGCTTCCCGCGATGGATAGAATCACGTAGACCACGCAGGCGAGCACATAGTTCTCGCCGACCATGCCCTCGAGCGTGCGTTGCAATTCGCCGTTGGCAATCCAGTCCGACCAACCGAGGAAATAGTTGGCGATGCAGATTGCCACGACAACCGCAGCGAATATCCAGGCCTTGGCATACTTCAAAGGTGCTTCCTTCCGCTGCCTCAATGCGTCAAGGACGGCTCGATTCGTCGTTCAACGCTTTTGGCAGTGCGGCGAAGCGCGTTAGCGCCCCGCCGCAGAGAGTTTAATAGAAACAGCTAGTGTTCCCACGCTTCGTCTGAAGCGGAGGTTGAACTTTCTATGGCGCTATCGTTGGGTTCCTCTTCCATCAGCTCCTTGTTGCGGCTCTTGAAAACCGTGTAGACGATCATAGCCAGAATTGCGGCGGAGAATGCGATAAGCAAGCCCATGAACAGGGTTTTCGCACCGCCTGTGAGCGTGCCGCCCACATACGAGTATACGATGGTCGCCGGAAGCTGGCCAACGCCCGTCGCGATGAAGAACTTCCAGAAGCTCATGCCGGTGAGGCCTGCCGCGTAGCTGACGTAGTCGAACGACATGAACGGGAGCAAGCGGCAGATGAGAATGGCGTGTGCGCCGAACCTGTCGAAGAACTTGTCGACGGTCTTCAACGCGCCGCTCGTCACGAAGTGCGCCACCGCATCGCGGCCGAGGATGCGCGCGATGGAGAAGCACAGCGCCGCACCGACCATGGCCGACGACCATGAGAGGATGGCGCCCTGCCACCAGCCGAACACCACGGCGTTGGATAGCGTGATGATGAAGGCCGGAATAGGCGCGGCGAGGCTTTGCAGCACCATGAGCGCTGCCGATACGGCCGCAGCTTGCGGGCCGTAACTGCGCAGGTACTCGGCAACCGCATCGATGTCGCCAGAGCCGAGCATGCTGAAAATCTGGCCCATCTGCGTGCGGATGCTGGGCACGCAAGAGCAGACGACGAGCACGATGGCCAGCACGCCAAATGCAATCCAACGTGCAATGCAAGCCGTGCGGTCGACCTTTGCCTGGTCGGGGTCGGGGTTCACCTCAATTGGCTTGGGGTCGGTCATCTGGCCGTATGCAATGAGGGCGAACAGGCTTGCAAGCACGAGCACCAGGATGGCGTTCACCGCCGGAAACGGCCACGAAGCGCCCATGCCTTCGCGGATAATCTGCGCCGGAAGCCCGGACCAGCTGTTCGTGGGGCCCATGTAGACCAAGCCGGCAAGGAGCATCGAGGCCAGGCTGACAAACGATCCTCGCAGCCCAATGCCGTACTCCTTCTTTCGGTTGAAACCGACGAGGAGGACGGTGGCGAGGACGAGCACGCCCCAGAACGCCCATCCCGCGTTGAATGTCATCTGCGGCTCCGTGTTGCTATGCAAGATGACGCTCGCCATAAGTGCCCAACATAAGGCGTTGAACACGAACGAGGCGATTTTGACTACCGTTCTCATTATTCAGAGTCATCCCTTTCGGATGATTTGCAGGTGTGCACCTTGCCTCCTGTTCGGGTATCGCCCGGTTTGCTTGCAACGTTTCCCGGCTGTACTTGACTGGGCGAACAGCGCTGAGAACTGAAGAAAAGGTTGCAGAACGCGATTGCTCGAAAACATAGAGCACCCAAAAGGATGCGCCACCCTGCAGAATAGAAGCATCGGCAAATTCGCAGAACCCGATGCGTAAGGCAATTATAGGAGTATTCTGGGAAAACGCAACGTCATATTCCCAGGTAATTGTGACGTTGCAAACAATTATCCAGTACTAGTAACAGAGTAAAAAAGATAATGCTCAATCCACGCTCGGACACCCCAGCGCCAATCCGATGGCAATCAAGCTATACTGTCCTAGCCCAGACCTGGCAAGGGGATAGGCCCCCGTTCAGGTTGCAATGGTGTATATGGAAGTGGCTATGAAGACAAGTGATTTCGAATACGACCTGCCGGCTGAGCTCATCGCCCAGGAGCCTGCGCCCGTGCGCGACGAGTGCCGGCTGCTCGTGATGGACCGCGCTACGGGCGCTGTGGAAGACCGCATCTTCCGCGATATCGTCGACTACGTGAGCCCGGGCGATTTGCTCATCGTGAACGAGACGCGCGTCTTGCCGGCGCGCCTGCTTGGGTCCAAGCGCGGTACCGGGGGAGCGGCCGAGGTCTTTCTCCTCAGGGAGATTCAGGGGCGGAGTTTTGCGGAAAGCCCTGATGACGCAGAGGGGCTGGCGGGTTTATCGGCGAACCAGCAAGCGTACTGGGAAGTGCTCGTCAAGCCGGGAAAGCGGCTGAAGCCCGGCACAGGCGCCATGGTCGATTTCACCGACGATTCAGGAGAGGTCGTGCTTTCCGCCGAGGTAATCGACTGGGCTCGCGAAGGTACCCGTGGCGAGCGGATTGCGCGCCTCACGACATCCTGCCCTTCGCTCGACGAGGCGCTTCACGCCGTAGGGCACACACCTCTTCCTCCTTACATAAAGAACTACGCGGGCGATGAGGAGCTGTACCAGACCGTGTACTCGAGGCGCGAGAGTTCCGCAGCCGCCCCGACGGCGGGTTTGCATTTCACGCAAGAGCTCATCGGCAAGCTGCGGGCAATGGGTGTCGGTTGGGAGACCGTCGAGTTGGAAGTGGGTCTCGACACATTCAGGATCGTAGACGAGGACGACCCGACAACCCACCAGATGCACACCGAGTTCTACACGGTGCCGCAAAGCACCGTCGACGCGATAGAGCGGACGAAAGCTGCAGGCGGGCGGGTGATCGCCGTGGGAACCACGAGCGTCCGAAGCCTCGAGAGCGCATGGGATCCCCAGCTTGAGCGCGTGACGGCGCGTGAGCACGAGACCACGCAGCTCTATTTGCTGCCGGGTAGCGAGTTTCACGTGATCGACGCGCTCATCACGAATTTCCACGTGCCCCGGTCGACGCTTCTGATGCTCGTCAGCGCGTTCTCGACGCGCGAGAACGTGATGGCCGCTTACGAACACGCCGTGCGCGAACGCTATCGTTTCTTCAGTTTCGGCGACGCGATGCTCATTCGCTAGAACTGCGTAAGCGCGCTCCTGGGGAAGTGTACGTCGCCATGAAACTCAGGCGTCCTCGCCGGAGCCTTCTGCCTTCTTGCGGCGCAGTTCCTTGAGAATCGCGTGCTTTTTGGCCTGGGCTGCAGCGTAGGCTTGCTTCTGTGCGGCCTTCTCGTCTCGGGCGCCTTTCTCGGCTGCGTTCCGAGCTTCTCTCCGGGCTGCTTCTGCGGCTTTCCGTGCTTTTCGCTGTTGCTTTATGAACGCGCGCGTGGCTTCGCCTTCTTGCACCGAGAACCGGCATCCGCAGTAGTTTTGCCGATACATGTTCAACTCGCGGCTGATGCGCGTGGCTTCGTCGTAGTAAGGCCGGAAATCTTGGAAGAGCGGTTT
The DNA here is from genome assembly GCA_017434045.1 of Eggerthellaceae bacterium. GTDB lineage: Bacteria > Actinomycetota > Coriobacteriia > Coriobacteriales > Eggerthellaceae > UBA9715. Next base: position 17,756 of record JAFRGA010000067.1, read on the forward strand.
GACGCCCGCTTGCTCGCTTGCCCTGATGAGCTCTTCGTGAATGACCTCGGTAAATTGGTAGGGGCTTACTGCGAGCGTCGTCGTGAGGGCGTCAAAGCCGCCTTCGCGGGCGATTTCGGCGGCTTCCTCGAGGCGCAGGCGGTAACACGCCCGGCAGCGCTCCTTGCGCCGCTCGTCGTCGAGGAGCTCGGCAACCGTCGTGGGCGCAGCGACCCCTGGTTCTGATGGGGGGTCGTCGTCTTCCGCCTGCCGGGATGCGAACGCTTCGCCGAACGCGGGGCTGTACTGCTTGAGGGCCTCACCGATTGGCGCGACGTCGCGCTCCCATGCCTCGGGCTCGTATGCCCCTTCGAGCACTTCGAATCCCTGGATGTCGGCGTAGCGTTTCAGTTCATGCAGGCGTCGCTCGTATTCGGGGGCAGGTGCGATGTTGCTGTTGGCATAGAGCACCGTGATGTCGTGCCCCGCGTCCATGAGGAGACGGGTCGGCATGATGGAGCAAGGTCCGCAACAGGCGTGTACAAGTAGTTTCATGGCGTCAGTGTACCATCGAAGCGAATGGCTGCAGCTGCAGATTGGATGAGACAATGGGGCGGGGGTTTTCTCGTTCTGAGATCGAATGAGGCAAACCTCCGTCCCAGTGTCTCATCTGAAGGCTGCGAAGCGGCATCGAAAAGCCGATTAGGCGGACACCATGGTCGTAAATACTCCTTATTGATATCATGGCGCTATGGGAGGGAATTCGAATCAACAGAAGCCGAGTGGAAGTGCTCATCACGGGCACGAGATGCGGGGCATTCTCCTCGTTCTGCTCGGCGTCACCTGCTGGGGCTTCTCCGCCACGTGTGTGAGCTTCCTCACCGACCACAACGGGGTCGACGTTCCGTGGCTCGCCTGCGTGCGCCTGTTCGTATCGGGCTTGCTGTTCCTCATCATCGCGTTCGTGAAGGACCGCGACAAATTCTCCGCGTTTGCGCGGGACAAGACGCTCATACGCGATTTGATCGTCTATATCCTCGTCGCAGTCGTGATGATGCAGCTCGGGTACATGTCGTGCATCAAGCTCACGAACGCCGGCACGGCGCTGCTGCTCATGGAGATCAGCGTGCCGATGGTGCTTATCGTGGAATGCGTGCGCAGCCGTCGCGCGCCGAGGCTCATCGAATACATTTCCGTGGCGCTTGCCGCCATCGGTGTGGTGCTCATAGCCACGCAGGGTAACTTGGGGTCACTTGCCATCAACCCGCTCGGCCTGATGTGGGGTATGTTCACGGCGGTCGCCAACGCCGGCTACATTCTCATTCCCCGCAGGCTCGTGAAGGAATGCGGTACGCTCGTCCTCAACGGCGTGGCGTTCTTCTCGGCGTCTTTCCTGTTCATGCCGTTCGCGCGGCCGTGGGAGTCGCCAGCCATGCTCGATGTGGAAGGCTGGTTCGTGTTCGCCGGCATCGTCCTCATCGGCACGATGCTCGCTTACGCCGCCTTCCTCCAAGGCGCATATGATGCCGGCCCCGTCATCGCGAGCCTCATCGGGGTCTTCGAGCCGGTTTCGGGCGCGGTCATCTCGGCGTTGTGGTTGGGCACGATTTTCACCGGCTGGGACATCCTTGGCGGCCTGTGCATCATCACCATGATGATCCTCGTGGCCTTGAAGAAGTGACCTCTCGGTTCCAGTGCTGCTTATTTCGAGGACACTGCACTAGGGTATACTTTCATTCCGATCACAGCAGTTCCACGTGCGGTATGAAAGGCATGTCATGGCATTGTTCGAATACGAAGTTGAGGCCCAGTCAGGCGCGGCTCGCGCGGGACGCTACGCCACCGCACATGGTGATTTCACGACGCCCGTGTTCATGCCCGTCGGCACGCACGCGACGGTCAAGGGCATTACGTCGGCGGGTTTGCGCAGCCTCGATGCCCAGGTCGTGCTTGCCAACACATACCATCTGTACATGCGTCCCGGCACCGACGTCGTCGAAGAGGCCGGGGGAGTGCAGGCGTTCATGAACTACGATGGGCCGATGCTCACCGATTCGGGCGGCTTCCAGCTGTTCAGCCTCGACCATATGATGAAAACAGACGCGGATGGCGTGAGCTTCCATGCGCGCGATTACGATGGCAGCAAGCACCGCTGGACGCCTGAGTCCAACATGGAGATTCAGGAGCGCCTCGGCGCCGATATCGTGATGCAGCTCGACCAGTGCGTCGGCTATCCGGCTGAGAAGTCCACCGTCGCCGCATCGACGAAGCTCTCGTGGGAATGGGCCGAACGCTGCCTTGCCGCGCACAAACGGGCGGATCAAGCGCTGTTCGGCATAGTTCAGGGTGGAATGCACCTCGATTTGCGTCTCGAGAGCGTACGTCACCTCCTCGCCATCGAGCAGGCGAGCGTCGAGGCTGGCGGTCGGCGGTTCGACGGTTTCGGCATCGGCGGCTACTCGGTTGGCGAGGAGCACGATGTCATGTTCGAAACGCTCGGCGACGTCGTGGCCGCCCTGCCACAGGACCGGCCGCGCTACCTCATGGGCGTCGGGAATCCCACGACGCTTCTGCGCGCCGTGGGCGTGGGCATCGACATGTTCGATTGCGTGCTTCCCACGCGGACTGGCCGCATGGGCACGGCATTTTCCAGCACCGGCCGCATGAACATGCGAAACGCCAAGTACACGCGCGACTTCGGACCGCTTGACCCGGAATGCACATGCGAGACCTGCACGCAGTACACGCGCGCTTACATCCGCCATCTCGTGAAGCAGAACGAGATGCTCGGCGGCATCTTGCTCAGCATGCACAACCTGCATTTCCTCATCAACTTGATGAAACGCGCCCGCGAGGCGGTGCTCGCCGATGCGTACGAAGAGTTCCTCGCCGAATGGCTCGCAAGCCCGGCTGCCCAGGATTACTAAGCAGCGCACTAAAACTGACCCGATGGCCGCCCGCCCGGTCTGCGTGAGGCCCTTCCGAGCGCCCGCGCAACAACCGCGCCTTCAAGAAGGCGGCTACACCCGCAAGGTCCGAGCGCCCGGAGAACAGCCCAGTGGGCTGTTCTCAGCGAGGACGGGCAAGCTTCAGCTTGCCCCCGTGCATACTTCCAGGACTATTTCCCGAATGCGCGGAGCGCAGTCGGGAACCCCGAGGCGCACTGCCAGTAAGTCGCTCTGGATGCCGCCTTCGCTTGCGCGGTTGGGGCGCGGAGAAAGCGCGAGGCGGGCCGAATGCGGGCCGGGCGGGCGGCCCGTTAAAGGGAGCCGCAGGTGAACCCCTTCGGGCGGGCGGCTGACTGTGAGGAAGGCCTGATGCAAGGTCCGGGTTCGCATCAGATTTTAATGCGTGCATAAAGGACAACGGATTATTCTAGTCACGCGATGGCAAATGTGGCACAATGCTACAGTTAGTCTATTTTGGTGCATTATGCGCAGAACACAAAAAGGAAAGAAGGATAGCGCATGGCAACGCTCGGTTCCGATACGAAGAAAAAACCAATAGGCGACGATCGTCGTAACATATGGCTGCTCATCATAACGACGCTGCTCATCATCGTCTCGATAATCCTGTTCATGCCGCCGCAAGAGAAGATCAACCAAGGCCTCGACATCCAAGGTGGCCTTTCGGTAGTTCTGACGGCCACCTCGACAGACGGTGATGCCATCACCGAAGAGGAGATGGAGACGAGCCGCGCCATCGTAGAGAGCCGCGTCAATGCGCTCGGTGCTTCCGAGGCAGTTGTCCAAGTTCAAGGGAACAACCAGATTCTCGTCCAGATTCCGGGCTTGTCCGATACGCAGACCGCGCTCGGCATCATCGGCAAGACGGGCAAACTCGAGTTCGCCCGCCTGGATTCCTTCACCGACCAGGAAGTCGTGAACAACATCGAATCAGGGAATTACGGAAACGAAGCCACCGTGACCGATGATTTCGGAAACGTGTTCCCCACGGGTGAGACCAAACACCTGAAGGTGGAGGATGGCACCTATACCCCTATCGTGACGGGCGACAACATCAACAGGGTCACCGTCGACCGTCCTTCCGAGACGTCGATTTACTACGCCGTTGACATCGACCTGGACGCCGAAGGCACCAAGGCGTTTGCAGATGCGTCACGCGACCTCGTTGCAGATCACGGCAAGATCGTCATCATCCTCGATAACGAAGTCCAATCGGCTCCTGCCGTCCAGTCCGAGATTCCCAACGGGCAAGTCCAGATAACGGGCAACTACGATCTCACAGAGGCCCAGGCTCTGAAGACCGTCCTCGAAAGCGGATCGCTGCCCGTCAGCTTCCAGTACTCGCAGAGCCAGGTCGTCGGTCCCACGCTCGGCCAGGACGCGCTGCGCTCGGGCGTCATCGTCGCGCTGCTCGGCATCCTGCTCGTCATGATCTACCTGATGTTCTTCTACAAGGGACTTGGCACCATCACCGCCGGCGCGGTTATCGTGTTCGCGCTCCTGTACCTGGGCATCTTGGCGGGACTTTCGGCATTCGGCCTCTTCACGCTTTCCCTGTCTGGTGTTGCCGGCATTGTGCTCACAATCGGCATGGCGGCAGACTCATCGGTCCTAACGGTGGAGCGGTTCCGAGAAGAGATACGCATGGGCAAGAGCGTACGCGCCGCATCGATATCGGGTGTGCGCCACGCGATCCAGACGTCTATCGACGCCGACCTCGTCTCGCTCGTCTCGGCACTGTGCTTGTTCTTCCTGGCGTCGGCGTCGGTCAAGGGCTTTGGCCTGACGCTATCCTTGGGTATCTTCTGCGACATCGTCATGATGTTGCTGTTCAAGGCGCCGCTCGTGCGCTTGCTCGCACCGCGTGCCATTGCCAAGCATCCCGGGTTCTGGAACGTCGAGGATGGCCAGATCGCAGCGGAGAAGTTCGCCGCCCTTGGAGCAGTGGAAGGCGTGTCGGCTGCTGAAGCCGAAATCGGCGAGGCTCTCGACCGCACGATAACCGACAAAGTCGCCGAGGAGCGCGGTGGAGCCGACGGCCTGAGGGTCGCGGAAGCCGCCCATAACCTGAAGGGCCGCTTCATCAAGCATGACATCAACTTCGTCGGGAAGCGCAAGGTGTTCCTGATCATCTCGGCTTGCCTGGTGGTCGCCTCCTTCGCAGTCGTGGGATTGAAGGGCATGACCTTCGGCATCGAGTTCGTCGGCGGCACCTCCATCACGTTCCACAACACTGATGACGTGACCATCGACCAGATGCGCTCCGCCTTCGCCGACGCCGGTCAGGGCGAGGCGACGATCCAGACGACCTACTCCGACGGCGAGGAGGGCTTCCTCGTCCGCATGACGGTGACCGATGCCGAAGAAGCTGCGGCAATTGCGAACCAGGTTGCCGAGAAGTACGGCCTCACGACCGACAACTACGAGGTCACGACGATCGGGCCCGACTGGGGTGCCAGCGTCATCCAACAGTCGCTCATCGCGTTTTTGGTGTCGCTCGTGCTCATCATCATTTACATAACGTTGCGGTTCAGGGAATACAAGATGGGCATCACGGCCGTCGTGGTCTTGCTGCACGATTTGATCATCGTCGTGGGCATCTACGCGCTCGTCGGCCGCGAGTTCACGCCGAATGCTGTGGCTGCCCTGCTCACCATCATCGGCTACTCGCTCTACGACACCGTCGTCGTGTTCCACCGCATCAACGACAACGCGCAGGATTTCGGGCTGAAGTGCTCGTTCTACACCATTGCGAACCACTCGGTGAACCAGGTGTTCACGCGTTCGATCAACACGACGGTCACCTCGCTCATCCCGGTCCTGTTCATGTTGCTCTTCGGTGGCGAGACACTGAAGGACTTCGCGTTCGCCATGACCATCGGCCTTGTCATCGGCTGCTACTCGTCCATTGCCGTGGGCACGCCGCTGTACGCCATCTGGAAGACGCGCGAAGAGAAGTACGCCAAGCTCGAGAAGCGCTTCGGCGATCATATCGGCTACTTCGAGTTCGAGCGTGCGGGTGCCAGCATTGCCGGCAATTTGGGTAACTCGAAGGCTGCTCGCCGCAAGACTGCCCAAGTCAAGGCAGCGAATGCTCAAGCAGCCATCCAAGCTGAGATGCAAGATTCCGAAGATATGATCGTGATCATCGAGGAAGAGCCAGCCGAAGAACAGGGCTCGAACGCGCTTGGCGACGATGGTAAGCCCATCTACCAGCAGCAGCCGCGCAATCCCAAGAAGGGCAAGAAGAAGAGGAAGTAAAGCGCTTGTCCTCCAAGGTGTTGATTCAAGGGCGGCAGCTTTCGGGCTGCCGCCTTCTTTTTCAGCCGGCAATCCTCTGCCCGTTTGGGCGCTTGGGCGTTTATACTTGTCGAGAAGCCTTCGCGATGACGAGGGCGCGGTTGAGCTAGTGAGCGAAGGAGCTTGCCATGCGAGAGGGACGTGCCCCGAATTTCTGCCCCCCGGTCAACGAGGGCGATATTTTCGAGTTTGAAGACGAGCAGGGCGATTTCGTTCAGCTCGAGTTCTTGGGCCTCGTGATCCACAACGATCGTCGTTACGGGTTCTTCTTCCCCATATCGCTCGAAGAGCCTGCACTTTCATCGGGCGATGTCGTGCTCCTAGAGGTTACCGACGTCGATTCCTCTGGCCAGCCTACCGAGTTTGAGCTCGTGCTCGACGACGCTATCGCGGCCGAGGCTTTCGAGGCGTTCAAGGTTGCGGCGAAGGACCTGTACGATTTCGAATAGCCTTGGCGGCTCGTTAGCCGCGAGCTAAATACCAAGCGTTACAAGCAAAGATTGCTTGCTAAGTATTCTATGGTCAAAGCCTCGTTTGCGGGAACACCGAAGCCGATGCCGGCGGCGTATGCATATTCGTCGGGGGCGGCGAGGTGAGCTGTGTCCAGAAGCTCGGCATCCGAGAAAATGCGTGAAGGCTCGCCAATGGCAAGAACCCGGCCTTCTGACAGCACGAGCAAACGATTACAGATACGTGCGAGATCACTCATGTCGTGCGATGTCAAAACGCACGTCAAGCCATGAAGGCCATGCAGCTCCTCTATCAAGAAGAGGAACTCCTCGTGGAGAAGGGGGTCGAGCCCGGCGGTGGGTTCGTCGAGAAGAAGCAGGTCCGGTTGCATGGCAAGCACGCTCGCGAGAGCCACGCGGCGCTGCTGTCCTCCGGAAAGCGCGAACGGGCTGCGGTCGCGCAGTCCGGCAAGGCTCAGATGAACGGCGGCGAGGGCGTCATCGACGCGCTGCTCCACAACAGGTTCGTCGCAACCGAGATTGCGGGGCCCGAACGCCACCTCGTCGAAAACCGTTGCGGCGAAGAGCTGGTGTTCCGGATATTGGAGCACGATGCCCACCTGCCGCCTGGTCTCGACGGCAACGCTCTTCAAGGCGATATCGTTTCCCCGAACGAGCACCTGTCCGCGTGTCGGGCGCAGGAGTCCATCGCACAACTGCAGGAGCGTGCTCTTCCCCGAGCCGGTATGGCCTGCAATGCCGATGATCTCGCCTTCAGGTAGGTCGAATGAGATTCCGTCCAAAGCAGGAGGTGCAATCTCCTGCTCTTCAGAGCCTTTCTTACGACGAAGAGCTCGGGGCAAGGGTGCCTCGTAGGAAAACGAGACGTTGTCGAACGTTATAAAAGGAGGCCGCACGTCGCTCGAGGTGGGCTGATGGCGGTTCACGGATACGGGTGCTTCGAGATTGGAGATGCCATCGAAGGGCTTGGCTTTCTGCACGCCCTTCGCGGCCTTCGTGCGCGCCACCAGCTCGTCCATGGTTAGGCAGGTCTCGATTTTCATGCCGCGGGCCTGGAGGGTGCGGCTCATGCGGATGGGGAAGGGTGCATTGAGGGAGAGCCGCTCGAGGAGGCCCTCCGATGAAAGCGCATCCATCGGCGCGCCGTCGAAGGCGATGCGCCCGCCGTCGAGGACGATGACGCGCCTTGCGCGGGCGGCTTCGTCTCCGGAGTGGGTGATCATGATGATCGAGAGCCCCAATCGGTGCAGATCATCGCACAGATCAAGGAATTCGCGGCGTCCTTGCGGGTCGAGCATGGAGCTGGCTTCATCGAAGACGATGGCCTGGGGATGCATGGCAAGCGCGCCGGCGATGGCAAGCCGCTGTTTCTGACCGCCAGATAGCGTTGACACATCGCGCTTTTCAAAACCATCCAGGCCTGTTTTGAGGAGCGCATCGTCGACGCGTCGGCGAATCTCAGCCAGCGGAAGCCCGAGGTTTTGAGGTCCGAAGGCGACTTCGTCTTCGACGCTGCTGGCAACCAGCTGGTCGTCGGGGTTTTGGAACACCATGCCGATGCCCTTGCGGATCTCGAAGTGGTTTTCCGGATTGGAGGAGTCGCGTCCGCAAACCAAGACAGAGCCCTCATCGGGGACGAGCAGTGCGTTCAAGTGCTTGGCGAGCGTAGATTTCCCGCTGCCGTTCGGGCCGAGAATGCAGACGAACTCGCCCGCATCGATGCTGAGGGATACACGGTCGAGCGCGCGTGTCGTTCCGTCGTAAGAGAAGCTGACGTTTTCCAGTTGAATGAAAGGCATGTTCATCATTGTAGTTGATACGCGAACAGGGGACGTGTCAAATCCCCTGTCCCTTTGACGCGGCCATTTCGCACGTTGAGCCTTGCGTCATGTTGCACATGACCACGACCTGGGCGACAGAGGCGAATCGGTGCTCTTCAGCTGCTATAATCGCCCCATCGTATTGTGGTTAGACAGTTGGCGAGCAGATGAGGGTAAACATAGACAAGGCGAGGCCGTACGTGCGCGCGTTTGCGCCGGGACGCACTGAGCTGGCGGGAAACCATACCGACCACCAAGGAGGCAGGGTCATCGCTGCCACGATCGACTGCGGTATCACAATGGACGTCCAGGCGAACGGGTCCAGTACCGTGCGCATCGACAGCAACGGATTCGACTCGATCGAGCTCGATCTTGCCGGCTTGCACCCCGAAGCAGTGCAGAGGTTTACGACGTCCGCGCTCGTGGGAGGCATCGTGTCCGGCATGCGCACAGCCGGGGTCGAGATAGGCGGCTTCGATGCCGTTGTCGCGAGCGACCTGCCTTCCGGGGGCGGCCTCTCCTCGTCGGCTGCGTTTGAGCTGGCGCTCGCCCAGGCGTTCAACGTCCTGTTCGCAGAAGAGCGGTTCGATGAGGTGACCCTGGCCCGCATCGGGCAGGCAGCCGAACGGGATTGGTTTGGGAAATCCTGCGGGCTCATGGACCAGCTCTCAATTGCGCTCGGCGGCGTGAACCTCATCGATTTCGCGGATGGCGGCTGTTCGTCAACGCGGCTCGGTTTCAACTTCGAGCAGTGCGGGTATGCGCTCATGATTGTCGACACGCATTGCGATCACAGCGAGTATTCGGATGAGTATTCCCAAGTTGCGCGCGATATGCAGGCAGTGGCGCACCATTTCGGCGTTGAGGTGCTCTCCCAGTTGGAGAAAGATGAGTTCCTGCGCAGGTTCGAGGAGGTTCGTGGAGCTTTGGGGGACCTGCCCGCCTTGCGGGGATTGCACTATTACCTCGAAATGGAGCTTGTCGACACGAGGGCCGCCGCCTTGCGTGACGGGGATATCGAGGAATTTCTGCGGGCCATGCGGCGCTCGGCTGCTTCTTCGGCCCAGTATTTGCAAAACGTCTCGACGGGGTCGCGGTCAGCTCAGCCCGCGATGGTGGCCCTCGCATTGAGCGACTGCCTGCTTGCGGGCAAGGGCGTCGCGCGAATCCATGGCGGCGGCTTCGGCGGTACGGTTCAGGTGCTCGTTCCCGACGCGGGAGCGGAATGCTTTTCCAACGCGATAGACGCTCATCTGGGCATCGGTTCATGTCGCCGTTATCGAGTATCGAGCGAGGGGGCGCGTGCGCACATGGTGGAGCCCGAAAGAGGCTGATGGGGGCTCGGCTCGCTTTTCTTTTGATTTGCGCTGTTGGCGAAGATGGCGGAACGGAGAGAACCATGATAGACACCGATGAGTTCTACCGACGTAGCTGCGAGCTCGGCTTCGTGAAGCTCGAGGCGGTCGCCAGGAACATCGTCTGGACCGCGCATACCGATTGGGGAGACCTCGAGATCACAATCAACCTCTCGAAACCGGAGAAGGACCCACGCACAATTGCGGAAGAGGCTGCGCGCAAGGCTTCCGGCAAGGTCGACTATGTGGACCCTGCGACCGGAGCCGTGCGTCCGTGCCCGCTGTGCGTGACCGAAAAGGACGTCGAGCGTGGCTATGCGCGTCGCATCTCGTTGCAAGGGGAGAATTGGGGCCTCTGGTATAGCCCCTACGTCTACTACGAAGAGCATTGCATCGCCATGAGCTGGGAGCACCGTCCCATGCACATAGACCGTGCCGCATTCGAGTGCCTGTTCGACATCGTGGGGCAGCTTCCCCAGTACTTCTTCGGCAGCAATGCCGACCTTCCCCTCGTGGGCGGTTCGATACTGGCGCACGACCATTTCCAAGGCGGGAAGCACGTGTTTCCCATGCAGAAGGCAGACATTTGCGAAGCGTTCGAGCTTCGAGGCTTTCCCGAGGTCGAGGCAGGCGTTGTGAAATGGCCGATGTCCGTCATCCGCCTGTCGGGAGAAGACCGCGCGAAACTCGTAGATGCCGCCTGTGCCGTCTTGGATGTATGGAGGAAGCACGACGAGCCGAGCATCGGCATATGCGCGGAAACCGACGGTGTCCGTCACAACACGATAACGCCCATTCTCATGAAAGACGGCAATCGGTACCAGCTCGATCTCGCTCTGCGTTGCAACATGACGAGCCCCGAGCATCCTTGGGGTCTTTTCCATCCACACGAGCGTTATCACCACATCAAGAAAGAGAACATCGGCCTCATCGAGGTGATGGGGCTTGCCATCCTACCGCCACGCGTGCAACAAGTGATGGAGGATCAGGGGCTTTCCCGCGAAGAGGTTGGTCGGCTCTTCGGCGAGATACTGGAGTGCGCGGGCGTTTTCAAATGGGATGAGGAGGGTCGCTCGGCGCTTCAGCGCTTCCTTGCGAAGCTTTAAGCTTCGATGGTCTCGAGAGGGGAGCGCTAACAGCTTCCTCAGCAAGTCGTCCGCCCGGAGGGGGTCGCCTACGGCGTCCTCGGGAGGTCCGACCGCCCGGAGGGATTCGCCTACAGCGTCCTCGGGAAGGTCGCCCGCCCGAAGGGGTTCGCCTACAGCTTCCTCAGCGAGTCGCCCGCCCGGAGGGGTTCGCCTACGGCCCTCCGGCGGTACGGTTTTCAGGATGGAATGTTCCTGACTGCGCTTCGCGCATTCAGGAAATAGTTCTGGAAGTATGCGCGGGGGCAAGCTGAAGCTTGCCCGTCCTCGCTGAAAACAGCCCACTGGGCTGTTTTCCGGGCGCTCGGACCCTCCGGAAGCGGCTCACCCCTCCGGGTGGACGGCCTGTCACGAGCCCGGGCTTTGCGTCAGGTTCCAGAGTTTTGGGGAAATGCATGAGAGAACCGGGCGGCGGCCGAGCAGCCGTGCACTTCCCCCGAATCCTTGCATTGCCGCGAACTCGTGCAAGGAAACAGGCGAAGTGCACGGCCGCCTGCAGGA
>JAFRGA010000068.1 GCA_017434045.1 Eggerthellaceae bacterium
GACCGCCGCTCTCCTTCGTTCGTTTCTTTTTTTACGTGAGTGGCAGCAGGTGGCTTAAAAGCGGCTAGCAGTTTCGATTCGTCAATCCGACTGCGGGTCGAGCGAGATGGGCACCTCTTCCTTGACCACATAGAGCATGCGGTTGAAGTCGAACATCGTCGTCTCGGCGACGCACTCTTCGTAAAAGCTTCCGCGAATGGTGTATTCGCTTGTTTTCACGAAATCCATTAGCGTGGTGACCGCCCTTGCGATTGCCAGCCCATCACTCATGTAGCGCTGGTCGAACATGCAAGCGTAGTAGCCTGCCTCGAGGTATTCCACGTTGTCGAATAGAGAGGCGTCATCAGGCCAGATGGCTGCATGGGAGTACATGATTGTACCGTTGCGCATCTCGTCCATGTCGAATACTGCTCCGACGTTTTGGAAGTACTTGATCGGAATGCCGTTCTCCTGGAATGTTTTCCTCACCGCTTCGAGTGCATCATGCCAGGCAGCGCCACCGTCGACTTTCGCTTGATAAGGATTGATGGGGAAGCGCACGTAGGCGCGTCGGGGTTGGTATTCGACGAAGCAATGACGTAGCGCGGGAGGGTTCAGAAACATGGACTGGTTCTTGATGCGAAACTGCAGTATCGCACGGTCTTTTTCAAGCTGTGCTATGCCCTTTTCGACCTGGTCAAGCCGTTTATGCAAAATATCTAGGTAACGTAGCGAATCCTTGCGGTCGAAGATGTCCTTGATATCGTCGAGCGAAAGGCCTACTTCGCGCATTTTCACAATCTCCTCGATTTGCGAGCTGCGCTCCTTGGCGTAATAGCGATAGCCGTTTTCCATGTCGACGTAATCGGGTATGAGTATGCCCTTGTCCATGTAGACCTGCAGGGCCTTCTTTGTCACCCCTGCCATTTGAGCGAACTCGCCCGAGCGTAAAAGCCCGTCTTTCACGTTAGTTCCCACCTCCAACTGTAACCTTGGGGAGCGGTTTTATAGCCATTTTATCCGTGATTTGAGAGGGAAACAATCCAGCAATTGCGAGGATATTAACCAATGTTTATATAGAAATACCAGTTAAAAAGCGAATATCCATTCTCAAAAAATATATTTGGTTTTCTCTTGACCGATTCCTTAGGCTACACCGTTAAATGATTTAGGCATCAGTTTTGAAATCAAACGGTTGAAAGGAGCGGGTAGTGAAAATTCAAGGTTCGAAACGATGGGTCGTGCTGTTTTTCCTGTCGTTGCTTTCGGGCACGATGGTGTATACGCCCTACATTCGATTTAACTACTACGATCAGATGGTCGTGGTGTTCACGGAATACAAGCCTATTGTAGACGCGGCCAACGTCAACGAGTTCATCGGCACGACTGGCATGATCGTCGGCGTCGTATCTATGATCATGTACATCGTTGGCGGAATCCTGGCAGACAAGTTCAGGGAACGCAACTTGATTGCCCTTGGCGGTTTGCTGCTGGCTGCTGGCACGCTGTGGTTCGGGTTGCTACCTGATGCGACGCAAATCCTGGCTGCTCATGGATTGCTTGCGCTTGGCGTTGGCGCTATGTGGTCGGCTTATCTGAAGACGGTCCGCAAGCTCGGTAACGCGCATGAACAAGGGCGTATGTTCTCGACGTCGGAGTTCATCCGCGGCATTATCGGCACGTTGCTAGGCTTCATGGGCGTCGGGTTGCTTAATCGCGCCATCCTCCCCCAAGGCGTTATCGACCCGACGCTCGTAGGCGAGCAGTTCAGCCTTCTGCTCTTCATCAACGCGGGTATATTCTTAGTTCTGAGCATCATCTGCTTCGCCCTCATCCCCAAGAACCTTATCGGAAACGAAGAGTCTGACGACGTGGAACCCGTTCCCTTCTCGTTCAAGTTTGCCCTCGACGCCCTCAAGCTTCCGGCCGTGTGGTTTGGCGTGGTTATACTGTTCTGCGGCTACTCGGTTACAGCGGCGGCAAGCGGCTACCTTGGCACGTACACGGTGCAGGTTTTGGGTATCGACCCGACGACAGCCAGTTCGTTCGCCGTCATCCGCAATTACATCATCGCAGCGCTTTCCACTCTCATTATCGGTTTCGTGGCGCTGGCTTTCAAATCCGAGATCAAGACGCTCGGTGCCTATCTCGGCATCACGGGTATCGTCATTGCCGCGCTCATGGTGCTCGGCCAGGCTCCAGGTATCGGTATTGCCATCATCTTCATCTTCGCCTTCTTCTACACGGGCATGCGCGGTCTGTACTTCGCAACCTTGTCCGAAATGCGCATCCCGGTGCATCTGACGGGTATCGCGGCCGGCATCGTGTCCTTCCTCGGTTACACGCCCGACGTGTTCTTCTCGAAGCTCGCCGGCATCTGGCTAGACACTGCTGGCACGGCTGGGTTCACCTACATCTGGATCTACGCCATCGCATGCTGCGTCATCGGCGTGATCGCCTGCCTCTTCGCGTATCGCTACGCCAAGAAGAAGCAGGCAGAAATAGACGGCCATTCCGAGCTCGCCGCGTAGGTCCGTCTGGTTCGGCTTCATCGCCCGGGCCCTTTAATGGACTCAGCAAGGGTCCGGGCGTGAGCATAGAGTTTATTCAGGTATTCAAGCAAAGCAATGGAACAAGCTAACAGAAAGGAATCATCATGGCATTCACGAATCTCATGACCACCGAGCAGAAACAGGCCATCCACGAGGCATCCATGAAGATGCTCTCCGAAATCGGCATGCTTTACCATCACCCCAGGGCTCGCGAGATTGCTGCAGCCCACGGCGTTCGCGTAGAAGGTGAAGTGGCATACTGGACCGAGGAACAGATAATGGAATGGGTCGGCAAGGCCCCCGAGGAGTTCACGATCTACGCCCGCAACCCGAAGCACAACATCCACGTGGGCGGCGAGAATATAAACATCACCCCTGGTTACGGCATGCCCAACATGGTGGAGCGCGATGGCAGCACGCGCCCCGGCACCATGCAGGACTACGTGAACATCATGAAGCTGTTCCACGCAAATCCGTATTTCCACACTAACGGCTCCCTCGTCATCCAGCCCAACGATGTTGACACCCACACATCTAACATGTGCATGACGTATGCCTCGCTCATGGCTTCCGACAAGGGTCAGCTGCTCGTCGGCGAAGGTGGCACTGCGCAGTTCGAGGCCATGATGAAGGCTCTAGCGGTTACGGTCGGCGGCGAAGAGTATCTGCGCACCCATCCGTGCGCCAACACGATCATCGACGTCATCACGCCGCTCGCGTTTTCCGAGAATATGTTCGAGGCGATGGAAGTGTTTGCGAAGTGGGGGCAGGCTACCTGCATCTCCTCGTGCGCTATGGCTGGCTCTACCGCTCCGGTCACGGTGCTCGGCCCGATCGTCTACACGAACGCCGAGGTGCTCTCGACCATTGCGCTGTGCCAGATGATCAACCCCGGTGCGCCGGTGCTGTACGGCTCGCAATCTCCGCAGGCAGATATGGCCACCGGCCAGATTGCCGGCGGCGCTCCCGAGAGTGCCCTCATGTACATCTACGCGCAGGAGATGGCGCGCTTCTACCACCTGCCGTTCCGCGGAGGCGGAGCCATCACCGACTCCAAGACCGTTGACGCACAGAGCGGCATCGAGTCGTTCATGACCCTTGCGGCTTGCTATCAGGCTCGTACAAACTACATGATTCACTCTGCGGGCGTCCTCAACGGTTACGTTACCACGTCTTACGACAAGATCCTGCAAGACTTCGAGTGCATCAACTACTGCGAGCGCATCTTCAACACCCCGCTCGTCCTCGACGACGAGAGCATCCCGATGGACGAAATCTTGGAATGTGGCCACGACGGCGAGTTCTTGACCTCCGACCACACGTTCGATCACTGCCGGGAGATCGTGGCGCCGGTCATCGGCTCGCGAGGTCCCGTCGCCGACATCAACAACGCTATCTAGACGAAGATGGATCGCTACTACAACAAGCTCATGGAGTCATACGAGCAACCCGAGGTCACTGACGAAATGCGCAACGAGGTCAAGGATATCCTTTGCGCTGCCGGCACCGATCGTGCCACGCTCGACATGATCGACGAGATGATCGCCACCAAGGTTCTGCGCTAACCAGACAAATACTACATGGCTACGTCAACGTGCGGTCGGCGTAGCCATTTCAGTGCGAGTCGATGGAGCCGCGATCTGACCTCCAGCATATTTTGAGCTGCGGCTCCGACTCGCTTGCCCTACGAAAGGCGGTGCAACGTACGATGACACATCCGGCTCTGCAAATGAAAGCTTTCGTTACCCATACCGACGATCACGAATGGATTGAGATTGGCAAGGGCTTCCGCATCAAGAGGCTCCTAACCGCTCAGGATGTACGCGCCGCGGGTGTCGAGGCGGGCAGCGTCACGCACAATGTCGAGTATTATGCGGGCGTGGCCCAGCTCGATCCAGGCGTGAGCCTTCCCGTACGTAAATACAACCTGGCTATCTGCACGCACATCCTCAAAGGACAAGTTTGGGCGCGTTTAGGCCGCCAGCGACTTGAGCTTGGTCCTGAGGCTTCGAATTATTTTCCTTCTGGGGTTCCGTGGGCCTATGAAGCATCGGGCGACGAAGGCGTCGAGTTCCTCTATACGTTTACCACAGAAAACGAAATTGGCGAGAACCTTGTGTTCGAAGATGTGGGCGAAGACGAATACAAGGCTTACTTTCAGCCCAATTGCCCATCGAATCTCATGACACCGGGCATGGAGGGCGAAGGTTTCCGTTGGGCTTGTGCTGGAGATGCCGATCCTTACATCATGGTCGAAGCAGCGCAGGGTTCGCGATCCTTGAGCTTCCAGGCATACTACGATGCCGAGAAGGGTGCTCCCGAAATGTGGTGGGGCCGCACATTTCTCAGGTCAAACTGCCGCTACACGCCGCACTACCACGAGCAGTCGGAGTTTTTCTTCTTCTTGCGAGGTGAAGGCACGATGTATGCGGGCGATGGCATCTACAAAGTGCGCCCCGGCTCTATGGTGTACGCGCCGCGTAACTGCATGCACGGGATGGTCAATGACGCGATTGAGCCTTTGCAGGCCATCTACTGTTGCAACACCGAGGTCACGGGCAACGCTTACGTGCGCTACGAGCTTGCCGACGTGCCGCTCGTTGTCCCGGCCGACCGTACCGACATGCTGCTGAGCGATTTCTAAAAGCATGTGCCCGACCGAAGGGGTGAGCCGCTTCCGCAGGGTCCGAGCGCCCGGAGAACAGCCCAGCGGGCTGTTCTCGGCGAGGGCGGGCAAGCTTCAGCTCGCCCCCGTACATCCTTCCAGAACTGTTTCCTGAATGCGCGGAGCGCAGTCAGGAACGCCTGATGTACGGCCCAGGCTTGCGTCTGGTCCGCCCGCCCGGAGGGTGAGCCGCTTCCGCAGGTGGGCAGCGATGCGGCGTATGGGTGAAGCCATTACCGCCGAGGACGCTGTAGGCGAACCCTCCAGGCGGGCGAGCCTCCCGAGGACGCTGTAGGCGAACCCCTTCGGTCGGGCGACCGGGTAAGGCGATTGGGCTTGCGTCGGGTTTGCAAGCGCTACAAGCTCATGAACTCGTAGGCCTTGTCGGCAGCGTCTTCGGCGCTGAGGGTGTAGGCGT
Source organism: Eggerthellaceae bacterium (assembly GCA_017434045.1). Classification (GTDB taxonomy): domain Bacteria; phylum Actinomycetota; class Coriobacteriia; order Coriobacteriales; family Eggerthellaceae; genus UBA9715. Next base: position 5,615 of record JAFRGA010000068.1, read on the forward strand.
CGGCGCCAACTTCGTCGGCGAATCGCTGGTCTACCGCACCGCCTCCGACCATGATGAAGACCTGATCGCGCAGCTTCGCCTTCTGGAGGGCGGAGATCACGGCGCGGGCGTTCTCGAGGTAATCGGTATGGCTCACCGAGATGAGCACGAGATTGCAGTCGGCGTTGTTGCGCACGTGCTCGACGAACGCCTCGGGGGAGACCTGGGTGCCGAGGTCGACCACTTCGATGTCACGGCTCTCGAGCATGATGCGCACGAGGTTCTTGCCGATGTCGTGTCGGTCGCCGAGGACGGTGCCGATGACGGCCGTGCCTGTAAGCGGGCGTTCGTCTTCGATGGCGAAATACGGCTGGAGCGCATCCATTGCAAGGTTGGTCGTGGCGACGGCGGCCATCATCTCCGTTGTGAAGATGTCGCCCTTCTGGTAGGAGTCGCCTGTGACCTTCATGCCGGCGAGCAATCCGCGACTCATGATGTGATGCGCGGAAATACCAAGTTCAATGCCGTATTCAACCAGGGGAATGATGTCTTTCATGCCGCCGCGGCGCACGGTGGAGCTAATCTCCTCGAGCACTGACACGATACGTTCTGCCGCAAGCTCGGAGGTGCTGATGGTGCGATCCTGGTTGTTCGGGATGTGCTCGGCGAGGTCTTTGATAATCGGGGCCAGCTTGTGCTCCTGCGAAACGAGGTACGCAAGGCCAAGCGTGTCCTTCGGTACGTCGACGAGCGGAATCTGCACTGCCGATTGGGTGGATGGGGGCAGATAGCCCTCGTCGTAGACGACCACACCTTGGTTCGTGAATGCCGTCACCACTGCAGGTACGCCGGGAATGAAATCGGCGACGTCTGCGCCAAGTGCCTCGAGCTCGTCTCGAATGGCGTCCGATGCCGTAGAGGCGGAGTTCCGCGGCCAGAGCCAGACCATCTCGTGCTGTAGGTCCTTTACCGTCAATGTTTTCCGATTGGAAAGGTGGTGTCCGATGGGTACGAACACCGATTGGCTTGCCATGGCCAGATCCGCAAACCTCAGGTAAACAGGCGGGTTCTTCATGGCAACGTCTGATGTAGACCAGAGGTCGATGACGCCCTCGCGCAGAAGCCGGATGGGATCGGATGCCCCAAGCGGTATGAGGGAGAACGATACGGCTGACTGGGCGACGTTGAGGAAGAACGAGATGGTGTCACGTGAGCAGTCGTTGATGCCGATGCGTATCGTGCCGGCTGCGGTGCCTTTCGCCATCGCGCGAGCAAGGCGGACGGTCTCGTCGTAATTAGAGACGATTTCCTTGATCGTCTCGTGGAGGAAAGCGCCCTCAGCTGTGAGGGAGGTGCCGGTACGCGTTCGGTTGAACACTTTGAACCCGAGCTCGTTCTCGATGACTTTCAGCTGGTAGGTGAGAGCGGGTTGCGTAACATGAAGCTTCTTGGCAGTGGTCGTCATCGACCTGCATTCTGCCAATACGAGCATCATGCGCATCTGCGATATGTCCACTCTCTCACCTCATGAAATACGCCACGACCGCCTACGTTGAAATTAAGGTGATTGTAACCTATCCATCAGAGTTTCTTATGAGCGGAGCATTACTCCACGAGCACTACGGGTTGAGGAAGCGGGATCTTCGCGGGCGTGCCGACGGCGAGGTGAAAGGCTGTAACTGGAAAGGGGCAGGCAGTGGTTTGTTTAACACAGTATTATTGATTTCAAATCTTTCCTATTATTACTTTTGCGGCAATTAGCAATTCCCGAACAAGAGCGGGGGTTTGGCTGAAAAGAACGGAATAGTGAAGGAATTCGCATGATAACCCCTATCCGAGATGGGTTTTTAGGCTGAGAATATGCGTTACGAGAAGGCATTGCCTTCATGGGTAAGTTGCGTTTAGCAAAGGCGATGGCTCCCCTCGTGAGATGGGAGGGCATCTTCGAAAGCTGGTTGTTTTTGGGTATTAAGAAAAAAGAATCAGTGTTTGTAGAAACAATATATGCTCGAAAGTAATCGCTGCTAACGTAGTTTTAAACAGGTATCATTTCGCGACGTACGCGTTTTGATAAAAATATTTTATAGAAGCTGATTGAAAGGGGTGATTTGGTGGAGAACCGATTCAAGGACGCACTCGTGAACGGCGAGTTTTGCGTAACATGCGAGATTATTCCCGGACGCGGCGCGCGCGAGGACGGCCAGGAGAAGGAATTCGCCGAAGCAAAGCGCATTTACGAGACGGGTCGCGTCCATGCGATGTCCATCACCGACAACCCGGGTGGTAATCCCGCCCTTCTCGCCGACACGCTCGGCAAGGAGTTCCTGGATCAGGGTATGGTTCCGCTCGTGCATTTCACCTGCAAGGACCGTTCGCGCAACCAGATCATTGCGCAGTTGTACGGTCTGGAGCGCCAGGGCGTCGAGAACTTGCTGCTCATGACGGGCGACTATCAGGTGAGCGGTTGGGACGGCCGTGCTCGTCCGGTGTACGACCTCGATCCCGTGCATCTGAACATGCTGTGCACTGAGATGAACAAGGGCCTCGTCGTTCCCGGCCGCAAGGGCGATATGACCGAGAAGCCCACGCACTTCTTCAACGGTGCCGTGGTCAACCCCTTCAAGTACCTGGAGGGCGAGGTCATCCCGCAGTACCTGAAGATGGAAAAGAAGCTCATCGCTGGTGCTAACTTCCTGATCATCCAGCTGGGCTATGATTCCCGCAAGATGGACGAGCTCATCCGCTACCGCAATGAGCGCGGTTACAACACCCCCATCATCGCCAACATCTTCCTGCTCACCCGCGGCGCTGCGAAGCTCATGCGTGCTGGCGGCATTGCCGGCGCCTACATCAGCGACGAGCTGATGGCGCAGCTCGACGAGGAGGCCAAGGCCGAGGACAAGGGCAAGGGCGCCCGCATCGAGCGTGCTGCTCAGATGATCGCCATCGCCAAGGGCCTGGGCTATGCCGGCGTGCACATCGGCGGCTTCGGCATCACCGCCGAGATGTTCTGCGGCATCCTCGATCGTGCGGCCGAACTCGAGCCGGAGTGGAAGGAATGCTACAAGAAGGTCAACTTCGGCAAGAAGGGTGGCTACTACATCTACGAGGAAGAGAAGGACGCCGACGGCAACGGAACGGGCTTCAACACCGACAAGCATGCTCCGAAGCCCGAGCAGGCACGTTCCAAGAAGGTCTTCTCCAAGTGGGGTCTCTCCAAGTTCTTCCACCACTGGGTTCTCACGCTGGACAAGCGTGGCAACAAGGTTCTGGCCAGCCGCATGGACGGACTGGACAACAAGAAGGGCGTGTATCGCCATCACGGCCTGGAGCACACCGGCAAGTCTATGCTGTACGGATGCATGGACTGCGGCGACTGCGGCTTGGAAGCCACGCTCTACACCTGCCCGATGACGCAGTGTCCCAAGTGCCAGCGCAACGGGCCTTGCGGCGGCACCTACGACGGCTACTGCGAGGTCTTCCCCGGCGGCGAGCGCTTCTGCATCTGGTACAAGGCGTACCACAAGGCCAAGAGGGACGACGAGATGTGGCGCATCACGAGCTACATCACCCCGCCGAACCATTGGGAGCTGTTCGCTTCCAGCCCGTGGAGCGCTTACACGCATCGTCGCGATAACTGCGCGGGCCGCATTCCTGTCAGCATCGGCCTCGAGACCGGCACCCCCGGCGGCATCATCCCCGAGACCGATATGCTGAAGAAGATTAAGTGCGACGTTCAGTCGAAACCGGCGCAGCCGTAAGACTCTGACGACGAAGCGCTTGGCGTCAACGACGATTGGCGCCAAGCGCATAACCCATCTGTTATCTTTGGTACCAAGCTCTCGCAAAAGGAGGCGGGGGCAGGACAATATACGAGCTTAAGGAGGCTTGAGAATGGCAGACTACAAGTCCGACATCGAGATCGCGCAAGAAGCAACGATGCTCCCCATCGAGGAAGTTGCGAAGAAGGCCAACATCGATTGGTCTACGTGCGAGCCCTATGGCCACTACAAGGCCAAGGTGGACATCCACTCCTACAAGGATAAGCCCATGAAGGCAAAGCTGATCCTTGTGACGGCCATCAACCCGACGCCGGCTGGCGAGGGCAAGACCACCACTTCCGTCGGCCTGCACGACGCCCTGTGCAAGATCGGCAAGAGCTCCATGCTCGCTCTGCGTGAGCCGTCCCTGGGCCCGGTCTTCGGCGTCAAGGGTGGCGCGGCTGGCGGCGGCTACGCCCAGGTCGTTCCCATGGAGGACATCAACCTGCACTTCACCGGCGACTTCCACGCCATCGGTGCTGCCAACAACCTGCTCGCCGCTATGCTCGACAACCACATCAAGCAGGGCAACGAGCTCGACATCGACCTCAACAACATCATCTGGCGTCGTTGCGTCGACATGAACGACCGTCAGCTCCGCAACGTGGTCGACGGCCTCGGCACCGCCGGTGACGGCGTCTGCCGTGAGGACGGTTTCGACATCACCGTCGCTTCCGAGATCATGGCCGTCTTCTGCCTGGCCTCCGACCTCGACGACCTCAAGGCCCGCCTCGCCCGCATCATCGTGGCCTACAGCCGCACCGGCAAGCCGGTCACCGCTGGCGACCTGAACGCACAGGGTGCCATGACCGCACTTCTGAAGGACGCCATCAAGCCGAACCTGGTCCAGACGCTCGAGAACAACCCGGCGTTCGTGCATGGCGGCCCCTTCGCCAACATCGCCCACGGCTGCAACTCCGTCCAGGCAACCATGACCGCCATGAAGATGGCCGACTACGTCGTGACCGAAGCTGGCTTCGGCGCTGACCTCGGTGCCGAGAAGTTCCTCGACATCAAGTGCCGCATGGCCGGCCTCAAGCCGTCCTGCGTCGTCATCGTCGCGACCGTCCGCGCCCTCAAGCACAACGGCGGCGTCGCCAAGGCCGACCTGAACAACGAGAACCTCGAGGCCCTCGAGGCTGGTCTGCCGAACCTCCTGCAGCACGTCTCCAACATCCAGGACGTCTACAAGCTCCCGGCCGTCGTGGCCATCAACGCCTTCCCGACCGACACCGAGGCCGAGCTCAAGCTCGTCCAGGACAAGTGCGCCGAGCTGGGCGTCAACGCCGTGCTCGCCGAGCACTGGGCATAGGGCGGCGAGGGCGCCAAGGCCCTGGCCGAGGA
>JAFRGA010000069.1 GCA_017434045.1 Eggerthellaceae bacterium
ACACTCCGAGCGTCATCGCCGGAGACTACGACGACATACCTTTCTAAGCGCAACGGAGGCGGCCATAGAGCCGCCCTCCTCTTTGTGTCATGTTATTGAATCTGTCGTTAGGCTGTTGCGACAATTTGTCGTTCAACAGTCGGCGGCCTCGGGGGGCCTCGCGGAGATCTCGCGGCCCTCGACCCAGGGCTTCGAGTCGCGCGCGGGCAGCTTCGAGCGGGGCCTGCGCGATGTGCGCCCGCTGCGCAGGGCGATCTGAACGCCCAGCTCGTGGCGCAGCCCGCCCTTCCCCTGGACGTAGAGCGCCTGGTATATGGTCTCGTGGCTCACCCTCATCCCCCCGTCGTCCGGGAAGTCCTCGGCGATCTTCGCGGATATCTGCTCCGGGGACCAGTTTAGCATCAGGTGGTTCACCACGTAGGCCCTCACCGCCGGGTTCCCGTCCAGCTTCCGGCCCTTGGGCCTGCGCGCCTTCCCCTCCGCGTCCAGCTGCGCGGCCCTGGGGTCGTACCCGCCCCCGGGCATCCTCGCGATCTCGCGGGACACGGTCGACCTGTCGCAGCCCACCGCCCTCGCGATCTGCCCGTGCGTGGAGCCGGCGCCGAGCATCGCGTGGATCATGCACCTGTCCTCGTAGGTGAGCCTGGCGCCGGGCTCCCTGGCCCCCGCGCCCGCCGCCGGGCTCTCCGGGATCTCCATCTCCAGCCACATCCAATCCGGCGGCCGGTCCCTGCGGCTCCACCTGAACACGGCGCCTCGGTCCACACCGGTCTCCGCCGCCACGCCCCGGATCGTGCCGCCGGCTTCCAAGCCCTTGCGGACCGCCCGCCAATCCTCCATCGTGTACTTGTGCTTCGCCATTGCACCACACCCTCTCTCATGGTGCAACGACCGCTAGAATCCGCCCCGTCCCCATGTCATCCCAGGGAAGGCTATTCGTCGGCCTTGCCGCGCAAGACGAAGAAAGCGCCTTCCAAGAAGCGGTTGATCAGGGCATCGAGCTCTTCCTCGGGATAGTTCCGTTCGGAAGCGTCGACGAGGAACGAATGGAAGTACGCGAGGGTGAGGTCGTTCGCAAGGTCAGCTTCATGCTTGGTGAGACCGATCTCGCTTTCAAGCGGATCGAGAAGCACACGGTTGCGTTCAAGCAGGCTGCCGTGTTCGAGCATATCGAGCATGATGCCTGTTGCCTGCTCGAGTTCTTGCGGGAAAAGCTCGTAATACTTCTTTGCGATGAGGTCGAGCTTGTTTGCTTGTGGCCCATAGAACAAGTTCAGGAACATTGCGGGATGGGAGAACGCATGCTTGCAGAAAAGCTGCCATGTGCGACGGTACGTTTCCTGAGGTGGCTCGTTCTCGGGAGTGGACTTGACGACGTCCGAGACATAGTCGCTCAGATACGACACGAGGGACATCGTGACGAGCTCGTTCATGTCTTCGAAGTAGAGGTACAGCGTAGCTGAGCTATACCCGGTAGCCATCGATACGCGACGGATGGATGCACCCTCCACGCCCAATTCGTCAATGATGCCCTTCATGGCGGTGACAAACGAGGCCATGACGGCATTTCTCGTCTCGGGTGTGTATTTGGTTCTGCCCATGGGCACGTTCTCCAAATTGGACTTGCACATATGCGGTTTGCACAAAGGCATTATAGCAAACAAGGGTTTCAGAACAATCAGCCAGTATCAGGGCCTTGTCTGCAGTCTGCAAAAATCTGATTTATTCACTATCTATAAAACATAGATGCCATCGTAGGCGAGGTGCCCGTCTGCCAGGAGTCGCTCTATGGCGTCATACCAGCCGGGTGGAGAATCCCAGGCAGTTCCGCAGCCAGCAGAGATTTGGCGCGGTATAGTGCGGAGGCGCCCTTCGATACCAGCCTTTCGTGCTGCGTCGCTGAAAGAGAAAGCATCCGAGACGCTGTCGAAAGAGACGATTGTATGCAATTGGTCGGATACCATGAGTCAATGTATGCAGAATGCACGGGGCGGGCTGGGAGGAAGGAAGGCGTGCCGCCCCGTGCGTGGGAAGGGATGGAAACTCTTTTATGCTTTCAACGTTAGTGTGTAGACGCCGTCGATGTCCCTCACGTCGGTCGTGCGCTTGATGCCGCGCGCCATGCGAATGATGTTATCGCGGGCGGTGGCGTTGTCGACGACGATTTGAACATCGTCAGAGGGGTTTTTCTTCACAGCCTTCTTGGCAAGCATGACCGGCTCCGGGCAGGACAGGCCTTTTGCATCAACAGTTACCATGACGATCCTTTCTAGACAGCTTGCTTGCGCATGTTGAGCGCGGCGATGACGAACAGGACGATGATGCAGACCACGCAGGCTACCTGGCCTTCAGGGGTCGTGCCCTTGGCGCTGGAGGCGAGTCCGAAGTTATGGGCGAACGCAGCGCCGATGAGCAGGCCGAGGATGGTGATGGCGGAATCGCCAGAACCTTGGCCTGCAAGGACGAGCTGACGGAGAGGGCAACCGCCGAGGAGGGTGGCGCCGAAGCCGACGACGAACATGCCGAGGATGTTCCAAAGGGCATCGGTGTGGGCAATGGGCTGCTCGGCAAAGCCGATGTTGAAGCCGCCGCTCACGAGGTTGTAGATGAGGACGCCGAGGAACAGGATGCCAACGGTGATAAGGCCGGAGGCGTCGCGGAGGAGGAAGGTGTCACGCAGGCCGCCAGCGAAGCACAAGCGAGCGCGCTGCGCGAGGGCGCCGAAAATCAGTCCGCCGATGAGCGAGATGGCGACGGGGGCGTGCATGCTGCCAGGACCTTCGGTGCTGGCGACGAACAGAGACGTGGTGATGCTGAGGATGAACAGCACCAGCACGACGGCGGGAAGGACGAGGCCTTCGACGCTCGTGCGGGTGGGTGTCGCCTTGCCGAGGGAGAAGCCGTTCTTGAGGAAGAAGACGCCTACGCCGATGCCGGCGGCGAAGCCGATCAGGGCAACCCAAGCGTTAAGGTCGCCGGCGGCCATGCGAAGAACCATGCGGAGCGGGCAACCCAAGAAGACCAGGCAGCCGATCATGACGCAGAACCCGAGCAGGAAACGCGTGAAGGGCGAGGAGCCTGCCGAGCTCTTGAACTCCTTCGTGCAGACGGCCATGAGCATGGCGCCCAAGATCATGCCGATGATTTCGGGGCGGAGGTACTGCACCGGCGCAGCGGTATGAAGCTGCATGGCGCCTGCCGAGTCGCGGATGAAGCAAGCGATGCAGATGGCCATGTTCTTCGGGTTTCCGAACACTGCCAACGTGATGGCCACAGCGGCGAACAAGACGCCGCATACGACCAGGATGATTCTCTCTTTGTTAACGGATTCCATGAACTCCAACATCCTTTCCGAACAAGTCGCGTCTCCTTACGCACGCAATGCGGATAGAGTGCGTAGGGGGGCGCAGATGGAAGTCGTATTTGATTGCAGAAAAGAAAACCCCTCAAGGGGGAGGCAGAATCATATGAACTGGCTCACAGAAAGAGGGCGCATGCAGAAAGCGCCATCCATACCAATTTCATACGCAACTAGTTTATACCCTATCCAATCAAGGATAGATGGGATTTAAGGATATTTCTCGCATCAGCAAGGAATTTCAAGCACAATGACGAATGCTGGACAAAGGCTACGAGGCTGCGTCCAGCTCTGCTAAAAGCTTTCCGAGGTCGTGTGGGAGCGTTCCGGCCGTATGCGTCCAATCCGTGATGAAGTCGTTGAACTCCGCCGTGTTTCCCGTGCAGGAGGGACAATTGGCGTTCTCGCGGTCGTAATCGAAGTGGAAACCCTCGAAGCGCAGGGGAATGTCGATGAGCTCGAGCAGCAAGCGCTCCTCGGCAAGGCATTCCTGCCTGCTTGCGGGTTCGAAGCGGCCCTCTTCCACCCACGCGCCCAATGTGGTTGCCGGAGCGATGCCCATCGAGAAATTGCAGACCGATACCGGGTGCGTTTCGTTGATGAGCTGTGCGGTTGCCCGGGCGTTCTCGTCGCTTCTCCCTGCGCCTGCCGCCCCGGTCATGATATGCGCCCCAAATTCAATCCCAGCTGCCTGCAAGCGGGCGACTTGCCGGCGGAGTTCGGCGTTGTCGTGATCTTTGTTCATGAACGCGAGCACGTCATCGAGGCCTGATTCCACGCCGATGTAGAGAAGGGTGTAGTGATGCGCCGCGAGCCAGGCGAGCTCGTCGTCCGTCTTGGAGGCAATGGAGGGAACAGAGGCGTCGCTCGATATGAGCTCGCAGGAGGGGATGTATTTCTCTATGAGGCCGATGATGTCCGACAAGCGCTCGAAGCTGGAATGGAAGGCGTTTCCGTCGCCGAGCATGATGCGCTTGGGAGTTCCGCCTACATCACGCACGCGGACGAGCTCGGCCTCGATTTGGTCGATCGGCAATTCGCGGTATTTTAGGTCCTTGAATAGATCGCAGAATGCGCAGGCATTATAAGGACATCCGACGGAAATGGGAAGCTTGAACGAACCACGTTCGCCTGGAGTACGGCAAATCCTGCCCTCATAGTCCATGGGTCCTCCCGTCTACGCCGTTTTGCCTGACTGGTATAGTAGCAGCTTTTTCGAATCGCCGCTTGCTTCATGACAATTACGATTATCTATCATCTTTCCGAATGGCTATTGGGCCCAACAATAGGCTTCTTTGCATTTTATACACATTTACCAGGAGAAATACATCTGAATTCAGCGTGAGGTTGCATAGCATGCGGATTATGCAACCGCTTATGGGCCGCGGTTGCGAAACCAACGCTTTTGCCGATAGTGCTTCTTGCTTTTCAATCAGAACGAGATATTTTGTCAATAACCCATTACAGTCAGAGTCGGTCTTCATCGGATCCTGTTTGATGCCTCGCCCTCAAGGGGCTAGCATCGTTTACAGCCCCGAGGGGCCGCCGACCGGCCGCCCCGCATGGCCAGCTGCCCCTGCCCGCGCGAGGGCCCGGGGGGTGTTGCCAGCGGGAGCGGTCGCCATCTTGAAGCACTGCTAGGAACCTGCCGGGCCAAAAGGCCACGGCCATGTAATGTGGGTGTCGCAGCGGGATGGCCCCCGGTCGGCCTACCGATTGGAGGATACCACATGAGCAGGAGCAGGAGCATCATCGCCAAACCCGAGGCAGTGGTCGGTCTCGACGTCGGGAAGTTCTCCCACTGGGCCTATGGGATAGATGCGAACGGCGAGGTCACCGCGGACTTTTCCGTGGATAACCGCGAGGACGCCCTCGACGGCTTCTTCGCGTCGGTCGAGCCCGGCACCCTGATAGTCGTCGACCAAGTCCGCAACATCGGGGCGCTCGCGATCTCGCGCGCCGTCATTGCGGGCCTCGAGATCGCCTACCTTCCCGGCCTCGCCGAGCACAACGCCGCGAAGCTTTTCGCGGGCGACGCCAAGACCGACGCCCGCGACGCCGAGGTGATTGCGAGGACCGCGCTCGGCATACCCGAGGCGCTCAGGCCGGCCCCGTGCGCAACCGAGCTCGTCTCGGCCGCCAGGCGCCTCGCCTCGCAGCGCGACTTCGTGGTCGCCGACTCCACCCACGACAAGAACCGGCTGCGGGCGATCCTCCTCGAGAGCTGCCCGGAGTTCGAGTCGCTGGTCGACCTCTCCGACGCGCGGCAGGTCAACCTGCTCGCGAAGGTGGGCGGCCCCTGGCAGATAGCCGACGCCGACCCTCGTGTCGTCGGCGCGCTGACCAGAGGAGCTCGGCGTTCCGACATAGAAGCCCTCGTCGCCTCCACCGCCACTTCCACCAGGCCGCTTCCCGCCGTCGTGGAAGCGGAGGGGCGCAGCGTCCGCATGCTCGCCGGCCGCATAGCCGACAACGACGCCGAGTCCGCGGAGCTCGACGGCGCGATAGCGGAGTTGCTCGCCGGGGACCCAACCTTCAACTGCCTGCTCACCGTGCCGGGGATAGGCGTGCGCACCGCGACCGAGCTCGTCGTCTCGATCGACATCTCCCGCTTCGCCGACCACGGCAAGCTCGCGAGCTACTGCGGGCTGGCGCCCAGGGACAGCAAGTCCGGCACGTCCATCTCGTCGGTGACCTCCTCCAGGCGGGGCAACAAGAGGCTCAAGAACCTGCTCATCTTTTCCTGCAACTCCCTCGTGAACAGCAACAACCGCTTCGGCGAGTACTACAGGATGCTGAGGGAGGTGCGCCACATGCCGCACGGCAAGGCCCTCAAGGCCGTCGCAAGAAAGCGTTTGAAGGTGATATACGCGATCATGCGGGACAAAGTCCCTTACGCGGCCTAGCGAAGCCGCCCGCAAACCGAATTCAAAGAGCAAGGGCCAGAGGGCCCCGCGTCAGCATTGTCCTCTCCAAAGAAATCAACTTGAAAATCCAGTTGACAAAACTATAGGAACACCCCCCAGTAGCCGTCAGGCTACATTTAGAGCGGCCGTCGCTATCCCGGAGCGGCGGCCGTTCCGTTTTCATGGAACGTATGGGATGGCGGGTGACGGATGGGGCGTATCTGGGAGGGAATCTCGAGTTCGGATTCGGTCTCATGAGGTGTTTTGTCCATTTGAACCGATTGTGTGCCAGTAACGGAGGATATGCTGCAAAGGGCGCTTCAAGGGCATTGCATCCGTACTGGTATGGTACGATTATCGCGTCTATTAAATGTGCGAATAGCGTTCATTAGAAAGGGGAATACATCCATGAACGTATTGGTTATCAACGCGGGTAGCTCGTCGCTCAAGTTCCAGCTGCTCGACGTCGATACGCGCGAGGTGTACGCAAAGGGCAATTGCGAGCGCATCGGCATCGACGGATCCTTTATCGGATACGAATCCATCGCAGTCGAGGGCAAGCAGAAAATCGAGGTCCCTCTGCCCGATCACAAGACTGCCATGCAGCACGTCATCGAGATCATCAACGCCACTGGCAAGGACTTCATCGGCATCGGCCACCGCGTCGTTCAGGGCGGTTGGTACTTCCCCGAGTCCAAGATCGTCACCGATGAGAGCCTGGGTTGGGTCCGCGAGGTTGCGCCTCTCGCTCCGCTGCACAACTATGCCGAGGCCGACGCCATCGAGGTCTGCCGTGAGCTGTTCCCCGACAAGGGCAACGTCGTCGTCGCGGATACCTCGTTCCACTACAACATCCCCGAAAAAGCTTGGCGCTATGCCCTTCCGCGCGACGTGGTCGAAAAGTTCCACATCCGCAAGTACGGTGCCCATGGCACGAGCCACCGCTACATCTGGCGCGCTTCCAAGGAGCTCTTGGGCGATGATCTGCATAAACTTGTGAGTTGCCACCTCGGTTCCGGCGCGAGCCTCTCGGCTATTCAGGACGGTGCCGACATGGACACCACGATGGGACTGACCCCGCTCGACGGTCTGATCATGGGCACGCGCTGCGGCACGATCGACCCGGCGACCGTCTGCTTCCTCATGCGCGAGGGCGGCTATACCATCGACGAGGTCGATACGATGATGAACAAGCAATCTGGCCTGCTCGCAATCTCGGGCGGCAGCTCCGATTCGCGCGACATCGAACAGCGCGCGCTTGCCGGCGACGAGAACTGCCAGCTCGCTTTCGACATGTTCTACTATCGTTGCGGCCAGCTTATCATGGAAATGGCCCAGTCGATGCACGGCATCGACGCCATGGCTTTCTCTGCTGGCATCGGCGAGAACTCCCCGACCATGCGCCTCGGCGTCGCCAAGGAGCTCGAGTGGATGGGCGTCAAGATCGACGAGGAGAAAAACGCGATCCGCTCCGACGAGCCGCGCATCATCTCCACGCCCGACTCCAAGATCTTGGTGCTCGTCGTCCCGACGAACGAGGAGTACATGATCGCCCTCGACGTCGCAGAGCTGCTCGGCTAAGCATCCGCATCAACTGATGCGACGATCCCCGGCACCTCCCGGTGTCGGGGATTTCTTATGTGCGCGAAGTGGGGCGTGTCAAATCCCCTGCTCTTTCAGCACGCCTGCAACGCGTCAAGTGCATCCTATTCGTTCGCAGCTGCAGTGAGCATGCCGGACTTCGAGAACGTCTCAACCGCAATGTCCATGAACGATTCCAGGACGCTCCACAGGTGTGGCTTCTCGCGGTATCCGAAGCAGATAGGATAACGAGCCGAGTCCCCGCTTCTGAGAATCATGAGCGAGTCGAGTTGTTCTTGCGTAAGAGATGCCCGCGCCAGGGTTTCCGAGCAGAGGCAGGCGCCTGCGCCGCGGATGCAGAGCGCGAGGTGGGTTTCCGAGTTGTTCGACGTCGCCACGATGTTGGGGCGAGAGATGCCGACGCGGCGTATCATGTTTCGTTCGATGCGGCCGCCGATGTCCTCGAGGCTTCCCATGACGAGGGGGCAGCCTTCGAGCGCCGAGTAATCGCCGTCCTCGATTCTTTGGGCCCGTTCTGCGGCCTCATCGCCGTACAGCGACTCGAAAAGCTCGCGCAGCACCAGCACGACGACTTCTTCCTGGTAGAAATCTTTCAAGATGATGCCGGGCAATGGGGCGGGGAAGAAGGCTATGGCCAGATCAACTTCGCCGTCGATGAGCTTCTGGCGCAACGCCTCGTTCGTGGCTTCCACCATCTCGACGCAGATGTGGGGGTAAGCCTCGCGGAACGCCATGATGATATCGGGAAGGATCGTGCGCCCTCGCGTGAACGCGATGCCCACGCGCAGCACCCCCTCGTCGTTCTGCGAGATGTCCCAAAACTCCTGTTGCATCTGGGTGTACTGTTCGCGTATCGTCGAAGCGTATCCAAGGAAGACCTGTCCAGCATAGGTGAGCTCGAGCGGCACGTGGCGGACGATGAGTTGGCATCCGAGCTCGGATTCGAGCTTTGCGATATGAGAGCTCAATGATTGCTGCGTAATATGAAGCCTTTCGGAGGCTCGCGTGAAGCTGCGCTCCCGTGCGAGCATCTCGAAGTATTCCAATGTGGCGAAGTTCATGACTCTTCCTTTAAAACAAGAATAAGCTGTGATAACTATCGATAATAACAGTTTAACATTTAAATGATAACTTGCTACCATATGAAGCACCCTAAGGCCGCATACGGCGCGAAAAGGAGGCTCAAATGGTAGAACTCGTGGTAATCATGCTCGTCTTGGCCATCATCTTCGCTGCAAAGGCTGCTTCCATCGCGCTTATGCCCGATGACGCCATCTGGAAGAGCACTTCGTTCAGTTGGATGAAGCCCTCTGCCCAGGATGCCGTCATCCCCGTAGAAGCGCTCGAAGTTGCTCCGAAGCGCGAATCCGCAACCGTGTCGGTGCGCGCGTACAGCGGCCGTCGTCCCAAGGCTGCATAGCCCGTAGCCCAACAATCAACTGTTCTGTGACCCCGCTCGGAAATCTCCCGGTGGGGTCACTTTCTTTGCTCCTCGCCTCCGACTGTCATGGTTGACGTGGCGTTGCTGATTAGGCTTCGTTTTTTTGAAGCGATAACGTCCGTTTTCGCAACGCTACCCGATTTCCTTTCCCACCCAGAGACGCGATTCGGTAAGATGAAACTGGGTCGGGCGGCGCGTTGCGGTGCCCGAGAGGGAACAATCTTCATCAGATAACCGTTGCCAAAATGCCGAGCGCTTTCTGTTAGTGCGTTTGAACTGCGTGTTTTGGAGAAGGGAGGCCGATTATGCGATCTATCGACCTGTCGGGAATCTCGGATGCCTCGGTGCAGGCATGCGAGGAGATTGCCAAGGACGCGGGGGTGAACTTAAAGGATTGCTACCAATGCGGGAAATGCACGGCAGGCTGCCCGCTTGCCGACAGCATGGACCTCATGCCCCGCGAGGTCATCAGGTATCTGCAACTCGGCGCAATCGACGTGGTCTTGGACGCCAAGACCCCATGGATATGCGCGCAATGCGTCGTCTGCTCGAGCCGTTGCCCGCAGAACGTCGACATCTGCTCGGCCATGCGCGCCGTGCGACTGGCGTCGAAGCACGCCGGCAAGCGCCCCCTTCCCGAGGCGGACATCTTCGACGACGAGTTCATCGCCAACGTACGCGTACATGGCGTCTCCAACGAGCAGTACCTTGCTGCTGCGTACAACCTCAAATCACTGCACTTCATGCAGGATATGGGCAACGCCACGCGTATGCTCAAGCGCGGCATGGTGGGTGTGAGCATGCACAACACGAAAGGCCGTGCGAACGTCGCAGCGCTCGTCGACCGCGCGCTCGAGGCGGATGCTGCCCGTCGTGCACAGTCGGACGAGGACAAGGGAGGTGACGAGTAGCATGATGAAGTACTCCTACTTCCCAGGGTGTTCGGCGAACACCACGGGCAAGTCGTTCACCGTCTCCACCAGCTACGTTGCCGAGAAGATCGGTGTAGAGCTGGTCGAGATTCCCGACTGGAACTGCTGCGGCACATCGGCCGCCGCATTGACGAGCCCCGAGCTCGCCGTTGCGCTGCCCGCCCGCAGCCTGGCCATTTCCGAGCGCGAGCTTCCAGGGCTCGACGTCGTGGCGCCGTGCGCGGGATGCTATCGCTCGTTGAAGACGTCTGTTGCCTTCGCACGCGAAAGCGAGGACAACCGCACGCTCATCAAGAAGATCATCAACGCACCCTACGAGGCGAAAGCCGACGTGCTCACCCTCCTGGAGGTGTTCGCAACCGACGAGGCGCGTGAAGCCATCGCCGCCAAAGTCCAGCGCAAACTGCGCTGCCTGAAGGTGGCCTGCTACTACGGTTGCGCCATGGTGCGTCCTGCCGACGTATGCGAATGCGATAACGTCGAGGACCCGATGGAGATGGACGACCTCATGGCGCTCATCGGCGCGGAGCCTGTGGACTGGGCGTTCAAGACCGAATGCTGCGGCGCTGCCCAGCAGATGACCATTCCCGTTCAGGCCAAGCCCATGATCGAGCGCATTTTCCAGAACGCGCAAGCGAATGGCGCCGACTGCATCGTCACCTCCTGTCCGCTGTGCATGCTCAACCTCGACATGCGCGAAGCCGAGATCAACAAGGCGCGCGTCGCCCGTGGCGAGGAGCCTTTCGATATCCCGTGCTACTACTTCACGGAGCTCATCGGGCTCGCGTTCGGCGCAGGCCCCGACGAGGTCGGTATCGACATCCACTTCCATCCCGCAAAGAACCTTCTCCTCCAACGCGAGCTCGACGCGCTGGAGCTCGAAGAGGCCGAAAACATCGCCCGTGCCGAGGAGGAGCGCAAGAAGGCCGAGATAGCAGCCAAGATTGCCGCCAAGAAGGCGGAAAAGGCAGCTAAGGAGAAGGCGGCTCAAGAAGCCGCAGCCCAGGCCGCTACCCAACCTGAAGAGGGGAAGGAGGCCGCAGAATGAGCAGAATAGGCGTATTCCTGTGCTACTGCGGTAGCAACATCGCGGGGACGGTCGACGTCGAAGCCGTTGCCGAGATGGCACGTTCGCTTCCCGACGTCGTCTACGTCGAGACGAACAAGTACACCTGCTCCGATCCCGGTCAGGAAGGCGTGAAGAACGCCATCATCGAGAAGGGCATCGACCGCGTGGTCGTGGGCGCCTGCAGCCCGCGCATGCACGAGCCCACTTGGCGCAAGCTCTTGGCAGACACGCCCGTGAATCCCTACATGCTGGAAGTGGCCAACCTCCGCGAGCAGTGCTCGTGGGTTCATAAGGACCGCGAAGTGGCCACCGCCAAGGCCATCGACCTCGTGAAGATGGCCGTGGCCAAGGTGGCGCGCCTCCAGCCGCTCCATTCAATCGAGATTCCGGTGCATAAGAAGGCGCTCGTCATCGGCGGCGGTATCGCCGGCATGCAGACGGCGCTCGACATCGCGGACGCGGGCTTCCAGGTGACCATCGTCGAGCGCGAGACATCGCTCGGCGGCAAGATGGTCATGCTGGACAAGACTTTCCCGACCATGGACTGCTCGGCCTGCATCTGCACGCCGAAGATGTCGGAGGTCGGCAACCATCCCAACATCACGGTAACAAGCTACTCGGAAGTCGAAAACGTGTCGGGCTACATCGGCAACTTCGAGGTGACCATCCGCGAGTAGGCCAAGTTCATCGACTACAACCTGTGCACGGGCTGCGGCGCCTGCGAGACGAAGTGTCCCGCCAAGGTCACCAACGCCTTCGAGCAGGGCATGTCACAACGCACGGCCATCTACAAGATGTTCCCGCAAGCGGTGCCCGCGAAGCCGGTCATCGACGCCGAGCATTGCCTGAAGCTCACGACGGGCAAGTGCGGCGTTTGCTCGAAAGTCTGCCCCACGGGCGCCATCAACTACGAGGACGAGGACAAGCTGACGACCGAGACGTACGGCGCGGTCGTCTTCGCCACGGGCTACAAGCTCATCGACTGGAAGCCGCTCTACCCCGA
>JAFRGA010000070.1 GCA_017434045.1 Eggerthellaceae bacterium
CGTGCGTCGAACCAGACACGCCAACGGCGGACGCGGGGCGCGGAGCGGCCATAACATCGGAGAGGCCAGGCCCGAGGATTTCGGGGCTGGCCTCGCTTTGCCTCTTGACAAATCAATCTACATATCAGTCCCCTCCGATTCGATTCAGCATTAACGGGGCCATCCCGCAATGATGTGTTTACGACTTAGACGTTCTTCAGGACGATGGTGGCCATGGTGTCGGCGACGGCTTGGCAGGAGTCGACGGCGCCCTCCAAGCGGTCGAACAGGCGAGACCAAACCTCGATGCGCACCGCGTGCTCGGTTTCGGCCGAGTACAGGTCGCGAATCGTCTCCTGATAAAGCAGGTCGGCCTGCTCCTCCAGCTCGTTGACGTCCTCGATCATGGTGCGGATCTTCTTGAGTTTCTTGAACTCGCGGAACGAGTTCATCGACTTGCTCAGTTCCTTCAAGCTCTTCTGGATGATGACCGCGAATTCCATGGCACGTTCATGCATGAAGTGGACGTCGAACATGTAGAAGCGCTGCAGGATGCCCTCGATATTGTCGGTGACATCGTCGAGGCGCTGGGCGAGCTCGAGGATGTCGCCACGCTCGATGGGGGTGATGAAGTCGGTGGAAACGTACGTGCGGATCTCGTGGTTGATCAGGTCGCCGCGATGCTCGATCTCGTGGGCTTTCTTCAGGAGCGGCGGCAGGTCCTCGGCGCTCTTGAAGGTGTCAATGGCTTCGACAAGAACGCTGGCTTCCTCGAGTGCGACGTCAAGTTGCTGCTGGAACGCATCGAAATAGTTGAACTTGTTTTTCTTTGCCATCGAAGCTCCTATTCACTCGGATAGACGGTAAACAACGGTAAAGCTTGATTAATGGCGGGCAACATTTTAGCGCAATGCGTGTAAAAACGGGTCAGTTTTAGAAGGTATCCACCGCGTTTTCGTGGGATTTGAGTCAATTCGCGAACACGTCCGCACGATAAGCCGCCGCCATCCATCGTGCCGTCTCCGTCATGCTACGAACGCTCCCATTGCGTTCGTTAAACTGCAGCGCCTGTGATGTTCGCCATTCCCCGTATGGCAGACTGCCGTTATCCGTTTTGTCATCCGTGCACTTCGCCCGAATCGCTGCAGCCCGTCCAATCCGTATCGTGCACTTCCCTTCTTTTTCTGCAGCCCACCGTGCACCTCGCCTGATTTCTTGCAAGAGTTCCTTTTCATGCAAGGAAAGAGGGGAAGTGCACGCCAAACCGCCCGTCAAATGCGCTTTACGACGTGCACTTCCACCATTTTCCTGCACTGGGACGTGCACTTCGCTTAATTCTTTGCACGAGTTCACGTTGGTGCAAGGAATCAGGGGAAGTGCACGTCATCGTGAAAGAATAATGGCGAAGTGCACGCCCTCGCTGACCTTTACTGTTCAGCAACTTCAAGGTTCCGCCCGCCTGACGGCGGTCGGCATCGCCGACGCTGCGGTCGCACGTGGCACGCCACCTTGCCCCCTGTGCTCGCCTCGGCGCGTGCAAAGCACGCTTGGGCTCGCGGCGGGGCAATTCGACGCACCACGCACGCCCTCGCTGACTTATACTATCCTGCGAATCTTTTTTGCTGATACGAGGAGGGCTCATATGTCCAAGGGAAAGTACACGTTCACCACCCCGATTTACTACGTCAACGCCGCACCGCATCTGGGCACGGCGTACACGACCATCGCGGCCGACACCGTCGCGCGCTACCAGCGCATGAACGGCTATGACGTCGGTTTCGTAACCGGCATGGACGAGCACGGCCAGAAGGTCGCCGACACCGCCGCAAGCAAGGGCATGAGCCCGCAGGAGTGGTGCGATTCCATGGAGCCCGCCTTCCGCGACACGTGGGAGCTGCTCGGCATCACCTACACCGACTTCGTGCGCACGTCGAGCGACCGTCAGACGCGCACCGTGCAGAAGTTCTGGAACGACCTGTACGAGAAGGGCTGGCTGTACAAGAGCAGCTACGAAGGCTGGTACTGCGTGCACGAGGAAACGTACTATGCCGAGTCCGACCTCGAGAAGAACGAAGACGGCGAGTTCGTCTGCCCCGACTGCAAGCGCCCTGTTCAGCTGATGGCCTCGGGCGAGGAGAACTGGTTCTTCAAGCTCTCCGAGTTCCAGCAGCCGCTGCTGGACTTCTACGCCGCGCATCCCGATTTCATCCGTCCCGAGTCGCGCCGCAACGAGATCGTCACGTTCGTCGAGGGCGGCCTGAAGGACCTCTCGATCTCGCGCTCGACGTTCGACTGGGGCGTGCCGCTGCCGTTCGACGAGGGCCACGTGGCTTACGTCTGGGCCGACGCGCTGCTCGCGTACTTCACGGGCATCGGCTACGCCGACCCCGAGCGCGAAGGCGAGTTCGAATCGCGCTGGCCGATGCAGTACCACTTCGTGGGCAAGGACATCACGCGCTTCCACTGCGTAATCTGGCCCGCGATTCTGTTGGCGCAGGGACTCGAACCCGCGCACACGGTGTTCGGACATGGCTTCTTGCTGACCAAGGGCGAAA
>JAFRGA010000071.1 GCA_017434045.1 Eggerthellaceae bacterium
ATGTGGCTGACCGGCACCGAGTATCACGACGAAGAGTCTCTCGAGATCCTGCGCAAGGCCGGCTGCACCATCGACGGCATCATCGCGCACATCCCGCCGCACATCACCGAGCGTGCTCTCCAGACGTGCCAGAAGCACATCGTCCTGTGCAACAGCCGCACGGGCGAGCGCGAGCTCTTCCTCGAGGGTGGCAACTCGTACTTCGGCTCCGGCCCCTGCACGCCGTTCACCCGCAACCCCTACACCGAAGAGCGCCATCGCGCGACGCGTCAGAGCGTTTGCTGGGCCACCAAGGTTCTCGACGCCCTGCCCAACATCGACTACGCCATGTCGCTGGGCATCGTCCAGGACGTTCCGCTGCTGCTCTCCGACCGTCATGAGTTCGAGCAGATGGTTCTGAACACCGACAAGCCGATCATCACCGTGTGCAACGACCAGTATGGCCAGGAAGACAACATCCGCATGGCCGAGGTCATCGCCGGTGGTGAGGAAGAACTCCGCAACCATCCGTTCATCTGCCTCTATGCTGAGCCCATTTCTCCGGGCGTTCACTGCCGCGAAGCTGCTCAGAAGATGGTCTACGGTGCTCGCAAGATGCTGCCGACCATCTACACGCCGTGCATCATGGCTGGCGGCACCGCTCCGGCTACGCTGGCTGGCGTTATGGTCCAGGGTCTGTGCGAGTCCCTGTCCGGCCTGGTCCTCGGCCAGTGCGCGCGCGAGGGCTCTCCGTTCATCATGGGCGGCGTTTACACGGTCCTCGACATGGGCTCCACGATCTTCTCGTATGGCGCTCCCGAGCTCGACCTCATGCTTGCTGGTCTGGCAGACGTTGCGCATTACCTCAAGGTCCCGATGTTCGGTACCGCTGGCTGCACCGACACCTGCGTCATCGACGAGCAGGCTGGCGTTGAAGCCGCCCTGTCCATGGCTATGACCAACATGTCCGGTGCTAACCTGAACCACGACACCGGCTATGCCGAGTACGGCACCACCTCCAACCTCGACCTGGTCGTTATTGCCGACGAGGTCCTGGGCATGGCTCGCCGTATCACGGCTGGTATCGAGGTCAACGCGAAGACCCTTGATCTCGAAGAGATTGAGGACGAGGGTCCTGGCGGACGTTTCGAGCCGGCAGAGCTTCCCGAGGAGCCGGACGACAGCGTCTTCGAGCCGAAGAATTCGCGCGTCGACTACCAGACCCGTCTCGTCGAGCGTGGCGCTCGCGAGATCTGGGAGAGCAAGGGTGGAAAGACGCTCAAGCAGGTCGCAAACGAGAAGGTTCGCGATATCATCGAGAACCACGAATGCGAGCCGCTGGAGCCGGCACTTGCTGCGAAGATTCGCGACATGGTCGAGAACGCCGTTGGCCATATGCCAGGTGAATAGTCTGAGTGTTTACTTCAAATAAAATATAGCTTCTAGATAGAGCACGGGGAAACTGCCAGACGGCGGTTTCCCCGTGCCTAGGAGTTATAAAGGGGGTTAGCAAATGTCTTTAGTTTTGGGTATAGATACGGGAGGAACGTATACCGATGGCGTAGTGTTCGACCGCGTTGCGCGCGAGGTGCTTGCAAAGGCGAAGAGCCGTACGACGCGCGAGGATTTGAGCATTGGCATCACGCGTGTCATCGAAGCTGTGGAATTCGATGAGCTTGATAAGATCGAAGTCGTTTCAATGTCAACGACGCTCGCAACGAACGCCATCGTCGAAGGCGCGGGCTGCGAAGTAGGGCTTATCATGCTTGGGTATACCCCCGATCCCAACAAGGAGATTCCAGCGACATGCATCCGCACGGTTCCCGGTGGCCATAACGTCAAAGGCCAGGAGAAGGAGCCGTTCGATGAGGCTGCTGTACGCGAAGCACTCGAGTCAATGCGTGGACAGATCGACGCCGTTGCCGTTTCAGGGTATCTGAGCGTGCGTAACCCAGAACATGAGCTCATGGTCAAGGCGCTCGTCAAGGACGTGCTTGACGTACCCGTCGTATGCGCGCATGACCTCACCCGTTCGCTCGGTATCTATGAGCGTACGGTCACGACAGTGCTCAATGCAAAACTCATGCCGATTATCGACAACTTGATGAAATCGGTGCGTATTTCGCTCGATCGCAAGGGTATCAAAGCACCTATCATGGTTGTGCGTGGTGACGGTACGCTCATCGGCGAGGCAAAGGCAAAGGATAAGCCGATCGAGACGATGTTGTCCGGTCCTGCTGCAAGCATCATCGGCGCGTCGTTCCTGTCTGACGCCAAGGACGCTTTCGTCTTCGACATGGGCGGCACGACAAGCGACGTCGCTGTTACGAAGAACGGCATTCCGCGCATCGACGAGGAAGGCGCCTATGTAGGCGGATTCCGCACGCGCGTGAAAGCTGCTGCAATCAGCACGTTCGGACTTGGTGGTGACAGCTGCATTTGGATGGACATGGAGCGCAAGCTGCATGTCGGCCCAACGCGTGTTATCCCCATCGCCGTAGCGGTTTCCGAGCATCCTTACCTGTACCGCGAGCTGGAACTCGTCGATATTCCGTTCGGGTATCTTCTGAACAACTTCCAGGTAGTCGACTGCTTCGAAATCAAGAACAAGGAAGCGACGAACGTCTACAGCGACGTGGAGCTTCGCGTTCTCGAAGCGCTCGAAGACGGTCCGCACAACATCTTCGAGATTTCCAAGAGGCTCGACGTGATGCCAAACCTCTTGAAATTCGACCGCCTCGTTAATGCAGGCGTGCTCGGTCGTGTTTCGGTGACGCCTACCGACTTGCTTCACGCCAGCGGCGACATCGCCATTTGGAACGCCGATGCATCCAAGCTCGCCGTGACCCTTCTCGGCAAGCGTTTCAACAAGACGTTCGATGTGTTCTTGGGAGAAGCCATCGACCGCGTTATCGATGAACTCGCCTATGCGGCATGCCAGAGTCTGGTTAATTACGAAGGTGGCGGATTCGATCTCAAGGAAGACCCGGGTGCCTGGTACTTCTTCAACAAGCAGCTTCATCCGGATCCCGATACGTACATCAGGGCGATGGTCAACCCGACGATTCCGCTCATTGGCGTCGGTGCCCCGATTGCGCAATGGTTGCCGCCCATGGCCGAACGCATTGGCTGCAAGCTCATCGTTCCTTCGCACTCCGAGGTTGCAAATGCCATCGGTTCTGCTGTCGGACGCGTCATGGAGACCGTCAAGATTCTGATTACGCCCGGCGACAACAACGACGGTTTCAACCTGCACTCCGCATGGGAGAGGAAGTTCTTCCAGGAGTTGGACGACGCGCGAGAGTATGGCAAGCAATATGCCGAGAGCAAGGCGCGCGAGCTTGCGGAAGAGAACGGTGTCAAAAATCCCGAGATCACCGTTACGGTCGATGATGTGTATGCGACGTCCGGCGATGGCGAAGGCGATGGCGACATCTACATCGAGACGAACATCGACGCGCTGGCGACCGATACCCCTGAGTGGGAACAATCGGAGAAGAAGGAACACTTCTTCGTCGATACCCGTGGTCGCGGTATGACGATGGACGATTAAAGCTAGTATATGCCGTGGCTCAGATAGTCACGGCATTGCTAATGAAAGGCAAATAATTGAAAGGAAGGTTCGAGTAATGATTATCATCGGCGAGAAAATCAACGGATTCGTGCCGAAGACCCTCGAGGCCATCAAGGCTCATGACGATGAGTACATCAAGTACATCGCCAAGGCTCAGGCCGATGCTGGTGCCACCTACATCGACGTGTGCGCAGGCGTCGAGCCCGAGATCGAGCATGAGACCATGAAGTGGCTCATGGACCTCGTTCAGAGCGTTACTGACACTCCGCTTTGCATCGACAGCCCCGACCCCCAAGTCGTCGTCGACATGATGCCCTATGCCAACGAGGTCGGTTGCCTGAACTCCATCTCCATGGAGGGCAACAAGTGCGACGTCATCCTTCCCGCCATCGCTGGCACCGAATGGAAAGTTGTTGCTCTGACCTGCGACGACGATGGTATTCCTGATGACCCGAAGGTCAAGTACGAGATTGCCAAGAGGATCATGGCCAAGGTTGACGAGTATGGCGTCGACCATGACAACATCCTGTTCGACCCGCTGGTAACCACGCTCGGCACCAACCAGCAGTCGTTCCTCAACTTCATCGAGGCCGTCGAGCTCATCAAGGCTGATTACCCTGACGTCCACTTCACCAGCGGCCTGTCCAACATCAGCTACGGTCTGCCGTACCGCAAGGCCATCAACATGCAGTTCCTGTCCCTGGCCATGGCCAAGGGCATGGACAGCGCCATCATGGACCCGACCTCCAGGGACATGCTCGCTGCCATGTATGCCACCGACGCTCTGCTCGGCAACGACAATTACTGCAAGGATTACCTCAAGGGCTTCCGCAACAACCTGTTCGGTCCCAAGAAGGACTAAGCTACAAAGCGGTAGTTTAGCTTGAAGCACGTAGGGCCGAAGCCTCTCAAGGCTTCGGCCCTATTCGATGGTTACGCTTATCTGAGTTTGTTGATGGATTATGCCTATTGAAGAGCCCGTCCTGTCAACTGAGCTCTATTGTCTATTGAGGTTGCATGTGCGCACGTCGCGCATTTGTCAAAAGAGCGCGCGCCTTCATAGCGAGTCCCCGTTCCTGCACATACATGCAGCTTGAATTGACAATTCATCGGATGAGGTGGGAAGTATGATGATAGAGCGAACTGGACGCGAGATCATAGTTGCCTGCAAGGCGTTAACGCTGGAAATCGAGCACGTGCAGGAAAAGCTGGGTACGGATATCCCGGTGGTGTGGGTTGACAGGGGTTTGCATAATTTCCCGACCAAACTCAATGCAGCAGTGCAGGAGGCGCTTGACGGGCTTCAGGACGTCGACCGTGTGCTGTTGGGATACGCGAACTGCGGCAACGCCATCAAAGGTGTTACGGCGGGTGACTTCGAGATTATCATCCCGAAGGTGGACGACTGCATCTCGATCCTGTTCAACTCCCAGAAGGCCCGCGAGGCTTACTCGGCCGAATACGCATCGATGTTCATGACAGACGGCTGGATGGATGCCGATCATAACATCGTGCAGGAGTACTACTACATGGTGGACAAGTACGGCGAGGATACGGCCGTCGATTTCACTGAGATGATGTACGCCCACTATCATACGATGACCTATTTGGACACAGGTTTGTACTCCATTCCGGATCTTATGGAGCGTACGAAAATCATCTGCGATATCGCCGAGCTCGAAACGCGGACGCATCCCGTTGAGCTAACTTACATCGTGCAGCTTGTTGCCGGACCGTGGCCGGAGGACCGGTTCATGCATATAGAGCCAGGTGGCGTGATCCCGACGTTTTAATTCAGCTGCGTTTGCATTTCCATGAGCGAGCGAACCTGTGACGATGAATACCCTGCAATGTCCAAGAGATAGGAGAGCACGATGGACAAGCAGCAAACATACGATTTCCTAACGGCTTCGGGCGTTGAGTACGAGGTTACCGAGCATGAGGCCGTGTACAACATGGAAGAGCTCGATGCCGTGGACCTGCCTTATCCCGGCGATGATGCCAAGAACCTTTTCGTGCGCGACGACAAGAAGAGGAACTACTACCTGATCACGGTCAAGGGCGACAAGCGGGTCGACTTGAAGGAGTTCAGGAAGACGTACGAAACGCGCCCGCTGCGCTTCGCCTCCGAAGATGACCTGATGGCGATTATGAAGCTGATATCCGGCGCTGTCACGCCGCTCGGGCTTTTGAACGATGACGAGCGCAAGGTGCAGTTCTACATCGACGAGGATTTCATGGCCGGCTCCGGCCGTATCGGCGTGCATCCGAACGACAACACGGCAACCGTGTGGCTCCAAGCTTCGGACTTGATCAAGCTTATCGAGGAACACGGCAACGCCGTGCACGTAATCACCGTCTAGGTGAGCCGATATCACATAGAACCTGGCGAGGGGTAACTTGTTCGTAAGGTTTTCATCGGTTTTCATACTCCAATAGTCCTGTCCGGGGGCAGGAGGGTGGAGCGAGGTTAAGCCAAAGGAGCCGAGAAATCCACTTTTCCGCCCGTTCTTGGCGGAAAAGTTAGTTCGAGGCGACGACGCGTCGAGCGTAACCCTCCCGCCCCCGGACAGAGCGTACAATCGATAAGGTGGTATGACTAGCAGTTTCAATAGCGGTGATTTTTGTCAGAAATACTTCTTGACATGAAGCGCTTTGCTACGCTAAAGTCATCGTTAATCGAATAGCTCGAAACCGTTGAGGCGAAAGTCAAGCCATCCGGGCACTTACAGAGAGCGGACGTTGCTGAGAGTTCCGTGGTACGCCAGATGGTAAATGGATCGCCGAGGGAAAGGGGAAAGGCCGGGCCGTATGCCAGGCCGAGTATCTGGACCGTGAGCCCGCGTCAGAGGCAGAGCGTGTGTTGGCACGTTCACGAGTGGGTCCTTCTGGGACCAAGCAAAGGTGGCACCGCAGGTTAAAAGCCTGTCCTTTGGAACTCCGCAAGGGGTTGCGAAGGACAGGCTTTTTGCTTGCACGACGACTTCGGGTGATTCGATACACAGGCCAGCGGCCGCAAAGGGCGGCCGCGCAACAGAAAGGAAAGAGAAATGTCCGAAGTCAAGACCGCAACCGCACAGAAGCGTATCGTCACCACCCAGGCGAAGAGCCAGGCGGGACTGTCCACGCAAGACCTGATCTTAATCGCCGTGCTGTTGGCGGCAGGCGCCGTGCTCAAGATGACCGTAGCCTCGCTGTTCGCCTCGTTCGGCATGAAACCGAACTTCATCATCGCCATGTACTGCTTGGCCATCATCCTGACCAAGCCCAAGGTAGGCCAAGCGGCCATCATCGGCCTCATCGCGGGCTTGATCTGCCAGCTGCCGATGCTCAATGCAACGCCTGGGTTGAACATAGTGTCCGAGGTGCTCGGCGCGCTGGTGTGCGGCTTGCTCATCAGGGTGCCCATGAAGGTCGGCGGGAAGCTTGACCTGAATCCCTTCGTGAACACGTTCGTATCCACCTTCGTTTCCGGATCCTCGTTCGCGCTCATGGCCATTTACATCAACGTCATCTCGCAGGGCACCGACCCGGCTCCCGCAATCATCGCATACGCCACGATCGTCCTCGGCACCGCCACGATCAACGCCATCTTGAACACCATCCTGGTTCCGCCGCTGCGCAAGGTCCTGAAGAAGTAGAGTTCCGACGGCTTGTCAGCCGTCGGAACGGGCCGACGCTGCGGCCGCCTGTGGCACGCGCATCAGGCCCTTGTTTCGGCCCTCGCGTACCGAAGTACGCGTCAGGCCGAAGGCGGGCCTGCTTCACGCACCACAGGCGTCCTCGCTGACCTGATCTGACCTGTGACTCCCCAAAGTTCCTCACGCCGATTCAAACTGAGCCGCGTCGTTATCAGTGTAAAGGACCAACAGCATGATTGAGATCAAAGACTTCACGTTCACTTACCGGGAAAGCACCGAGCCCGTGGTGAAGGACGTGAACTTGAGCATTCCCGATGGCGCGTTCGTCGGCATCACGGGGGCGGCAGGAAGCGGCAAATCGACGCTGACCTATGCCATGAACGGGATCATTCCGCACTGCTACCCAGGAGATTTCTTCGGCTCAGTCACCGTTGACGGGCTCGACACCTGCGATACGCAGCTCACGGACCTCTCGCTGGTCGTAGGCAGCGTCTGCCAGGACATAGATTCCCAGTTCGTGGCATCGATCGTCGAGGACGAGATGCTCTACGGCATGGAGAACTTCGGCGTGCCCCATAAGCACATCGAGGAGCGGCTGACCAGGGCGCTTGACGACATGGGTATCGGGGACTTGCGAGACCGCCCAATCGACTCGCTTTCAGGCGGGCAGAAGCAGAAACTGGCCATCGCCTCGATCCTCGCACTCAATCCCAAAGTGCTCATGCTCGACGAACCGACCGCTGAGCTCGACCCCGCCAGTTCGGTTGGCGTGTTCGAGCTGCTGACCCGCTATGCGCGCGAGCATGGCACCACCGTCGTGGTGGTAGAGCAGAAAATCGCCCTTCTCTCGCACTATGCGGACATGCTCGTGATTGTCGACGAGGGACGCATCCGTTTTTCCGATACGCCCACTGCCGTGCTGTCGCATAGCGATGAGCTGCTCGAAATCGGCGTGAACTGCCCAAGGGCAACCACGCTGATGAACCGATTGGCAGCTGACGGCATCTACGGAGGCCCTGTATGCCGCAACGTCGAGGAAGCCTGCAGGGCCCTGGCGGAGGTGATCGCATGACGATCGAGTTTCGCGATGTGCACGCGTCCTACGACGAGAACATTCCCATTCTGAAGGGGGTCTCGTTCACGGTGAACGATGGCGAGTTCGTGGCATTTGTCGGCACGAACGGCGCGGGCAAGTCCACGACCATGCGCCTCATGAACGGATTGCTGAAGCCCGAGTCCGGGGAGGTGCTCGTCGACGGGGTTCCCACAACCCAGTTGAAGACGAGCGAGCTTGCCCGCCGCGTTGGCTTCCTGTTCCAGAACCCTGACAGCCAGATTTGCTGCAACAGCGTGCGCGAGGAGCTCCTGTTCGGCTTCAGGGCCCTCGGTGCGCTTGATGAAGAGGCCGAGCGCAGGGTCGATGACATCATCGCAGAGTTCAACTTCAACCCCAATGACGACCCCTTCCTGCTCAACCGGGGAACACGCCAGCTTTTGGCGCTTGCGTCCACCATCGTGGTCGCACCTCCTGTAATCGTGCTGGACGAGCCGACGACCGGCTTGGACTTCCGCGAGTGCGTGAAGGTGATGGACATCATCCGCCATCTGCATGAGCAGGGCACGACCGTCATCATGGTCTGCCACGACATGGAGGTCGTCGCCGACTTTGCAGAACGCGTCATCGTCATGAGCGACGGTCGCGCGGTCGACCAGGGTCCCACCTTCGAAGTGCTGCGAAACCGCCATACCCTTCGACAGGCCAGCCTGGTGCCTCCTCAAATCGTCGATATCTCGTTGGGTTTGAGCTTAATGCGTCCTGACCTGGGAAGCAGCCTCGTCGCTTGCGCTAATACGCTCAACGAGATGGAAGCGGCCGTGGCAGCCGCCGCCGGTAGGCCTGAAGCAGCCCGCTCGAAGCCCACATATGCCACGACTGCACCCGGTGCCGAAGATGCGTTTGAGGAAGGGGGTGTCCGATGAAGGGCTTTCTTGAGTACGTGCCCGGCGATTCGCTGCTGCATCGTCTGAACCCCGTCGTGAAGCTCATTGGCGCCATCTTGTTCGCCGTAGCTTGCTTCTGCACGTCGAACCTCGTCTTCCTGGCGTGCATGTTGGCTCTGGCCTTGGCCATGTCCGCCTCATGCGGCATGCTGCGTGCGACGACCGGCTTGATGAAAGCCGTCTTCGTCTTCTCGTTGCTGCTCGCCATCATCCAGATCCTCTTCACGCCTTCGGGTAACGTGCTCGTGCAGTTGCCCTGGGGCTACATCGGCACGGGCAGCCTGCTGGCAGCGCTCACGACCGTCATTCGTCTGGAAGCTGCGGCCATTCCGCTGTTTTTGACCTTCTATGTCACGAAGATCTCCGATATGACGAACGCTGCCGTGAAGGTGTTGCACGTGCCCTACAAGTACGCCTTCACCTTCAGCTCGACGGTGCACTTCATCCCCGTGTTCCTCAACGACATGAGCAACATCATGGAAGCGCAGACCGCACGTGGCGTGGAGTTTGACCAGGGGAGCATCTTGAAGAAGATCGGCCTCATGGTGCCCTTGTGCGTGCCGCTGCTCGTCAGCTCGGTGCGCAAGACGAACAGTGCGGCCATTGCGGCTGAGGTTCGCGGTTTCAACCTGCGGACCCGTGAGTCGGGCTACAAGCAGTATCCGTTCGCAGCCAGAGACTTCCTTGCCTTGGGACTGGTCGTCGCCCTTCTCGTATGCGCCATCTGCCTCTCTGTCCTTCTCTAAGCAACTCGAGGCACGACGCGGGTCCGAATCTGGCGAAAGCCCGGGTCTGCATCAGGTTTAAGGTTTGAAACCCATGAGGACAACGGCAGGGCTATGGGGCTGTTTCATGTCAAGCAGGGTAAGATACGTGCTGCAAGAACCTGATGGCGCCCGTCGGGCAAGAAGAGTTCTGGCGATAACGAAAACATACATCTGACAAGGGTGCCCGAGCGCGGTTGCCGGGCATCCTTTCTGGTATCCTCGAATCATCGGAGTAAAGCCTCTACAGCGAATGCGAGGAGTCATGTCCGTTCGGAAAACTGCCGCTATTGCCGTGTGCAAGGCAACGTACAAGGTGATGCGCATGATGGGGCGCACCGCTCGAGCGCTTCCCGGCAAGCTGGCGCTCAAGGTGGATGGCAATCTTATCCGCGAGTTGAGCGAAGGCCATCGTACCATCATCATTACCGGCACCAATGGCAAGACAACGACGACGCATATGGTGCAGCAGGCCATCATCAACGCCTACGGTTCGGCGGCGTACGATCCTTCCAGCACGAACCTCGAGCAGGGCATCGCAACAACCCTCTGCCTGGACAGCACGCTTAAAGGCGAGCGCAAGAGCGACTGGGCGGTTATCGAGAGCGACGAGGGTGCGACAAAGAGATTCTTGCCCGCCATGCATCCGCAGGTGCTCGTGGTTACGAATCTGTACCGCGACCAAGTCGACCGCTACCCAACGTGGACGACAGCGCGCGATTACATCATCGAGGCCATCAAGGGATCTCCTGAAACAGTGCTCGTCCTCGATGCGGACTGCCAGGTGACGGCGTCGATTGCCGATGCCGTTCCCAACAAGGTGGTTTGGTTCGGCGTGGAGTGCGATCCGTATGACGAGGGCATTGCGGATTACGACGAGACGGTCGATTGCATCAAATGCGAACAGCCGTTGTCGTTTAAACATCGCACATTTGCCCATCTGGGTGAATTCACGTGCTCCAACTGCGGTTACGCACATCATGAGGCCGATATCGCCGTCATCGCCGTAGGGAGCAAGGAGGAGAAGAGCTGCGTCTTGACGCTGCGGGCAAACGGAACCGAGATAACGTTGCCTGTCAACGTTCGCGCTGGCTACGACATCTACAACGCCGTGGCCGCTTTCGCGGGCCTGGTCACCTTAGGCGTGCCCGAGCATCAGGTGGTCGAGGCGCTCGGCCGTTTCACGCATGCCGCCCACCGCTTCGAGATATTCGACGTGGAGGGAACGCGTACGCGCTTGCTGCTCATGAAGAACACGGCTGGCTGCAACCAGCTCGTGAACATGCTCGTTTCCGAGGAGAATCCTCCGCAGAACCTGGTCTGCATGTTGGGAAACGAGATCATGGACGGCTTGAGCACCGAGTGGATTCAGGGCGTTCGCTGGGAGAAGCTCGTAACGCCGCAGACGAAGGTCATCGTCGGCGGCCCCTGCTTCGAAGATATGAAGAAGCGCCTCGCTCTCGCCGGTGTCGACGAGCAACGCATGCGCGTGCAAACCGACTATGCTGCACTCGTGCGCGATATCGCTGCCATGGACGAGCCCGTCACCGTCATCGCTAATTGCTCGACCATCGAAGCGCTTCGCCTCGAGCTGGTGAAGAAGTACGAGCCAATCGATTACTGGGCCGAGTAGCTGCCTATGAAAGGTCGGAATCCTCCACGGTGGTGATTTCGTTCCATGCAGTAAAGGAAAAATCCTCCACGGTCCCTACTTTGTGCCATTTTCCCACCCGTCGTGGCGCGAAATGGGGATCGTGGAGGATTTTCTCATGGTCAGGAAAACATCACTGGCTTGTGAACTGGGTGTATGGACACCATTATTTCCAGCATCGCATGAAAAATCCTCCACAACCCCTAATTCGTTCCACGCCCGTGCGGGTTTTGGAACGAATGGGGGACCGTGGAGGATTCCCATAAGCTCGCAAGGGAAATCAGCGTTTTAGAGCAAATGCGCCCTGAGTTCCGCTCCGTCGAGAGCCGAGAGGTATGCGGGTGGAACGTCGAAGACGGTATGGGCTCCGGATTTGCCCTCTGCGTTCAAGCGGGCCACTGCGCGCGCATAGGACACGAGGACGCATGAGGTGAACTCGGGGTTGGAATCGAGCTTGAGCGAATACTCGATGAGCATGTTCTTGCCGCTGGCGGTTTGACCGCTGCGCAGCACGAACCCGCCGTGGGGCATGGCGCTGTGGTCGCGGTCGAGCTCTTCTTGCGAGATGAAGTGTACGGTCGTGTCGTACTCGTCGAAGTAGTTCGGCATGGTGACAATTTGACGCTCGACTTCGGCGGCGTCGGCGCCGTCCTTCAAGACGACGAAGCATTCGCGCAGGTGCTTCTGCCTCGTGGTCAGTTGTGGGTTCGAGCCGGAACGCACTTCCTCAAGAGCGGACTCGA
The DNA here is from genome assembly GCA_017434045.1 of Eggerthellaceae bacterium. Taxonomy (GTDB): domain Bacteria; phylum Actinomycetota; class Coriobacteriia; order Coriobacteriales; family Eggerthellaceae; genus UBA9715. Next base: position 12,354 of record JAFRGA010000071.1, read on the forward strand.
TGGGAATCGTGTACTGCTTGGCGTCGGCAACGCCCTCGATACGGCGGATGGCATCGGAGTGTCCCTGGCTGATGCCCTTCCCCCAGAACGTGTAATCGGCGCCCTGCGGCAAGATGCAGTTGCCCATGAGGCGGTTGAGCGAGAACAGGCCGGGGTCCCAGCCGCATGAGATGAGCGCGGTTTTGCCGGATTCCTTCGCGGCAGCATCGACGGCCGCGAAGTGCTCGGGGATTCTCGCATGGGTGTCGAAGCTGTCCACTACGTTGTAGAGCGCTGCGTAGTGCGGCGTTTGCTTCGGCAGGTCGGTGGCGCTACCGCCGCACAGGATGAGGACGTCGATGGGCTCAGTCCCGCTCTCGAGCGCTTCAGCAGGCTTTACCGGCAAATCCTCCGTTGCGACTGTGACGCTTGCGGGATCACGCCTGGAATAGACTGCGACCAATTCAATGTCGTCGTTTTGACGGACGGCGAGCTCGACGCCTTTTCCAAGGTTGCCATAGCCGAGGATGCCCAAACGTACCGTGCCCATAGTGTTCCTTTCAGCCCGAATCGATTGTTGAAGATTGTCAAGATTATATCCATGGAATGCGGAAAACGACGTTTGGTTTCGTGCATGTAACATGCAGCGGGTAGAATTGCGTTCCAATGCACGGCTGACGTGCCTGCGAAGACAGGGGAAGGGGATGACGTCCATGGAGTATTTCATAGTGTGCCCCCTTGCCCTGATTGCCGGTTTCGTCGATTCCATCGCGGGAGGCGGAGGGCTCATCTCCTTGCCGGCGTTCATCTTCGCCGGCATTCCCGTCCATAACGCCATAGCGACCAACAAGCTCGCCTCGACGATGGGGACGACCATCGCGATGGTTCGATATGCCATAAACGGGTACATGGTGAAGGCGTTCGTGGTCCTCGGCGTTGCCTGCGGTCTTGCGGGCTCGTATCTGGGGAGCAATCTGGCGCTGCAAACTGGTGATTTCGCGTTCAAGGCGATCATGCTCGCCGTCTTGCCGTTCGTCGCGTTCTTCGTCTTGCGTACCAAGGACCTCGATCGGTTCTCGAAAGTGGAGCTGCCGCGCAAGCGGGCGCTGGCCATTACGGCTGCGGTTGCGTTAATCATCGGGGTATACGATGGATTTTACGGTCCGGGAACGGGAACGTTCCTCATGTTGGCGCTTACAGCCCTTGCCCATCAGGATATTCGCACGGCGGCGGGGACCACGAAGGCCATAAACCTGTCGACGAATGCCGCCGCGCTTGCCGTGTTCCTTGTGAACGGCGCAGTGCTCCTGCCGCTAGGATTGGCGGCAGGCGCTTTCAACATCATCGGCAACTGGATAGGATCTCAGAGCTTCATTCGGCAGGGCTCTTCCATTGCGCGTCCGATCATGCTCGTCGTCGTGGTGCTGTTCGCCGTGCGTCTTCTCTTCGATTTGATGGTGTAACCGGCTGTCCAGTGCACGCTTGAGCCGGGGTTGCTGGCGCTATTCGTGCAATACTGCGCAAATAAGCTCTTTCCACCTGCTACAATGCGTTTATTGCGGTAAAAGGGGTAAAGGGGAAACTATGGATTTGGATGCTCTTGTTGCAATTACCGACACAATCGATACGTACATGTACACCTATTTCCTGGTGTTCTTGCTGATTGCCGCCGGTGTTTACTTTACAATTCGCACGAAGGGCGTGCAGTTCACGCACATCAAGGACATGTTTGCCGCCATGACGGAGAAGAAGCATACTCCCGGTAAGAAATCCGTCTCATCGTTCCAGGCCATGATGGTGTCCACGGCATCCCGCGTGGGCACGGGCAACATTGCAGGCGTAGCCACCGCCATCGCCGTAGGCGGCCCGGGTGCCGTGTTCTGGATGTGGATCATGGCGCTCATCAACGGCTCGTCGGCATTTGTCGAGTCCACGCTCGCGCAGATCTGGAAGGTGCGCGGCGATAATGGCGAATTCCGTGGCGGTCCGGCCTACTACATCGAGCAGGCGCTGGGCAAGCGCTGGCTGGGCATCGTGTTCGCCATCGCGCTCATCTTCTGCTTCGCATTGGGCTTCAACGGGCTGCAGACCTATAACATGAGCTCGTCGATCGAGTACTTCTACAACCAGGCCGTTGGAGGCCAGGCTGGCGTGCCCGGTTACTTCGAGACACGGATCCCGTTCGCCATCGGCTTGATGTTGGCCATTGTCTTCGCGTTCGTGCTGTTCGGCGGCACGCATCGCATCAGCTTCCTCACCTCGGCCATCGTACCCGCCATGGCCATCCTTTACTTGCTGTTGGCGGTGGTCATGACCGTCATGAACGCCAGCACGCTGCCTGCCGTGTTCGGGCTGATCTTCCAAGAGGCGTTCGATTTCGACTCGATTGTCGGCGGCTTCGCGGGCTCCATGATCGTGCAGGGCATCAAGCGTGGTTTGTTCTCGAACGAGGCCGGCATGGGTTCGGCTCCTAACGCCGCTGCTTCCGCCAGCGTTTCGCACCCGGTGAAGCAAGGCCTCGTGCAGACGCTGTCCGTCTTCGTCGATACGATCGTCATCTGCACCTGCTCGGCCGTCATGATCATGATCTTCGTGCAAGGCCATATGGAACTCACGCAGTTCGGCGGCGCGGGCGAGGACGGGCTCACGAACATGCCGCTCGTGCAGCAGACGATGCTTTACGCGTTCGGCGATGCGGGCATCATCTTCATGACTATCGCAATCTTCGCGTTCGCGTTCTCCAGCCTCGTCGGCAACTACTTCTACGCCGAGCAGAACTTCAAGTTCATCACGCAGAACCGCATGGCGCTCAACGTGTTCCGCATCGTGTGCGCCATCGTCGTGTTCTTCGGCGCGCAGTCCACGCTGACGCTCGCTTGGAACCTGGCCGACATCTTCATGGGCATTCAGGCGTTCATCAACATCGTGGTCATTTTCGCCCTAGGCAAATGGGCATTTGCCGCGCTCGATGACTACAAGGCGCAGAAGCGTCAGGGCCTTGATCCTGTGTTCGTGGCCGATGACATTCCGGGAATGCCTGCAACGGAATGCTGGCATGAAACCCGTGACGAGTTGCCGACTATCGAAGAGGGCGTTGTATTCGGGAATTCGGAGGAATAGCGCTCTGCCCCTGATAATGTGACGATACCGTTCTCGTCGTCAAAGCAGCCGCGCCCCGTTCGCCTTGTCGAAGGGGGCGCGGCTGCATGAGCGCCTCGAAAAGCAGGCTTTCTAAAAACGCATGAAAGGGGACAGTCCCCTTTCATGCGTTTCGCTTTAATAACGTTTAACCATTTAAAGCCGTTCTTTGTGTGCCGCCCTCTATTCAAGGATCGAAGCGCACTCGCGCAGCTGCGAGATAATGCTTATGTTCTGCGGGCAGATGTCTTCGCAATGACCGCAGGCGATGCAGGCGCTCGCGAAGTTACCTACGCGGACCGCCTCGCGGTAATCCGCACGCGCAGCGGAGAGCTGGCCGCCGACGAGCTGCTTGTTCATGGCGGCGAACACCTCCGGAATCGCGATATGGCGTGGGCAAGCTTCGACGCAGTACCGGCAAGCGGTGCAGGGAATGTCGCGTGCGTTGCCCAAGATTTCACGGGCTTGGCGAATGACGTCCATCTCGCGTTCGCCGAGCGGGTGGAAGTCGGCCATATGCGAAATGTTGTCGGTCACCTGCGCGACATCCGACATGCCCGAGAGCACCGTGAGGATTCCATCGAGACCTGCCGCGAAGCGGAGGGCCCACGAAGCATAGGAGGCATTCGGGGCCGCTTCGTCCAGGAGCTTGCGCACGGAAGCCGCAGGCTTGGCAAGCTCGCCTCCCTTCACCGGCTCCATGATGACGATGGGTTTGCCGTGGGCGCGGGCCACCTCGTAGTTCGCGCGCGAGGTGATGCGCGGGTTTTCCCAGTCGGCGTAGTTGATCTGCAGTTGGACGAAATCGACGTCGGGATGCTCTCGCAGTATCTGGTCGAGCAGTTCGGGCCCGGCGTGGAACGAGAAGCCGAATTGCCTCACCTTGCCCTGCTCTTTAAGGCCTTGCACGTAATCCCAGAGCTTGAGGTTCTCGTAGCTTCGATAAGTCCCGTTCGTGAGGTTGTGCAGCAAGTAGTGGTCGATGTAGTCGACGCCGAGGTTCTTGCAGCTCGTCTCGAATTGCTTTTGCGCCATGCGCGCTGTCGGCGCGATCATGGTGTTCACCTTCGTGGCAATTGTGAACGAGTCGCGCGGATGCCGTTTGACGAGCGCTTTGCGTGTAGCAGCTTCGGATCCCGGATACATCCGCGCCGTGTCGAAATACGTGAAACCAGCTTCCAGGAACAGGTCGACCATCTGGCAAACCTGCGGGACGTCGATTCTGACGCCCTTGCGCGGAAGACGCATGAGGCCGAATCCGAGCTTGCCGGGTGTTGTGTACAAAGCATCGTTCATGGCGGGGTCTTTCGTTTTCGCTTGCATGAGCTGACCATTTGGATTGATATGTGGGGTGTGAACCGACGGCGCTGTTTGCGAGCAGTTTTACCCTCTCTGCAAATGCTTGAGGATGACGATATGCGCAAAAGCGGTAGTGCCAATTGCATTATAATCGCTCACATAAAGAACTGCGAAAACGATGGCTCGGAGAGAAGGGGAGATTATGGACGCGAATATCTACAAGCGTAACGAGCTGTTGGCTCAGAAGGTCATAAAGGGCCTGGAGTCGCGCAACATGTCCGGCTACTATGCCGCGAACAAGGAAGAAGCATTGGCGAAGGCGCTCGAGCTCATTCCCGAGGGAAGCACGATCGGCATGGGTGGATGCATGAGCGCCATCGAAATCGGCTTGCTCGACGTCATCAAGGGCGAGAACTACAACTTCATCGACCGTGCCACTGCAGCTGACCAGCGCGCGGCCATGCTGCAGGCTTACGATTCGGACGTGTTCTTGGCAAGCGCGAACGCCATGACCGAGGACGGCATCATCGTGAACATCGACGGCAACTCGAACCGTGTGTCGGCCATCGCGCAGGGGCCGCGCAAAGTCGTGTTCATCGTCGGCATGAACAAGATTTGCGATGATGTGGACGGGGCGATGAAGCGCGCGCGCAACGTGGCGGCTCCCATCAACGCCCAGCGTTTCGGACTCGATACGCCCTGCTCGAAAACAGGCTCTTGCTTCAACTGCAAATCACCCGATACGATTTGCTGCCAGTTCCTGATTACGCGCTTCTCGCGCCATGCAGGCCGCATCCACGTGATTCTCGTGAACGACAACCTGGGGTTCTAGTCGAAGCAGGCTCAGGATAAGGCGATTCTAAGCCAGAGGTGTTGCAAACACGAAAGAGGGGAGGAGCCATTTCAGGCTCCTCCCCATCATTTGAAGCTCATGCTGGAGATAGCTGGAAAAGCGCCGCCTTACAGCTGCGGACCTGCGGCGACGAGCGCCTTGCCCTCGTCGTTGGTCTGGTACTTCACGAAGTTCTTCACGAAGCGCTCAGCCAGATCCTTCGCCTTCTCGTCCCATTCGGCCGGGTCGGCATAAGTATCGCGCGGATCGAGGATGGCGGGGTCGACGCCCGGCAGCTCGGTTGGGACTTCCAGGTTGAAGATGGGAATCGTCTTCGTCGGCGCCTTCAGCACGCTGCCGTCAAGGATGGCATCGATGATGCCGCGCGTGTCCTTGATGGAGATACGCTTGCCGGTGCCGTTCCAACCGGTGTTGACCAGGAACGCCTTCGCCCCGGAAGCCTCCATGCGCTTCACGAGCTCCTCGCCGTACTTCGTGGGATGCAGCTCGAGGAAGGCCTGGCCAAAGCAGGCGCTGAAGGTGGGCGTGGGCTCGGTGATGCCGCGCTCGGTACCAGCGAGCTTGGCGGTGAAGCCGGACAGGAAGTAATACTTGCACTGTTCGGGCGTGAGAATCGAGACCGGCGGCAGGACGCCGAATGCGTCAGCCGACAGGAAGATGACGTTGTCGGCGGCGGGGCCGGATGAAGTCGGACGCACGTTCTTGACGATCTTCTCGATGTGCTCGATCGGGTAGGACACGCGGGTGTTCTCGGTGACGCTCTTGTCGGCGAAGTCGAGCTTGCCGTTCTCGTCGCAGGTGACGTTCTCGAGCAGCGCGTTGCGCTTGATGGCGTTGTAGATGTCGG
>JAFRGA010000072.1 GCA_017434045.1 Eggerthellaceae bacterium
CGAGTACGACAAGCTGCTCTCATCGAAGAAGGCCACGAAGAGCACGCTCCACAAGCTCAACGCCACGCTCTCCCTCGTCATGGACGAGGCCGTCGCGAACGAGCTCGTGGACGCGAACCCGTGCGGCTACGTGAAGGCCCCAAGACCGAAGCCCAAGGAGCGCAAGGCGCTTTCCGACGAGCAGGCGCTCGAGCTGGCGATCGCGCTTAGGACCGAGGAGCAGACGGGCAGCACCGTGGCGGTCTGGATCGCCCTCGCGACCGGCATGCGCCGAGGCGAGATCCTCGGGCTCGTGTGGCGCAACGTCGACTTCGGGCGCAAGCGCATCTACGTGGGCCAGCAGTACGCGGCCGACCACAAGATCAGGGACCCCAAGAGCGAGAAGTCGCACCGCTGGCTCGGCCTCGACGACGGGACCGTGATGTTCCTCGCAGAGTGGAAGGAGAAGCAGGCACGTGCGATGGAGATCGCCGGCCTCGACCAGGACGAGGAGACGCCCGTCTGCACCAACACGCTCTACAAGTTCATGGACCCCAACACCTTCAACCGCTGGCGCCGCCAGTACTTCGCCGACCACGGCCTGGGCGAGTTCGGGCCCGCGGTACGCTACACGGACTCAACTGGCCGGAAACGGTGGCGCAAGGGGGCCTACATCGGCTACAACCTGCACGAGCTCAGGCATACACAGGCAACGCTGCTCATCGGCTCCGGCGCCGACATCAAGACAGTGCAACAGAGGCTTGGGCACTCGTCAGCAAGCCTGACCATGGACATCTACGCGCACTTCATCGCACAGAACGACCGTGCGGCAGCTAACACGATCGGTGGGATTCTCGCCGAAGCCTCCGTCAAGCCGAAAGATGCGGAGCGGCCGGCTCTCACAGATGCCGATAAGGCCGCCATCGCGCAGCGCATGGCCGACGGAGCATCCCTCGAAGCCGCCATCTCGGCCGTGAGACCCGATGTGAGCGTGCTCGATTTGCTGGGCATTTAAAGCAGACCGCTTCGCCTCTGGCCCTTCCATGCAGGTCCAGCTGCGCATCGTCGCCGAAATGTCCCGTCGCGCAAGGCGCGGAAAACTTCCGCGGTGCGGAACTCGCGTCCTTCGGGTTTCCGCTTACTCCCTTGCGCGGCGGGTCAACTCCGGCGCAAAAGTGCATACAGCGCGTTCCGTCGATAGCCGTTCCGAGAATCACCGATAGCCTTTCCACGCTCCGCCGATGCCAGCGAGACGCCGGGCCTCGCGCCACACGTTCGAGCCACGCGCGTGCGGCCCTTTCCAGTCATGCGGATGTCTCGGCAAACTATGTCGGCATTCGCCATAGTCGCAACTCCGGCCGAGCCGTAGAATTGTGGCTGGACGACAAATCGGGATTTGGGGAGACCTTTAACATGGGGAAAGCTTTTCCTGAAATGACATTGGAGCAGTTATGGGAAATGTTTCCCATCTATCTTGTGGCGCACGACGATCGGTGGAAAGACAGCTTCAAAGAGATGGACAAAACGCTGAACGGACTCTTATCCGACCAGCCTGTTGACCGGATCAGCCATATCGGAAGCACCGCCGTTAAGGGGATATGGGCCAAGAATATCGTTGATGTGCTGATCGAAATACCGGAAGGCGGCAACATGAAGGATGCGGCGCGGACATTGGAGCAAAACGGCTTCACCATCATGTCCGCTGGGGCGAACCGAATCTCACTTAATAAGGGATACACCGAAAACGGATTTGCGGACAAGGTATACCATGTCCATCTGAGGTACACCGGGGACAACGATGAGCTTTACTTCCGTGATTACCTGAATGAGCATCCCGATGTGGCAAAAGACTATGAAGCATTGAAGATTCGGCTTTGGAAACAATTCGAGCATGACCGGGATGCTTATACAGATGCAAAGGCAGATTTCATATCTAAATGGACGGCAGAAGCACGCGAGGAATATGGAGACCGATACTGACAAATTCGAGTTTGCGTGCCAAACGCCGAGAAGAGCATTGCTGACGAGAAAGGCCGACATGACGCTGGAGACCGAGCGCCTGATACTCCGTCCGTGGGAAGAGAACGACGCCGAAGATCTATACCGATATGCGAGCGATCCAGACGTCGGGTCCATAGCCGGCTGGCCGGTCCACACGAGCGTGGAGAACAGCCGTGAGATCATCCGAGAGGTGCTGTCGGCACCGGAGGCCTACGCAGTCGTGTTGCGGGAAGAGGGCCACGCCGTCGGCAGCATCGGCCTCATGGTCGGCACTGCAAGCAACATCGGTATCCCCGACGCCGAGGGCGAGATCGGCTATTGGATCGGAGTGCCCTTCTGGGGAAGGGGCCTCATACCAGAGGCCACCCGCGAGGTCATGCGCCATGGCTTCGAGGACCTCGGCCTTGAGAAGCTATGGTGCGGCTACTTCGATGGCAACGAGAAGTCCAAGCGCGTGCAGGAGAAGTGTGGGTTCCGTTACCACCACACCGCCGAGAACGTCCCGTGCCAGATCGACGGTCTCCTCAGGACCGAGCATGTCACCTGCATAACGAGGGAAGAATGGGAAAAAACCCGCGCATAAGCCGGTAAATCAGCCGACAAGGACGAGAAGAGCCAGCGTCACCAAGGCGCAGGATCCCCTCCGCACCGGCATAATACGATACCTGCGGAAGGGTTCCTGCGCGGAGTGCGTCTACCCGGCGACCCTCCCGTGCATCATCATCCGGACGAGCTCCAACCCGCCCGACTCGATCGACTCGTCGCTGATAACGCTGGTCAAAAGCTCGGTTCCCATCTGCTTCGCCCCAAGTCCTTCGAAAAGCCTCCTGCTCGCGAGGTTGTCGGGAAGGATTTTGGCGACGAAGCTATGTCTTCTCATGGCCGACAGCTCGTCCAAGAACAGGGGCACGGCGACTTTGCCGACGCCCTGGAACCGATGGCGTTCGAGTATGTAGATGCCGATTTCCCATTCGGGCTCGTCGACGTTATTGACCTCGCAGTATCCGAGCACGTCGCCGGTATCTGTCTGCCATATCCCCCTGATGATAGAATGCTCAGGATCGATAGCATGCCGTGCCATCTTCTCGCGAAGCTGAGCAGGAAAGACGCTTTCCTCGCCGTGTTCTTCAAGATAGATGGCGTAATAGTCCATGAACGCATCATCGTTGAACTTGTTGAGGCATATATTCAAGATGCCGCTCCTTGGTTTACAGGCATGGATCCGGACCCGAAACGTCTCCGCCATAGACATGCGCGGCTTCTCGGCAACCGCCATCGCAGATGTTCCCATGCTCGCAACCGATGCACATTGCAGGCGTGTAATCCCTTTTGACAAACAGATTCCAGTAATCGTTGCTCTCGAGCTCTTCGAGTTTAAACACGCTGCAAAGCCGCTGCTCCGAATGGTTGCACACCCTCACATATCCGCTTGGATCAATTACAAAGAAGGACTTTGCTGCTCCGCATTGGTAGCTCACTTCAAACGATTTCAAACGGTCTGGAGCTTCAACCGCACAATAAGGCAGCTCGGTTCCCGTATGTCCGTGAGCGCCGGCTTTTCTCAGAACATCTTCGGCGGTTTTCAGCATCTCGTTAATTTCTGATCTGCTTAAAAGGAACCTGCTGTTCTCAAGTCCCCTTCCTCCGGGGAGAAAGCGGTTGATGAGGATGTAAGATGCTCCGTTGATTAGGGAATAGGCAATGATGTCGTAAAGCTCCGGAAGATTCACTTTTGTGACTGCAATGTTGGCGGTAACCCGCATGCCCATTTCCTGTGCGGCCCTGAAGAGTCTCATGACATGCTCGACACCGTCATAGCCCGTCTGCCGTTCAAACGTCTCGATTCCGGGCACGCTGAGACTCAGATTGACCCTGCGCTTCGCAAGGCACCGCAACATCTCTTCATCCATGGCTCGGCCATTCGATATGAGGCAAGGCTGCAAACCCTCGTCGCGTGCGGCATCGACGATGTGCAGCAAGTCTGCCCTAAGTGTCGGCTCACCCCCGCTGAACGAAACTACACGGGTTCCCCTGCGTCTAATCTCGTGGAGGGCCCTCTGCCATTCATCCAGACCGAGCTCTTGCTCTCTTGCCAGAGAATCAGATTCCCATGGACATGAGCAGAATATGCATTGGTGATTGCACCGGTAAGTGAGCTCGAGGGCGGCAACCTTCGGTAATGTCACCATCGCTAGATCTCCAGGCCAAGTATCCGTTCGATGCATTCCTTGAAGCCGTCTGCCGTCGAAAACAGGC
>JAFRGA010000073.1 GCA_017434045.1 Eggerthellaceae bacterium
CAAGAAACCCATCAGGAGCTATAAGATCCCCCTCAAATCGATGCAGTCTGTACTCACATCGAAAAAGTGAGTAATACTCCCCATCTCTGACCTGCGGCTGTGACTACTCCCCGAGGGTCTCGTGATCACTCCCCGAGGGATTAGTACAAGAAGTGTACTCAGTGGTGAGTGCAGGTGAGTACACCCTTGGAGCTGCTCCGCGAAAATACTCCCCAATAGCGAAACGCCACGCGAGCGCATGTGGCGGCACGGGAAAACACGCGACGGTAAACTGCAAGCGTGTGGAAGCTTGCCTTGTGACAGTTGAGTGGGTATAAGAATGTCCTGATAATAGTGCTTTCTCACATTATTACGTCCTTATTATTGTAGTTGCAAGCTATAATTAGGACGTAATCTTTATGGAGGGAGGCTGCATGAGAAGAACCCTCATGGATGAACTCGTCGCCTGGAAGGAGAGCGCGCGGCGCAAGCCGCTCATCATGAACGGCGCTAGGCAGGTTGGAAAGACCTGGTTGCTCAAGGAGTTCGGAAGGCTGTATTTCGAGAACGTCGCCTACGTAAGCCTCGACAACGACCCGCTCGCCCGCAGCTACTTCGACTCCGGATTCGACGTCGCGAGGATCATCGCCTCGCTTTCGCTCGAGCTCGACATGGACATCCAGCCGGGGAAAACGCTCATCGTCCTCGACGAGGTGCAGGCCTGCCCAAAGGCCATCACGTCCCTCAAGTACTTCTGCGAGAACGCGCCCGAGTACGCCGTGGCCGCGGCCGGGTCGCTTCTAGGGCTATCGGCAACCGAGGGAACCGGCTATCCCATCGGCAAGGTCAGCACGCTCGACCTCTACCCGCTGACCTTCACCGAGTTCCTCGACGCGACGGGCAACGGGAGGTTCGGAAAGCTCATAGGCTCGGGCGATACGGAGATGATGAACGCCTTCTCGGGCAAGTTTGCCGAGCTCCTCAAGCGATACTACGTCGTGGGAGGCATGCCCGAGGCGGTGAACGCCTACGTTGCCGAGCAGGACGTGCGCGCCGCACGGGCAATCCAACAAGAAATCCTGAACGGGTATGTGAGAGATTTCGCGAAGCACATACCACCACGCCTGCTCGCGCGCACCATGCTCGCCTGGCAGTCGATCCCGGGACACCTGTCACAGGAGAACAAGAAGTTCATCTTCGGGCAGGTGCGCAAGGGCGCCCGCGCGGCTGACTTCGAGGAGAGCCTCGCGTGGCTCCAACAGGCAGGCCTGGTTTACAAGGTGAGCCGCGTGAGCAAGCCCCATGTGCCTCTCAAGGCTTACTGCGGCATGAGCGCGTTCAAGGTTTTCATGGTGGACGTGGGGCTCCTCGGTGCCATGGGCGGTCTGGAACCGAGGGTCGTCATCGACGGCAATAAGGTCTTCACGGAGTTCAAGGGCGCGCTCACCGAGCAGTACGTCTGCCAGCAGCTCATCTCGGAATGCGGTCTTGAGCCATACTATTGGTCCGCGGAGAACTCGTCGGGGGAGATCGATTTCCTGGTCCAGGACGGCGGCGACGTATTCGCCATGGAGGTGAAGGCCGAGGAGAACCTTCGGGCCAAGAGCCTGCGGGCGTTTAAAGATGCCCACCCCGAAGTGAAAGCTGTGCGGTTCAGCCTGTCTGGCTACCGCGAGCAGGAATGGATGCGCAATGTGCCCCTCTATGCGGTCTCGTGCAGAGCGCTTTGGGCGTAGTCGAGAGGGCTTAGCCCAAAGAGGATACTCCTCTTTGGGCTAGAGGCTCATCTGGCCGTCCGCACTATGCGTAGTCCTCATCCTCAAGCGCAAAAAGAAAACTGCGTGTTTCATGACCCCTGAGACTGAGAAAAGCTCAACTTCCCGAAATCCACGCAAAGGGGCAAGGTGTTTCGCCTGCTCATAGCGTTAGCCCAAAGAAGCCCAAAGAGGAGTATCCTCTTTTGGCTATTACCTCGCGTGGAAGGCGGGGTGTGGGTTTCCCTCGTCAGGCGAGTTGCACAGGGGCGATCGAGCAGAGGCCAGCTTCCTGAAACGGCGCGAAAGCGGCAAGGACGGGGGAGGCGAGCTGCTCGATGTCGTGTTCATCGAGTCAGGGCGGTCATAAACGAATCCGATTTCGACCTGGCAAGCCCAAAAAGGATACTCCTCTTTGGGCTAGCCAGAAGAAAGCGCGTTTCGCACCGAGATCCTGCCGACGCCCGACAATCGCGCGATTTCGCGCTCCGTTAGGCCCGCTTTCTTCAGCGTCTTCATAGGGGCTATGCGCTCTTTGGGCTGCATCGCCTTCAACGAATTCAACGTGTCCTTGCCGATGGCGGCCCAGGCGATATGGAGCAACTCATCGGACGAGAGGTGCCCTCGAAGTTTGCTTCCGGGAAACGGCACGGCGGTCGTGTCGCCTGAGGAGCTGAAGCGCTCGAACTGCTCGACGCCGCCAAGGAGGTCGCGTGTGAAATCGACTTCCACAAGAGGCGATTCGGCAAGGTGGGCCTGATAGCTGCTCCACTTATACTGACTAGTAGCACAGATGCCCGCGACCTGCGGGTTCGCATGTATGTAGCGCACAACGCACAGGAAGTGCTCGTCGGTTTTTATCGGCTCGCTCCAATAGGGCCTCTGGAAGATGTGCCCAACGCGACCGGTAATCGTACGGAAGTACATCGCATACCGTTCGTTGAGCTGCTTCATGAAGTAGCCCAGGTTCTGCTTGGGGTCCTGCACAAGAAGGTGCACGTGGTTGCTCATCAGGCAGTAGGCGTGGATTATGGTCCCGAAATCATCGCAGGCGTCGGCAAGTTTCTGCAGATAGCGAATCCTGTCCCGATCTGACTCGAAGACGATCTGCGCGCCGTCCCCTTTCGACACAACGTGGTAGAAGCCGGATTCGCTCTGCTGTCGTGGCTTATGGGTCATGGCGATTCCTCCTTCTTGTTAGCCCACTAGCCCAAAGAGGAGTATCCTCATTGGGCTAGTAGCTTGCATTACCGTAATGCATCATAGTATAATGCATTACGGTAATGCAAAATGTTGAGGAGCACGAGATGGACGCGACATTGAACGTGAGGCTGAACGCTTCGCTCAAGGAGCGCGGCGACAAGGTGCTGCGCGAGAACGGGATAAGCGCTTCTGCGGCAGTGCGGGCGCTTTGGCGCGAGATGGCCTCGACGCGCTCGCTGCCGAGCTTTCTGAAAGATGCCACGGACGAGGCGGCGGCTAAGAAGGCGAAAGCGCAGGCCCTTGGCCAGCTTGCCGGAGTTGCGCAGGGGTCGCTTTCGGACCTATCCGATGAAGAGCTCGAAGCAGTGGGGATGGCGCGCTATGAGTAGGGTCATGGTCGACACGAGCGTGTGGGTGGACGTCATATTGAACCGTCCCGATTTCGTCGAGGAATCGAAGGGCGCGATCATGGCCTGTCTCGAGGAGGGCGATGAAGTCCTCGTGGCTGCGACCTCGCTGAAGGACATCTTCTACTTCGCCGAGAGGTCAGCAGGTGCAGATGCGGCGTACCGTGCGGTCGAACTGGTCCTCGACATCGCCACGCCCGCCCAGGTGGACACCCTCGTTTGCAGAAGCGCCCTTTCCCTAGAGCGTCCCGACTACGAAAACGGCATCGTCGCAGCTTGCATGTCCGCGGAAAAGGCCGACGCAATTGTGACGCGCGACGCGGACTCCTTCAACGAACTCGCAATGCCGAAGTACTCCCCGGGCGAGTTCATCGCGGCCCGTGGGTTCGAGCCCATCAGCTTGTAGGCACCTAGCCCAAAGCCCAAAGAGGAGTATCCTCTTTGGGCTTGGACGGCGTTTCCATATTGGAAAGCGCAGGCGTCGAAATGACACGCCGAAGCGGTATTCGCAAGCTTACGATAGGAAATGCCATACTTTTATTGGAGAGGGGCGGAGGGGGCCGCCCTTTTTCATGTATAGGAAGAACGATTAACGTGATTAATGGCGACGCTGGCAAGAAGATGCATTTCGGTTATTTCGTGGTGGTCGCGATGGTGCTCACGAGCTTTATGCCGCTGTCGCTGGGCCTCAGCTGTGCGGGCATTTTCTACCCGGCGCTTTCCGACTACCTGGGCGTGGAACGCGGCATGCTGTCGTACTACACGTCGGTGCTGTGGATCGCGGCGCTCGTGGCGCTTCCGTTCATGGGCAAGCTGCTAAACAACCATGACTCGCGGCTGTGCTTGACCGGTGCTGTCGCCATCATCGTCGTCGCGTTCGTGTGGTTGTCGTTCACGCAGGCACTCTGGATGTTCTACGTGGCCGCTGCCGCGATGGGAGTGGGCGTGGGCATGCTGTTGTTCCTAGCGCCCTCGACGCTCATCAACCGCTGGTTCGCCAAGCGTGCAGGCGCACTGCTCGGCATCGTCATGGCGTTCACCGGGATTGGTGGCGTCGTATGGTCGACGGTGGGCGGCATCCTCATCCAGCAGATTGGATGGTCGGTTACCTATCTCGTGTTTGCGGCGCTTTCGGCACTTACGCTTCCCGCGACGCTTTTCATGATTGCGAGCAGCCCCAAGGACAAGGGGCTCGAACCATTTGGATACGAACCCGGGAGCGAGAGTGATACGCCTACGAGCGCTTCTGGCATTGCGGCAAACGAAGCTTTCCGCTTGCCGGTGTTCTACCTTATCTGTGCGATGTGCTTCTTCCTGAACATCGGCATGTACGTGTACTTCATGATCCCCAGTTATGCCACCACGCTCCAGATCGGCTTGGCGCTGCCGTTGCTCGGCGCCACGGCGTCGTCGGTGGCCATGGCGGGGCAAACCGTCTCGAAGCTCGCGCTCGGCGCTGTGGGCGAGAAGCGCCCGCAGACCTCGACCATCGTGGCGCTCGCGCTCGGCATCGCGGGCGTGGCACTGCTCGCGTTCATGGCGGAATCGGTCGTCGCCTTCTACGCGGCGGCGCTGTTCTTCGGTGCGTGCTACGGCATCACCAACGTCATGATGCCCATCTTCACGCGCGCCAGCTTCGGCGACCGCGACTACGCGCAGATCTACTCGCGCGTTTCCATGGTGGCTTCCATCAGCAACGCGGCTGCGCCTTCATCTGGGGCACCGTCATCGATGCCACGCACAGTTACCTGCCGATGTTCGTCGGCGTCATCGTGCTCATGGCACTGGCCATTGTCACGGTCGTCGCTATCGGCCGTATGCAGTGCAAAGTAGACAATTCATAGCTGACTACAGGGTTAGCCCCAAATATCAGTGAGCACAATAAGCGCGAGCCAACCAGGCAGGCGGCATTAGCATGCACCCGATTAGCCTAAAGAAGCCCAAAGAGGAGTATCCTCTTTGGGCTCGGCAGAGAGGTTTTTGCCTCAGAAAGCCGTTCCAATCTATGAGACAGCTTAGCCCAAAGAGGAGTATCCTCTTTGGGCTGGCACGAGCGCATGGGCTTTCGCATCGTGGGCGAGGGTGCTGACGATTCCGAGTGGCTCATGGTGGCCGATCTCGCGCTGGACCGCATTTGCCCGCGTCACAATTCCGCGCATGGCTTAGAATGCCGAGAAGAGCTTGCTGACGAAGAAGGCCGACATGACGCTTGAGACCGAACGCCTGATACTCCGCCCGTGGGAAGAGGGCGACGCCGAAGACCTGTACCGGTATGCGGGCAACCCAGATGTCGGGCCCATCGCGGGCTGGCCGGTCCACACGAGCGTGGAGAACAGCCGCGAGATTATCCGAGAGGTCCTGTCGGCGCCGGAGACCTACGCGGTCGTCCCGAAGGGGGAGGGACGCGCCGTCGGCAGCATCGGTCTCATGATCGGCACATCGAGCAACATCGGCATCCCCGACACCGAGGGTGAGATCGGCTACTGGATCGGCGTGCCCTTCTGGGGACGCGGTCTCATACCAGAGGCGACTCGCGAGGTCATGCGCCATGGCTTCGAGGACCTCGGCCTCGAGAGGCTGTGGTGCGGCTACTTCGACGGCAACGAGAAGTCCAGGCGCGTGCAGGAGAAGTGCGGTTTCCGCTACCACCACACCGCCGAGAACGTCCCCTGCCAAATCGACGGCCTCCTAAGAACCGAGCACGTCACCACCATCACGAGGGAAGAGTGGGAAAACACCCGCGCATGACGTATGCCAACCGAGGGTTTTGCGATAACCCCCCGATTTGTGAGTGCAGAAAGTGTGTTAGGGAGCGATTACAGGCGAAAGCCGTTTTCTGGAATGATGGTTATTCGCTGCCAGGTAAATTGCGCTTACCTGTGATGGCGCCGAGTGGAATTCGGTACGTACGGCTATGACCTTTCTTTTGTCGGTAATTGGTGGTCGATAACGCCGTCGATTCCATCCGTTCAACGGTGTGAGAGTTGACCGTTTTCGGACATCGAAATCGCAATTTGACGACGGCTAAATCGATGTCCGATTATGGCTAGTCACTCGTGTGCTCATCGGTTACATTTGCATCGGACGAAAGGCGGGCAGGATGAAAGACAAGTCGTTCGCGCAAAACGCCGACGAGCGCGAAGCTGCTTTCGAATACATAGCTAGCGGATTGCCGTCCGAATCACTGAACAACCCGCCAGAGCGCAAACGCGCGATTTACGGCGCATTCGAAGCAAGAGATGCACGTTTCGATGGGCGGGTGTATGCGGCGATATCGAGCACCGGCGTCTACTGCCGGCCGGTGTGCCCCTACCATGCGAAGATCGAGAACGTCACGTTCTACGCAACCGCCGCCGAAACCGAAAGGAGAACAACTATCATGACGATTTACCGCACCGAATACGAATCCGACCTCATCGGTCCGCTCACGCTGGCGAGCGACGGCGAGACCATCGTAGGATGCTGGTTCGGAAACGACCGGTACTTCGGCTATGGCGTCGACGGCCCCATGGAGCCGAAAGACGACCTGCCCGTGTTCGACCAGGCGTGCGCATGGCTCGACCGGTATTTCGCGGGCGAGGCGCCCGATCCGCGCGAGCTTCCGCTCTCGGCGAAAGCGACTCCCTTCCAGCTGCGCGTGCGCGAGGCCATGCTCGACATCCCCTACGGGGCCACGACCACCTACGGCGACATTGCGAACCGCATCGTATCCGAGACGGGCAAGCGCTCGTCTGCGCGAGCTGTAGGAGGGGCCGTCGGGCACAACCCGCTCTGCATCATCGCCCCGTGCCACCGCGTCGTGGGCGCCGACGGCAGCCTCACCGGTTTCGGCGGGGGCATCGACATGAAGGTGAAGCTGCTCGAGCATGAGGGCGTCGACCTGTCGTGTTTCTACCGCCCGAAGCACGGCACGGCCATCGATCCCGCTAGCTGGGGCCGATAGCACTGCCGCGCGCTCAAAACAGATCGCAACTGCATTCAGCTCCTGAAAGCGACAGGCCTTTCTTTATGAGCCATCGTGTAAAACGCGCGCCCTATGAGACACTTCCCCTGGGGAAGCGTCTCAAAACATGCACCCACAAGATGCGAGATTAGATGCCGATCTTGCCAACCTTGCAGCCGGGCTTGGCGACAATGCTCTTGCAGAAGCTGAAGCTGTCGCAGTACGGGTTGTCTGGGTCGAAATACATATGGAGGGCTTTCTTGCAACCGTCCATGGCCAAGCAGTTCTCGCCGTCCTTGTAGGTGAAGTGGCAGTTGGAGTGATCCTTCCAGCCGGCGACATCGTCCAGCTCGTCGTCGCCCAGCTTGAGCTACTTGTCGGCGGCGTCGTCGCTCACCCTCTTGCATGAGTGTACGCGAGACCCAGGCGAAGCACATCCCGAACAAGGCTGAACCGTCAAAGTCCATGCACATTGATGGATAAACCCTTGGGGGCTTTCCCGTCTAAACACGATGGCCCCTCGGCAAGCTATCACGTTGCCGAGGGGCCATCTTTAGCCTGTGTACGCCTTCCTAAGTCAGGGGTCCTTAAACTGGAATCAGCTCGTAAACCTGGCTCCCGAGCCCTAGCGACTCGGCGTAGTCGAGCAAGTGCGCGCCGTCATGACTTTCGATGCGGGAGATCATAGCGTCCTTGCCTGGGTCATCGGACAGATATATCTGGTCGAGGCTCGCACGGTCGAGAGCCACCGGGTCGAGCGATGCCAGA
>JAFRGA010000074.1 GCA_017434045.1 Eggerthellaceae bacterium
GAAGGCTCCCGTTCATCATTCCGTATTTTCGTCAGTTCGATGGATGGGGACGATGAATGGGGACGGCTCCAATCCGTCATCCCGCATTGTCGCCATTCTCAATAAGGTCAACCAAACAAACTGAGTGATGAATCGGCCCCGTCCCCATCCATCGTCCCCATCCATCGAAATGACGAAAATACGGAATGATGAACGGGAGCCTTCCCCGTCCATCTCCAGCGAAAGGGGCAACACGATGAAACCGCACATCAAGTGGGTCGCCAACACGATGCCGAAGAGCGCCGACGAGAAACTGCCGATCATGTCGGAGGAAAACGTCGCGGTCGCACGGGCGTTCCACGCGAGCTTCCCCCAATATGACGCGACGCCGCTCGCCAAGCTCGACGGCATGGCCGAATACCTGGGCTTAGGCGGGCTGTTCGTGAAGGACGAGAGTTACCGCTTTGGGCTGAACGCGTTCAAGGTGCTCGGCGGGTCGTTCGCCATGGCGCGCTACATCGCCGAGGAAACCGGGAAGGGCGTCGCTGAGTGCGACTTCGCCTACCTGACCTCCGAGAAGCTGCAGGAAGACTTCGGGCAGGCCACCTTCTTCACTGCGACCGACGGCAACCACGGCAGGGGCGTGGCCTGGGCGGCTAGCCGCCTGGGGCAGAAAGCCGTCGTCCGCATGCCGAAGGGCAGCGTGAAGCAGCGCTTCGACAACATCGCCAAGGAGGGCGCCGAAGTCTCTATCGAAGAGCTCAACTACGACGACTGCGTGCGCATGGCGGCCAGGGAGGCCGACGGGACGGAGCACGGCGTCATCGTTCAGGACACCGCATGGGACGGCTACGAGAAGATCCCCTCGTGGATCATGCAGGGCTACGGCACCATGGCCGCCGAGGCCGCCGAGCAGCTGCGCGCGGCGGGCGTCGACCGCCCCACCCACGTGCTCGTGCAGGCGGGCGTGGGCTCGCTCGCGAGTGCGATGGTCGGCTCTTTCGCGAACCTCTACGCCGGCAACCCGCCCAAGTTCGTCATCATGGAGGCCGGAGCTGCCGACTGCCTGTACCAGGGCGCGCTCGCCGCGGACGGGGATCCGCGCATCGTGAGTGGCGACCTTGCCACCATCATGGCGGGCCTCGCGTGCGGCGAGCCGAGCACCATCGGCTGGGACATCCTGCGCAATCATGCCACGGCGTTCGCGAGTTGCCCCGACTGGGTGGCGGCCAAGGGCATGCGCATGCTCTCGGCCCCGGTGAAGGGCGATCCCCAAGTCGTCTCGGGCGAGTCGGGTGCCGTGGGCATGGGCGTGATCTCCTCCATCATGCTTGACGACGTCTACGCTGAGCTGCGCGAGCTGTTGGGGTTGGGCGCCGATTCGCAGGTCCTGCTGTTCTCGACCGAGGGCGACACCGACCCCGAGCGTTACCGCGACATCGTCTGGGGCGGCGATTACGCGACGGCGTAGCCATCGTATTGGGATGATGGATTGAACTCGCCCCCAAACATCGTCCCCAACCATCCCAGTGCGCATGTGGAGATTCGCGGCATCGGCGAACAACACGAAAAAACACTATCCCCTTGTCAGAAGCCCCCTGTATTTCAAAAGCCCAGGACACAATATATATTGGAGAAAACTCATCCTTAACACTATATATTGATAGCCCTTCGGTTAAATGGTACAGTTAGCGACGTTCGGTTTCAGCATAATTGCGTTCAAATGCACGTCGAGTCCGAGGGGAATACATATGTACCAGGTAATAAAGCGCGACGGGACAATCGTCGATTTCCACATAGGCAAGATCAGCGCCGCAATCACCAAGGCGTTCGACGCACTTGGGAAGCAATACCACCCAAGCGTCATCGAGCTGATCTCGCTTCACGTCACATCTGATTTCGAGGGCAAGATCGTCGACGACAAGATCACCGTCGAGGACATCCAGGACAGCGTGGAAAAGGTCCTTTCCGAGTCCGGTTACGCCGACGTCGCCAAGGCCTACATCCTGTACCGTCGCCAGCGCGAGAAGGTCCGCAACGTCAATTCGGCATTGCTCAACTACAAGGACCTGGTCGACAACTACCTGAAGATCAACGACTGGCGCGTGAAAGAGAACTCCACCGTCACCTATTCCGTCGGCGGCCTGATCCTTTCCAACTCCGGTGCAATCACGGCGAACTACTGGCTTTCCGAAGTCTACGATGACGAGGTTGCCGAAGCCCATCGCTCCGCCGCCATCCACCTGCACGACCTGTCCATGCTCACCGGATACTGTGCCGGATGGAGCCTCAGGCAGCTCATCGAGGAAGGTCTCGGAGGCGTGCCCGGCAAGCTCACGTCCTCGCCGGCGTCGCACCTGTCCACGCTGTGCAACCAGATGGTCAACTTCCTGGGCATCATGCAGAATGAATGGGCTGGTGCTCAGGCTTTCTCCTCTTTTGACACCTACCTTGCTCCTTTTGTCAAGGTGGACAACCTCTCTCAGAAAGAGGTCAAGCAGTGCGTGCAGTCGTTCATCTACGGCGTGAACACGCCCAACCGCTGGGGCACGCAGGCGCCGTTCAGCAACATCACGCTGGACTGGGTCGTTCCCAACGACTTGAAGGATCTGCCGGCCATCGTCGGCGGCAAGGAACAGGACTTCACCTACGGCGACTGCCAAGCCGAGATGGATATGGTGAACAAGGCGTTCATCGACATCATGATC
>JAFRGA010000075.1 GCA_017434045.1 Eggerthellaceae bacterium
CATTTCAGAATGAGCCATTGGGACTGGGCATCGACTCGTTTTGCAAGCCGAGGGGGATTATTTCTTTCGCTTACGCCTCGGGGTCGAGGAAGTTGCCGCGTTGCTCGCTGTCGCCAATCGTTTCCACGTCCGTCGGAACCAGCTGGAACGCGAGCGTATCCTCGTTCACGAGCGGCGTGCGGGCGGTGTAAAGCACCACGCCATCGCAGGGCGCTGCCAGCTCAGCCAAGACCGAACCGCGAAGCGGGTCGACGATGACTGCCAGCTCCTGATCCTTGGAAACGGTGTCGCCGATTTGCGTCTTCGGGCAGAACACGCCTCCCGTCGGTACCGCGACACCTACGAGCGCTCGCTCGCCGAGCTCGGTTGTCGGACGGTCAAGCTGGTTGGGCTGGTTAGGAAAGCGCACGATGCCGCGGGCGTTTGCGAACCTCAGCACAGCCTGCACGACTTCGTCCGCCGACTCCTCGTTCACCAGCTCCGTTTCCTTCGTGTACAGCGTGTATGCTTCCGTATCCCATAGACGCCAGTTGTAATGCAACGTCGTGGTGTCAAACGAGCCTGGTACGTGATGCAGCACGTAGGGCAGTCCGAAATCTGCTCCGTGGTTTCCCGTCGAGCCCGGTCCATGCATCACGCGCACATGGGGTAAAAAGTCGCCCTGCAGGTGGAAGCTGCCGAAGTGCACACCGTAGCGGAAGCCCTTCACCTGCTCGAAGAGGGCAGCAGCGATGCGCTGCGTGGTCTCGCCCTGGTCGTATCCGGGGAACATGCGGTTGATGTCAGTTTTGTCTCCGGGCCAGAAGCGCCAGCCAATTGCCATGGACGCGGGGTTGGCGCAGGGGATGACCGTAATCAGGTTGTTTGGCGCGAGCGCGCCTTCGGCTTCCATTTGACGAAGACGGTCGACGAGGCGGGCGCAGATGAACGTCTGCTGCACCTCGTCACCGCGCAAGCCTGCAACGAGGCAGAGCGCGCGGTCCATCCCATCCGTCAAAGCGCCGCCTCCCAGCGTGCGCCCCTCTTCGTCGATGCCGAACGAGAATGCCTGCATGACGAGGCTCTCACGATAGGGCATGCTGAACTTGGCGATGATCTGCTCGATCATGAAAGATCACCTCCCAGCACGCGGGCTATCAAGCTGCCAGGGTAGACGATCGGGTATTCGCGGAGGGTGAACAGCAATCCGCTTGTGGGTGCCACGAGCTCCTGAAGCACTGCGCCCTCACCACAATCGATGATGCGTCCGATGAGTTGACCTTTCTCTACATGCAAGCTGTGTTCGACATTGGGGACGAAAACGCCCGCCACGTCTGCGTTCACGAACGACACCTCGCCATCGGTGCTGATCGTGGGTGTGTGCACATCGGGAACGGGGCCTGCCCAAATGCCGGCTTCCGCAAGGACGGCCAGCATGCCATCCGCAAGCTGTTCACCGACTTCAGGCGTGATGCGCATGCCCACGCCTGCCTCGACGACGAGCGTGGGAACGCTGAGTGCGTTCATGCTGTAGGCGA